>NZ_POTY01000333.1 GCF_003236315.1 Micromonospora craterilacus
CCTGTGGAGGGAGCGGTGCCCGTCCCGGCCCGTCCCGTCCCGGGAGACGATGCGACCTGAGTCAGGGCGCTGGTCTCGTCGCTGGTCTGCGGGTATGCGGGTGCGTTGGTGCTGGTCACGGGGTTTGTGTCGGGTGGTGGACTTGGGTCCGGAGCTATGTCCGGACTTAGGTCGGGACTTGGGTCCGGACCTAGGTCGGGACTTAGGTCGGACGTAGGTCCAGGTCCAGGTCCCTCGCTGGCGGGTGGCTGTTCGCCGGGGGCGGGCAGCAGGACCATGCCGGCGGCCTCGGGGGTGCGCTTGCTCTTGCGGCGGTTGCAGCCGCGGCACGCCACGACGAGATTCGACATGCCGTCGGCGACCTCGGGGTCGACGTGGTCGAAGGTCAGGCCGGCGTCAGAGACGCGGTCGGAGTGCTGGCAGGTGCGGCCGCAGTAGCGGCAGATATCCCGATCCCTCGCCCGCACGGCCGCCTTCAGGGCGCCGTTCTTCAACTCCTTGGCCTTGGCCTTGTGGACGTCGTTCTCCGACCGGGACGGGTTGCGGTCGAGGTAGTCGTGGATCAGGAAGTCGAAGTCGTCGACCCACACGCGGCCGGACATGCACTCGCACTGCTCGCCGTCGGCACGACGATGCAGCAGCGGCGCCCGGCCGTAGCGGGCCCGGAACAGGCGCTCGTTGGCCTCTTCCCAACCGAAGAGGTCGAGAATGTCCAGGGTCAGGAAGCCGTCCGAGCGTTCTCCGGAGACCCAGGACAGGACCTGGACCCACACGCCGAGTGCCTCGGCGCGCTGGCGTTTGGCGCGTAGGCCGGTCGCGCCCGGGTCGGCCAGGCCCCGAACCTTGACCGACATGGCCAGCCGGTCGTCGATGCGCCCCCATGGCATTAGCGGCCCCCCGCCCGGCCCAGCCGACTAATGATCAACATCTATGGTTCTCCTGGTATGCCAAAGCGCGGCCACCCACTGAGGTGGCCGCGCCGAGGGGTTGAGCAGGGCGATCAGGGCGGCGAGCAGCGCCGCTACGGTGCAGGCGGGTCCGGAGGATCACCGCCGCTGGTGACGATGCAGGTCCCGTTCGCGCAGTCGATGCAGGTCGAGTTCGCGCAGTCGATGCAGGTCCATTCGTCGCCTACCAAGGTGACTTCGTGACCCGTCTGTTGGACGTGGAACTGGCGGTCGGCCCACCCGGGTTCTGGCCCTTCCGTCGGATCCGTCATCGGTGGACCTCGACGGTCGCCTTCGGGTGTGCGCGGAACGCGTCGGCGAGTTGGCGGAGCGCGTGCAGCAGAGAGTCGTAGTCACCCCACCCGTTCGGCGGGTTCATCGCCTGGTAGGTAGCCGGTTCGTCCTCCATCCGCCGGATCGCGGCGACCAGGATCGGCAGGCACTCGGCGGCGGTCTTGCCCTCAAACTCAGCGAGGTCGGCACCGGCGCGCCGCCACATCGCCCCGCAGTTGCTGGTGTAGTTCCAGCTGCCCCAGACGGTGGCCGGCTCCGGGCCCCCGCTGTCGATCGACAGATGGATGTCGTAGCTCACCAGAGCACCGCCAGGAACTCCGGTACCACGGTCACGACCATGGCCAGCATGATGAGCATGGCCAGGAAGCCGGCCAGAGATGACCAGAGCGCGGAGTCGACCAGCCTCGCGAAGGCCATGAGGAGCCCCGCCGGCACGGCCAGGCCGAGAATGAGCCACAGGATCTCAAGCTCCATCGGTGTCACCACCCGGAGCGGGCTGGGGGCGGGCGCGGCCGGCGAGCACGGCCAGCGACGCGGCGATGGACACCAGCGCGTTGGTGCGCGCCACCTCCATCATCTTTTCCTGGCGGGCCGCCCACTGCTGCGTCACGTGGGGTGCGATGTACCCCTCGTCGAGCTTCTGGGCGACGCGGCGCGTGAACTCGTCGAGGTTCTGCATGTATGTCTCGGCGGCGGCGAGGTGGGCGCATCCCTCGCTCGTCGCGGTCGGCGGCGCGTCGGCCGGCGCGGTGGTGCTGGTCTGGTCGCTCATATCGATCCTGTTCCTTGGGTGAAGTCGGGCAGGCTGGGGTGGCCGTCGAGGCGGCCGAACAGGTGCAGCGCGCGGTCGTGGATGTTGACGTGGTCGGCGGGTGGGGCGAACACCTGATACGCCCACCGGTCGACGAAGACGGCGGCGTGTAGCAGCTTGAGGTCGGCGTAGCTGGGGATCCGGTCGGTCCGGGAGATGGACGCGTGCACCCACTCGACGCCGTCGAGTTGGTCGACGGAGATGAGGATCCGGGCGGTGCCGTCGAGGTGGTCGAAGCGCCAGCCGTCCGGCCCGAACCTCACCGGCGTCGACCAGTTGTCCCGGCCGAGGAGGCGGCGGATCGCGAGGGCGGGGAGGCTCTGCGGCCAGTCAGGCACCGTCACCACCGCCCGCCGGCGCTCGGCCCATGCTCGCGTAGCCGCGCGGCAGGCTGCGCATCGTCAGCGCGATCGACGTGAGCAGCGCCGAGACGTACCGGCCGCGCTCGCGGCCGTCGTCGACGTCGTTGAGTCGCTGCACCTCGGCCTGGAAGGCGTCGAGGTCTCCGGCGGCGCGGGCGCCGATCAGGTCCTGGGCCCACCTGCCGTACGGCGTGGGCGGTTCCTCGCCGACCGCACCGGTGGCGACGTTCCACCCGGCCAGGCGCACCTTGCCGAACTTCGGGTCGCCGCCAACGGCGTGCGCCATGAACGTGTCGCACCAGCCGACCAGGGCGTCCCACAGACCCTCGCCGGTGCACTCGGCGCTGATCCGCTCGACAGCGGCGGAGGCCCGTTGCCAGTTCTGGTCGATCGCCGCGTGCAGGGCGGTGGCCGCCAGGCGCCGCGCCTTGCTGTGGTTCTCGGCTCCCACGTCGTGCTGCTCCTCTGCTCGATCTCGTGTTGCCGGCGGGGCGGTCATGCCGCCGCCGTGGGTTTCGGGTCGTCGTCGACCACGACCAGGTGGCGACGTCGGCGGCCGGGTGAGGGCTGGTCGACGCCGGCGGCGGCACGGGCGGCCAGGGCCCGGGCGACCGGGTGCGGCGGCGCGGGCCGGGGCAGCCGCGGCGACGGCCCGAACCGCTCGCGCAGCAGTTCGTCTCCCAGCTCGTCGCGGGGCACGGCCGCTCACCCCGGCCGGCCCGCGCAGGCCGGGCAGTCCCTGCGGGTGAGCCGGAAGCGGTCACGGCGGCGGGTCGCGTCCACGGTGATGCCGCAGATGTGCGGGTACGGTTCGTCGGCCGGTGCGGGCCGGCCGAGGCGGGCCGTGGCCACCAACCACACACCGCCGCTCACGGCACACCGCCGCGGCGCAGCCGCTTGCGTTCCGCCTGGGTGGTGCCGCCCCACACGCCCCACAGGTAGTCGCCCTGCCGCAGCGCCCATTCCCGGCACCCCGGGCGCAGCGGGCACGGACGGCAGTACACGGTCGCTATCGACACCGCCTCCGCCTCGCTCGACGGGAAGAACCGCTCCGGGTCGTCGACGTCCTTGCACGCCGGCCGCACGTCCGGGTCGTCGAGGAAGTCCGGCGCCTCCGACCGGGTACCGATCGCGCTCACGCCGGATCGTCCGGCAGGCCGGTGGCCGCTATGCGGCGCAGGATGAGTAGCGTCCGGTCGGCCCGGACCGGGTTGATCGCGGACCGGCGGGTGAAGTGGTAGGCGTCGGGGTTGACGTCGCCGCGCCAGTACGTGGCCCGCCAGCTCATCGCGTTGGGGTTGCCGCCGTACCAGCCGGGGGCGGTCTTGACGCCGTAGAGGGTGTGCAGCGGCGACAGTTCCTTGTCGAACCAGGTGACGATCACCGGGGCGGCGAGCAGGGTGCGGATCTGCTCCTCGACGCTGGTCGGGTCGACGGCGCCGGCGGGCACCGCCCGCACCCGAGGGCCAGCGAGCCGGATCGTCGTGTTCACCAGGCGGCGGCCGGTCGTGTCGACCGCGTCCACCCACACCGCGACCGGGTCCAGGTTCTGGCGGCCCGACGGTGCGGGTGGCCGGAGGATCTGCTTGACGCGCACCACGTACGGCGGCAACAGGTCGGAGGCGAGGATCTGGCGGGCCCAGGCGACGACGCCGGCCCGTTCGGCGCCAGCCTTCTCGGCGAGCTCCTGCAGCGACAGGATGCGCGAGCACAGCTGGCACAGGTGCCGGCCGTTGACGCAGGGCAGCGACCGGTCCGGGCGGGCGCCGCAGTCCTCGCACACCCGCGACGCGCTGGCGCGGGCCCGGGCCGCCTCCAACTGGCCGATCGTCGCCGCCGACGGCAGCGTCTCGCCCAGGCTGTACAGGTCGACCACGGTCTTGTGGTCACGCCAGTCCCTGGTTTCGACCCGGGCCCGGACCGGGGCGCCGCCCGGGACCCGGGGCAGGTCCAGATCCGCCAACTGCGACTTGGAGAGAAGGCCGGCGGGCACCTGCCGCCATCCTTCGTAGCAGGGCAGATCAGCCATGGGGGGCCTCCTCGGTGGTGCCGTCGATCGCGTCGCCGGCGCGCATGCCGGCCTGGACGCCGGCGGCGTGCACGGTGGACAGGTGGGCCGGCAGCAGCCGCAGGGCGCACAGGATGTCGAGGACCTGGTCGACGTCGGCGGCGTAGAAGTCGGTCGACGCCTTGCAGTAGCGGCCGGCGTACTCAAGGAACCGGATGTGCAACTCGCCGTCGGGCCACCACTGGACGCTGGCCAGCCTCACCGGCTGCGCGCCGTTCAAGGCAGGCGCCGACGACGAGTACCACAGCTCGTACACGCGTGCCTCGACCCGGGCGCCGCCGCACGCCTTGAGGTGGGCGAGCGCGGCCCGGATCCGGCCGATCTGGGCCAGCGTCAGCGGAGTGGGGGTTACCTCCACCCCGCCCGCCAGGGAAGCGGCAGGCGGGGCGGAGGCTGGAGCGGCGTGGTCGACGGGGCCGCCATCGGCGTGAGCCGTCGTCTCCGCGGCCGCGTCGTCGACGGCCGCTCCATCCACCGGGTTGGACGTGAGGTGTGGCCCGGTGGCCGTCTCGGTGTGCTCGACCGGGCGGACGTACTCCGGGGCGACCTCGGCGACGGCGGCGATGCGCCGGGCCGGGTCGGGCTCGTAGTCGTCGCCGACGCCGGCGAGCGGATCGGTGGCCGGGGCGGAGTCGCGACTCTCCGCCCCAGCCGTGTCCGAGGCCCGGGGGTCGTGGGCCACGGACTCACCCGCCGCGAAACGGGTGGTCTCCTCCTCCGGCCAGCAGGTACGGCACCACACGGCGGAGTACCGCTCGCGTGCCTGCTCGGCTGGCAGAGTCAATCCGTTGCGCGTCGATCGGCTGCACCTGGTCGACGTCTTGGTCTTGAGCGCGTGGCCCGGGATGCCCTTGCGGGCGGCCGCGATCCACACCTGCTCACCCGGCGCCGGGCCGCGCTCCTCGATGACGATCGGCGGGGTCGGGGTCCTGGCTCTTATAC
>NZ_POTY01000334.1 GCF_003236315.1 Micromonospora craterilacus
TGTGTATAAGAGACAGCACCACACCATTGCGCAGCCAAGCAGCAGGGTGGGGCGGTCAGATGGGGATGTCCGGAAGGCGGAGCATCGGTGCACGTCCGGGGGCCTGTTCCGGCGTCGGCAGGTCCTCGCGGGGCGGCGGGATCGGTACGGTCACCGGCTCGACGCAGGTGACGCGTACCGGCTTGCCGTAGTGGCGCACCTCCATCACCGCGTTCGGGTCGGCGTGGTGCAGCGCGTACGTCGTCTCGTGTGGTCGTACGTCGACCCGTAGCCGCATGCCGCACCACTCGAGGGAGAACGCCAGGCGACCGAGCCGGCTCGACAGGCAGGGCGCGAACGAGGGCACGCCGTCGTGGTCCCGCAGCCCGCCGAACCCGGCCACCAGCGCGATCCACGCCCCGGCGAGGGAGGCCATGTGCACCCCGTCGCGGGTGTTCTCGTTCAGGTCGTGCAGGTCCATCAGCGCGGCCTCGCGCAGATAGCTGTGCGCCAGCTCGGTGTAGCCGACCTCCGCCGCCAGCACCGCCTGCGTGCAGGCCGACAGCGACGAGTCCCGGACGGTACGCCGCTCGTAGTAGAGGAAGTTGCGCAGCTTCTCCTCCGGGGTGAACGCGTCACCCCGCCAGTGCATCGCCAGCACCAGGTCGGCCTGCTTGACCACCTGCTTGCGGTACAGGTCGACGTACGGGTAGTGCAGCAGCAGCGGGTACTTGTCCGGCGGGGTGTGCGTGAAGTCCCACTCCTGCAACCGGGTGAAGCCTTCCACCTCCTGATGCACGTCGATCTCTTCGTCGTACGGGACATGCATGGCTGCCGCGGCGTCCCGCCACACGGCGGCCTCCTCGTCGCTGACCCCGAGGTGGAACGCCTCGTCGCGGTAGCGCATCACCACCTCGGCGGCGGTCGTCAAGTTCCGCTGCGCCATCAGGTTGGTGTAGAGGTTGTCGTTCTTGACGGCGGTGTACTCGTCGGGCCCGGTCACCCCGTCGATGTGGTACTGGCCGTTCCGGTCGTGGTGCCCGAGCGAGCGCCACAGCCGCGCGGTCTCCACCAGCAGGGGCAGCCCGATCTCCCGTTCCAACTGCCGGTCCCCGGTGACCAGCACGTAGCGGCGCAGCGCGTCGGCGACGCCGGCCGCGACGTGGAACGCCGCGGTGCCGGCCGGCCAGTAGCCCGACGACTCCGCCCCCTCGATGGTCCGCCACGGGAAGGCGGCGCCCTCCAGGTTGAGCGTCCGGGCCCGCTCGTGGGCCAGCGGCAACGTCGAGTACCGCCAGTACAGCGCGTCCCGTACTGCGGCGGGGTGGGTGTACGTCAGCACCGGCAGAACGAACATCTCGGTGTCCCAGAACGCGTGCCCGTCGTACCCGGGGCCGGTGAGCCCCTTGGCCGAGATGGGCCGGCGTTCCGCCCGGGCACCGGCCTGGAGCACGTGGAACAGGCCGAACCGGACCGCCTGCTGCACCTCCGGGTCGCCCTCGACCTCCACGTCGGCGGCGTCCCAGAACTCGTCGAGGTACTCCCGCTGCTCGCGCACCAGCCCGTCCCAGCCGTCCAGCTTCGCGGCGGCCAGGGCGGCGCCGACCTGGTCGCGCGCCGCCGGCAGGGAGCGCCGGCTCGACCAGCCGTAGGTCAGGTACTTCTCCACGCACAGCGTCTGGCCGGGTTCCAGTACGCACCCGATGGTGGTACGCACCCAGTCCTCGTACCCCTCCGACTCGACGGTGGTCCGCGCCTCGGACTCCACCTCGTGGTCCATCGCGGCGGCGACCCGCAGCCCGGAGACCTTGGTGCGGTGGATCAAGAGCCCGCCGGCGGGGGTGGTCAGCTCCTCTTCCGCCTCCAGCGGCGACTCCAGTACCGCAGCCACCCGGGGGTCGTTGCTCTGCGGCGGCAGCGTCTCGTTGGCCACCAGCTCCGACTGGATGATCAGCCGCAGCGGCTTGCCGTCGGCCACCTCCACCTCGTACCGGAACGCGGCGACCGAGCGCTGCCGGAAGGAAACCAGCCGGGTGCTGTTCAGCCGGACCTCCCGGCCGGCCGGCGAGCGCCAGTGCAGCGACCGGTGCAGCGTGCCGCCACGCAGGTCGAGGATCCGCTCGTGGGCGAGCACCTCGCCGTAGCGCACGTCGAGCGGCTCGTCGTCGACCAGCAGCCGGATCAGTTTGCCGTTGGTCACGTTGACGATGGTCTGGCCGGACTCGGGGTAGCCGAAACCGGCCTCCGCGTACGGCAGCGGGCGAAGCTCGTAGAACGAGTTGAGGTAGGTGCCGGGCAGGCCGTGCGGCTCGCCCTCGTCCAGGTTGCCGCGTAGCCCGACGTGCCCGTTGGACAGGGCGAAGACGGACTCGGACTGGGCGAGCACGTCCATGTCCAGCCGGGTCTCCCGCACGTGCCACGGCTCGACCGGATACGCGCGCTCCCGGATCATGCGGGCCGCCCGGTGTCGAGCAGGTCGCCGAGATCGTCGACCACCACGTCGGCACCGTGTGCGCGCAGTTCGTCGGCCTGGCCGGCGCGGTCCACCCCGATCACGTACCCGAATCCGCCAGCCCGGCCGGCCTCGACCCCGGCGAGCGCGTCCTCGAAGACGGCCGCCTGCTTGGGCTCGACGCCGAGCATTCTCGCTCCGGCGAGGAAGGTATCCGGATGGGGCTTGCCGCGCAGCCCCTCGGCGCGGGCGGTGAGCCCGTCCACCCGGGCTTCCAGCAGCGGTTCCAGCTTGGCGGCGGCGACCACCTCCCGGCCGTTGGCGCTGGCCGTGACGACCGCTCGGCGCAGCCCCGCCGCGGCCACCGCCCTCAGGTACGCCACCGAGCCGGGGTAGACGTCCACCCCGGTGCTGCGGATCTGCTCCAGCATCAGGGCGTTCTTCTGGTTGCCGATGCCCTGCACGGTGTCGGTGCCCGGTGGATCGTCCGGTGTGCCGTCCGGCAGCGTGATGTCGCGCGAGGCGAGGAAGGTGCGTACGCCGTCGAGGCGGGGACGGCCGTCGACATACTGGTGGTAGTCCGGGCCGGGGTCGAACGGCCGGTAGGGCTCACCGGTGGCGGCGGCGTGCCGCCGCAGGAAGTCGTCGAAGGTTTCGGTCCATGCGGCGTTGTGCAGCCGGGCGGTCTGCGTCAGCACACCGTCCAGATCGAAGAGACATGCGGTCACATGAGCAGGTAGACCGAGCACCGTACGAATCTATCCAGCTCACGCCGGAAGCAAACGCAATTCGTGGCAGGATCGGCGCGTCAGTTCGGGCGCAGGGTCCAGATGACGGTCATTTCCGAGGTCGGCTTGCCCTCCTCGGTGGCGATCTCGACGCGTACCGGGAATTCCGGCCGCTCGCCCGCCTCCAGCTCCGCGACCACCTCGGCCGGCGGGCGGCCGAGCCGCGCCGTCGCGCGCACCGGCCCCATGGCCAGCTTCCGGTACGCGATGTCCGCGCGCACCGCCAGCGGCGTAGCCCGGTCGAGCAGGTGCGCGAACGCGGCGAGCACGACCGCGCCGGAGGCGGTCTCGCCGAGGGTGAACATGGCCCCGGCGTGCGGGCCGCCGACGTGGTTGTGGGTGGCCGGCGAGTCGGGTAGCCGGACCACGGCCCGCACCCCGCCCTCCGCCTCGGGGGCCACCTCGACGAATTCGAAACCGAGCGTACGAGCGAACGGCACCGCCTGAAGCATGCCGGCCGCCACCTGCCGCGAGTCGATGGTCATACCGCGAACGCTACCCGCCGGTAACTTACTCGACAAGGCGAGACCACCAGTAGCGTCAGTGCTGCTTGGCGAAGGCCACGAACGCCCGCCAGGTCTCGGGGGTGAAGGTGAGCACCGGCCCCTGCCGGTCCTTGCTGTCCCGTACGCCGACGACGGTCGCCAGGTTGTCGGCCACCTCCACGCAGTTGCCCTGGTTGCCGCTGCTGCGGGTGCTCTTGCGCCAGATCGCACCGGTCAGGTCCATGATTCCGCCGCCTCCGAGATCATCTTGAGGGTGGCCCCGTGGGGCAGCGCCTCGGCCCGGACAGACTCCCAGTTCTGCCGCAGGGAGTTTACGTCCACAGTGCGTTCCACGATGGTGCCCCGCAACTGGTTATCCAGGTAGGCGAGGTCGTCACCGTCAGGCGGCGTGGCGATCACGAAGGCACCGTTCAACCCGGGATAGGCACCGACACCTTTGGGCACCACATGCAGGTGCACCCGGGTGCGGCGGCCCACCTCCACCAGGTGCCGCAACTGCTCCTCCATCACCTTCGGGCCGCCGACCGGGCGCTCCAGCACGGTGTAGTCGAGCACCGCCACGAGCAACGGCGGGTTGGGCCGCGTGAGCACCTTCTGCCGGCCGAGTCGAGCGGCCAACGGCTGCTCGACCTGATCGCCTATGAGCTGGCTCGCCCCCTCGTAGAGCGCCCGGGCGTACTCCTCGGTCTGGAGCAGACCGGGCACCACCAGCGGCTCGAAGCTGCACAGCGCGGTCGCCTCCTGCTCGATCGTCACCCACTCGCGGAACCACGGCATCAGGCTCTCCTTGAGGATCGCCTCCCGGATCCGGCCCAGCAGCCCCTCACCGTGCAGCGCGTCGTCGCAGCGCAGGGTGAACTCCTCCCGGGGTGCCCGGCGGCACTGCTCGACCGAGGCCACCAGCGAGGCCGAGTAGCTGATCTGCTCGCCGAGCGCCTCCTGGGAGAGACCTGCCTGCGTCCGCAGCCGACGTAGCTCGCCGGCGAACAACTCCAGCATGGGCATCCGGTCCATCTGCACACCTCTGCACTTCGGTGACGGCTGCTTCGTACGGGCCAGCTGGTACGGCCCGATCACCTTCCGAACGTAGTGGTGTCCTCAGCAGACTGTCACGTAAGAGATTCCCCGATTGCGGCAGATCGCGGAGTTTCTTCCGGGCCGGTCCGGCCTTCCCCCTGCCGGGGCCCGGTTCCCGGGCCGCCCCGCCACCCGATCGGGGCGGCCCGGCCCACCAATCCCGAGACGAGGAGGCCGAACATGCGTGTCCGCTGGTTCCGATGCCGAAACGCGGCACCACCACCGCCGCTGCCCCAACGGGTTCGGGGTGAGCACCTGCCGAGCTGGATGCACCAGCCGACCCGGGCGCTACCGACGATGGAGCCCGGCCGGGTGGGCAACCTGACCCCGGGACAGCAGTGGCGCGCCAACGGCGGCCGACCGTGATCGGCCACCAACTCCCGCAGCCGAGCGACGGGCCGCCGCCGGACCGCCCCCGGGCGTACCCGACCCACGAAACACCGCACACCCCGCTGCGGCCGATGTGGTGCTGCCGAGCCTGCGGCCACCCATGGCCCTGCGCGACAGCCCGCATCCTGCTCAAGGTCGAGTACGGCCGCAACGAGATCGGCCTGTCGATCTACCTCTCCGGCCTGTTCTACGAGGCCACCCGCGACCTCTACCGCCTCAACCC
>NZ_POTY01000335.1 GCF_003236315.1 Micromonospora craterilacus
GTGCAACCCCGCGTCATCGCCGCCGGATAGAAGAACAACACCACCGGCCCCACCGCCAGGAACTCCGACAACCGCCGTGGACGACCCGTCTCGTCCGGCAACTCGAAGTCCGCCACCAGATCCCCGACACCCACACCCGCCACCGCATCCTCCTCACCCGAGACCGTCGCGGGCGAGCGTAAGCCAACCAACGTCAGCACCCGTGTGCTCCACCACACTCTGCTCCCGCCGCCGTGACCGCGGCGGTAACGTCGCCGCCACCAACCGGGGCAGGGGAGAAGGACAATGGCGCCCGTCACCGTCATCACCGGCGGCAGCCGCGGCATCGGCGCCGCCACCGCCCGCCGCCTCGCCCACACCGGCCACCACATCGCACTCGGCTACCGCCGCGACCACGCCGCCGCCGACACCGTCCTGGCCGACCTGCACGCCACCGGCGTACGCGCCGTCGCCGTACCCGCCGACACCCGCGACCCCGACCAGGTCACCGCCCTGTTCGACACCGCCGCCGAACTCGGCCCGATCACCGGCCTGGTCAACAACGCCGGCATCACCAGCCCGATCGGCCCCTTCACCGACCTCGACCCCGACGACCTGCGCCGCGTCGTCGACGTCAACCTCATCGGCTACATCCTCTGCGCCCAACAGGCCGCCCGCCGGATGACCGACGGCGCCGCCATCGTCAACATCTCCTCCGTCGCCGCCACCCTCGGCAGCCCAGGGGAGTACGTCCACTACGCCGCCGTCAAAGCCGCCACCGACGCCCTCACCATCGGCCTGGCCAAAGAACTCGCCCCGCACGGCATCCGGGTCAACGCCGTCGCCCCCGGCATCATCCGCACCGACATCCACGCCCTGTCCGGACAACCCGACCGACCCGACCACGCCGCCAGCCGCATCCCCCTCGGCCGCCCCGGCGAACCCGACGAGGTCGCCGCCGCCATCGCCTGGCTCCTCAACCCCGACGCCTCCTACACCACCGGCGCCGTCCTCCGCGTCGGCGGCGGCCTCTGACCCCCGATTCGCACGCACGTTCGACCCGACAGCGGCCGGCGAGGGGATAGGCAAACCGCCCGCCGGCTGGGCAACTCCGGGACGACGTGGCACGATTTCGCAGGTGACCAGCACTCCCGCCGCAGCCCAGCACCTGCGCGACCTGGCCCGGCTCCGCCGCGTACGCGACCGGATCGACCGCGAATACGCGCAGCCGCTCGACGTCGAGGCACTCGCCCGAGGCGTGAACATGTCGGCCGGACACCTCAGCCGCCAGTTCCGCCTCACCTACGGAGAGTCCCCGTACTCCTACCTGATGACGCGGCGCATCGAACGCGCCATGGCACTGCTGCGCCGAGGCGACCTCAGCGTCACCGAAGTCTGTTTCGCGGTGGGCTGCGCCTCCCTGGGCACCTTCAGCACCCGCTTCACCGAACTCGTCGGCGTACCGCCGAGCACCTACCGGGCCCAGACCTCCCGCGCGACCGCGGAGATGCCGCCGTGCCTCGCCAAGCAGGTGACCAGACCGATCAGGAATCGAGAAGCGAGGGTCACCGAGCCGCAACTAGCCTGACCGGCATGGACATCACCATCAACTACGCCTTCCTTCCGCAAACCGACCCGGACGCCGCCCTGGCCTTCTACCGCGACACCCTCGGATTCGAGGTCCGCAACGACGTCGGCTACTCGGGGATGCGCTGGCTCACCGTCGGACCGCCCAAGCAGCCGGGCACGGCCATCGTCCTGCACCCGCCGGCCGTCGACCCCGGCATCACCGACGACGAACGCCGCACCATCCTCGAACTGATCGCGAAGGGCAGCTACGGCGCCATCACCCTGGCCACCGACGACCTCGACGGCGTCTTCGAACGGCTACAGGGCAGCGGCGCCGACGTCGTCCAGGAACCGACCGAGCAGCCGTACGGCGTCCGCGACTGCGCCTTCCGCGACCCCACCGGCAACCTCATCCGCATCAACGAGCTGCGCTGACCCGACCGATGAACGCCGACGCCCGCTCCCGCGCCCAACGTCGACGCGACACCGAACATCGACTCACCCACGACATCGACATCTGGGTGGCCAGCGCCTCAGCGGACGGTACGCCGTACCTGGTGCCGCTGTCCTTCGACTGGGACGGCACGGCGCTGCTGACGGCCACGTCGACGACCAGCCCGACCGGCCGGAACCTGGCCACCACCCGGTCCGTTCGGCTCGGGCTGGGCGACACCCGCGACGTCACCATGATCGAAGGCGAGGTCGACGTCCTCGACATCGACGCCCTGCCAACCGAGCAGGGGGACCGGTTCGCCGCCCGCACCGGCTTCGACCCACGTACCCTGGCCACGCCGTACCGCTGGTTCCGCATCATCCCGCGCCGCATCCAGGCTTGGCGCGAGGTGAACGAGATGACCGGCCGCGAGCTGATGCGCGACGGACGCTGGCTGATCTGACCCTCGGCAGGAGAAACGACAAGCATGGCCACCACCTCGGACAGGCAGTCGCCGGCGCCGCACGGAGCCGGCAGCCACGACCTGATCCGCGTGCACGGCGCACGCGTGAACAACCTCAAGGACATCAGCGTCGAGATCCCGAAGCGTCAACTGACGGTGTTCACCGGCGTCTCCGGCTCGGGCAAGAGCTCACTGGTGTTCGGCACGATCGCCGCAGAGTCACAACGGTTGATCAACGAGACCTACAGCGCCTTCGTGCAGGGCTTCATGCCGACGCTGGCCCGGCCCGAGGTCGACGTACTCGAAGGGCTGACCACCGCGATCATCGTCGACCAGGAACGGATGGGCGCCGACCCCCGCTCCACGGTCGGCACCGCCACCGACGCCAACGCGATGCTGCGCATCCTCTTCAGCCGGCTCGGACAGCCACACATCGGACCGCCCGGCGCATTCGCGTTCAACGTCCCCTCCGTCCGGGCGAGCGGGGCGATCACGGTCGAACGCGGTGCCGCCACCCGAACCGTCAAGGAGACCTTCACCCGTACCGGCGGCATGTGCCCGCGCTGCGAAGGCCGCGGCTCCGTCTCCGACATCGACCTCACCCAGCTCTACGACGACTCCAAGTCGATCGCCGAGGGCGCCTTCACCATCCCCGGCTGGAAGTCCGACAGCTGGTGGACGGTACGGATCTACGCCGAGTCGGGCTTCCTCGACCCGAACAAGCCGATCCGCAAGTTCACCAAGAAGGAGATGCAGGACTTCCTCTACCGGGAGCCCACCAAGGTGAAGGTCGAGGGCGTGAACCTCACCTACGAGGGGCTGATCCCGAAGATCCAGAAGTCGTTCCTGTCCAAGGACAAGGAGGCCATGCAGCCGCACATCCGGGCCTTCGTGGAACGAGCGGTCACCTTCAACGTCTGCCCCGAGTGCGGCGGCACCCGGCTCAGCGAAGCGGCCCGATCCTCGAAGATCAACGGAATCAACATCGCCGACGCCTGCGCGATGCAGATCAGCGACCTGGCCCAGTGGATCCGCGACCTCGACGAGCCGTCCGTGGCGCCGCTGCTCGCCACGCTGGGGCGGACCCTCGACTCGTTCGTCGAGATCGGGCTGGGCTACCTCTCGCTGGACCGCCCGTCCGGCACGCTGTCGGGCGGCGAGGCACAGCGCACCAAGATGATCCGCCACCTCGGCTCCTCGCTGACCGACGTCACCTACGTCTTCGACGAGCCCACCATCGGGCTGCACCCCCACGACATCCAGCGGATGAACGGCCTGCTGCGGCGGCTGCGGGACAAGGGCAACACGGTGCTGGTCGTGGAGCACAAGCCGGAGACCATCGCGATCGCCGACCACGTCGTCGACCTCGGCCCCGGCGCCGGTACGGCGGGCGGCGCCGTCTGCTTCGAGGGCACCGTCGACGGCCTGCGGGCCAGCGGCACCCTCACCGGCCGCCATCTCGGCGACCGGACCGCCCTCAAGAAGACGGTACGGACGCCCACCGGCACGCTGGAGATCCGCGGCGCGAAGACGCACAACCTGCGCGACGTCGACGTCGACATTCCGCTCGGGGCGCTGGTCGTCGTCACCGGCGTCGCCGGCTCCGGCAAGAGTTCGCTCGTACACGGGTCGATCCCGGACGGCGCCGGCGTGGTGTCGGTCGACCAGGGCGCGATCCGCGGCTCACGACGCAGCAACCCGGCCACGTACACCGGCCTGCTCGACCCGATCCGCAAGGCGTTCGCGAAGGTCAACGGCGTGAAGCCGGCGCTGTTCAGCTCCAACTCCGAGGGCGCGTGCCCCAACTGCAACGGCGCCGGCGTGGTCTACACCGACCTGGCGATGATGGCCGGCGTCGCCACCGTCTGCGAGGTGTGCGAGGGGAAGCGGTTCCTGGCGTCGGTGCTGGAGTACCACCTCGGCGGCCGCGACATCAGCGAGGTGCTCGCGATGTCGGTGACCGAGGCCGAGGAGTTCTTCGGCGCCGGTGAGGCGCGTACGCCCGCCGCGCACGCGATCCTCGGCCGGCTCGCCGCTGTCGGGCTCGGCTACCTCAGCCTCGGCCAGCCGCTCACCACGCTGTCCGGCGGCGAACGGCAGCGGCTCAAGCTGGCCACCCACATGGCCGAGAAGGGTGGCGTCTACGTCCTCGACGAGCCGACCGCCGGCCTGCACCTCGCCGACGTCGAGCACCTGCTCGGCCTGCTCGACCAGCTCGTCGACGCCGGCAAGTCGGTCATCGTGATCGAGCACCACCAGGCGGTCATGGCGCACGCCGACTGGATCATCGACCTCGGGCCCGGGGCCGGCCACGACGGCGGCCGGGTCATCTTCGAGGGCACACCCGCCGACCTCGTCGCCGCCCGTTCCACGCTCACCGGCGAACACCTCGCGGCCTACGTCGGCGCCTGACCCGCGCAGGCCCTCGCGGCCTCTTCCGACTCATCCCGCCGCAGGTTCGATAATTGACATTATGTCAAGTTGACGGGTGGAGCGGTCTCCTCCGCGCCGCCCCCCGCCCCGTTCGATCAGCGGGTCGCGGGCGGCGCGGCGCGCCAGGTCGTTGCCGTCGTCGGCGCGCACCCGGCGTCGTGCGCGCCGACGACGGGTCGGCGTGGCTGATCCATCGACTCGGCGGCACCGGGCCGCGGGTACGCGTCTTTCTGAGCGCCGCAGGTACGCGCCTTTCTGGGTGTCCGCACAAGACGCACCCGCCAAGCTTCCGCCTGTCGTTTCTGCGCCCGTCCATGGACGGGCCACTCCCCTCCGTTGCCAGCTAACCCGAAAAACCTGCATAATATGCCTTATGCATGACAAATCGGGTAAAGCGGTTGTCGAGCTGGTCGAGGAGTTTCTGACCGCGCGGGCCACCCGCAAGCCCTCCCCGCACACCCAGGCGGCGTACCGGCGGGACCTGACCACCGTCGCCGCGCTCGCTGCGGAGCTGGCCACCCCTCCCC
>NZ_POTY01000336.1 GCF_003236315.1 Micromonospora craterilacus
GCCTTCACCCAGCAAGTGCCTTCCGTGACAGGAAACTCGGACCCTCAGCAAGTCCCATTTTCCCTGATCAGAAGGCACTTCTTCGTTTCCAGCCCAGTCCTTGGACACCCTTAACGAAGGGCCGAGGGTAGCCGTACCGAGGAACAACGACGCCAGCATCACCAGCACAAGCCAGGCGCCGAAGGTCTTGCTGCCCCGCGGGTTGTTGAACGGCGTCGGCCAGTCGTCATAGATGGTGTCCGACAAGTATGGCTGGACCTCAGGCGCCTGGCTGACGAAGTAGTGGCGCAGTCTGGTCTGTGCCTTCTCCGCATCCGTAAGACTGCTGCGGGCGACGAAGTCCCGATAGATGACCAGCACGGTGAACACCGATGACATGGCGCACACGGCCGCTGCGGCAAGCCAGAATCGACTCCGGTCGGCAGGCCAGGTTGCCGCGTAGATCGCCACCAGCGCGGACAGTAGTAGCGTCAGGCCGGTTCCGAGGATGGTCGGCGTCTGATCCACCCGGGCCGAGGCGGCCTGTGCCTGTTGAACGCGACGCTGGTACTCGTGTGATGCGATCATCAATGCCACGCTCGTGGATTCGCCCACCAACACCGCCCTCCTTCAACGCGAACCGGATCGTACAACCGCCGGACCCGTTGCCCGTCTCATCACGGCGCCCGCTCATGGCAGGTCCCTGTTCGGCAAGCGGAACACAAAGCGCGTCGCTCGGCATCGGCGGCCGCCGTTGAGTTGGTCAGTGCGGGCTGGAGTGGCGGGTGGGGCGGAGGCGGAATTCATGATCAAGTGTCACGCCCCCGGCGGGATGGGACTGAAGCGTCGACCGGCGAAGGGCAGTGGCACGGTTCGAGCCGGGTCAGCGTGTGTACGCCAGCCGCCCCGTCAGGGCCGGCACCACGATCGCCGCGGCGACGATGTGCAGCGTGATCAGGGTGACTGCGGAGCCGGCGTCGAATCCGAACGTGAGGTCCGGGACGAAGGACAGCGCGGTCAGCGCGACCGCCGTACACACGAACGTGCGCCGCGGCCGGCGTGCCGTGCGGGCCATGACGGCGGCGATGCCGACACCGACGAGCGAGAAGACCAGCGTCAGCTGCGCGAACCCGGCCAGCGGGATGCTCGCGCCGGTGCTGTCGGCGAACGAGACCCCGGCGGCCGACGCGACCGCCGCGAGGACGGTCGTGGCGACCGCGGCGACGCCGGCCGCGGCGACGCCGTGCTTCCAGACCGGCTGTCGCTCGACGGTGGGGGTCGACGCGCCGGGGGTCTTGCTGGTGGGGACCTGGATGTTGGTGGACATGTCGGGCTCCGTTTCCTCGGCGGGCCGCCCGGTGCGACCCGCTCATACCCTCCCCACGAACGGGCCGGCCCGGATTCGACAGCTCGCGAAGAAAAAGTTCTACGGGTGTGCGCAGGACTTCGACCGCCCGATTCGCTTGAGAAAACCGGTCGCAAGATTTTCTGTGGCAGGTTGTCGTATCGGCGGGGTGCCGTTCGTGGTGGGGTGGAAAGCGGTCATCGGGACCGCCCGGAACTGAGGAGAAGTGGGATGACGCACTACCTGCTGGCCGTGCACGGCCCGGCCGAGATGGACGAGTTCGGCACCTACGGCTCAAAGGAGGAAATGGAGGCGGCGTTCGCCGCGACCGGCGCCTTCAATGACAAGCTGCGCGCTGAGGGCTACTGGGTCTTCGCGGGTGGTCTTTCGCCGGCCTCGACGGCGACCGTCGTCGACGGTCAGGGTGCGACGCCGGTGGTGACCGACGGTCCCTACCTTGAGACCAAGGAGGTCCTCGGGGGTTTCTGGGTCATCGACGCGCCCGACCTTGACGTGGCGCTCAAGCTCGCGGCCGAGGGGTCAAAGGCGTGCCGGGGCAAGGTCGAGGTCCGTCCGTTCGACGGCCTCGCCTGAGCCGGCTCAACCGACGACTGATCGATGAAGGACGCAACGGCGGCCGTCGAGCGGGTCTTCCGCGAGGAGTACGGCCGCCTGATCGCTTCGCTTGCCCGCCGATTCGGTGACATCGGCATCGCGGAGGAGGCGGCAGGCGAGGCGCTCGTGGCCGCGCTGGAGAGGTGGCCGGAGTTCGGCATACCGGCCAACCCCGGCGGCTGGCTCACCACCGTCGCGGGCAACCGCGCGATCGACCGAATCCGCCGGGAGAACCAGCGCGACGCCAAGCATCAGGCGGCCTTCATGTCGTACGACGACACGCCCCACGAGCCCACCGGACCGGTAGAGGACGACCGACTGCGGCTGCTCTTCACCTGCTGCCACCCGTCGCTCGCACCGGAGGCGCGGATCGCCCTGACGCTCCGGCTCCTCGGTGGACTGACCGTGCCGGAGATCGCGCAGGCGTTTCTCGTGCCCGAGACCACGATGGCGCAGCGGATCACCCGGGCGAAGCAGAAGATCGCGTCGGCGAAGGTGCCGTACCGGGTGCCCGAGACCGCCGACCTCCCCGAGCGGCTCGGCGGCGTACTGACCGTGCTGTTCCTCGTCTTCAACGAGGGCTACCTCGCCACCGGCGATGGCGATCCGGTTCGCGCTGAGCTCACGGCCGAGGCAATCCGGCTGACGCGGATCCTGCGCCGGCTGCTCCCCGAGGAGCCGGAGGTGACCGGTCTCCTCGGTCTGCTGGTGCTCACCGAGGCCCGGCGTGAGGCACGCGTGCGGAACGGGCAACTGGTCCCGCTCGATGAGCAGGACCGCGCCGGCTGGAACCACGCGCTGATCGACGAGGGCCACAACCTGGTCCGCGAGTGCCTCACGATCAACCGACCCGGCCGCTACCAGATACTCGCCGCGATCAACGCCGTCCACACCGACGCTCCCACGGCGCCGGACACGGACTGGTCGCAGGTCGTCGCGCTGTACGACCAGCTGACCCGGCTCGACCCGTCGCCGATCGTCGCACTCAACCGCGCGGTCGCGGTCGCGGAACTGGACGGCCCGGACGTCGCCCTCGCTCTGGTGGACCGGCTGCCGCTCACGGGCTACCACGCCTGGCACGCCACCCGCGCCGACCTGCTCCGCAGACTCGGCCGCAGCAGCGAGGCGAAGGAGGCGTACGACGCCGCGATCGCCGCCACCCAGAACTCCGCCGAACGCGCCTACCTGAGCAGAAAGCGCGGCCAGTTGGTGTGACCGGTCCCACCATTCGGCACCGGCCGACAACGGCAGGCGCTGTCAAGCTAGTGACACTGCCCGGCTTATGTGGGGCTGGAGGCCCGCCTGCGAATCTCACCACGGGGTCCATCTGCGTCGTACGGCCTCCGGCACGGCCGCGCGCCGTGCGCTGCCCCCTGGCCGTGTCGGCCGGGGTGCCGCCGAGCTGCACGCAGGGGCCGATGCACAGGTGATGCAGTTGGGGGATCGGCGGGCCGTTCGGCTCCGCTGGCCCGCCTGAGGCTGCGGCTGGCATCGCGTTCGTACTATGGCGGGCCAGGTGTGGGAGGTCGTCATGTCGATCGAGAACCGGGCAAAAAACCCGTGGCTGCCACCGCGCTGGTTCATCCGTCTTGCCTGGTCGGTGCACCGGCGCCTGTACCGGGTCTCTGGCGGCCGAGTCGGATTGTGGCGGCCGCGCGTCAACGGCTGGGGCACCCTGCGGCTGACCGTCGTCGGGCGCCGCACCGGCCAGCAGCGCAGCGTCATCCTCGGGTACATCGAGGACGGGTCGAACCTGGTGACGCTGGCGATGAACGGGTGGGGTGAGGGTGAGCCCGGCTGGTGGCTCAACCTGCAAACGCATCCGGAGGCGAGCGTCGATCTGGTCGACGGGCGGCGGTCGGTACGTGGTCACGCCGCGACAGGCGACGAGCGGTTGCGGCTGTGGGCCCGCTGGCGCGAGATCGATAAGAACCTCGACGCCTATGCGGCCCTGCGGTCGTCCGAGACCGCGGTGGTGGTCCTGGAGCCCCGGTCCGGCGCGCCGGACACGTTGCCGGGGTAGCTGCTCGGCCGTTGACCCACCCACCCTCACACGGTCAGCGACAGATCAGTGCGGGCTCGCGCAGGGTTGTAAGTAGCAGGCGCCGGAGCACGGGCGTAAGGCCACAATTCTCCGGTGGTGTTCGACTTCGGAATCGCCGGGTATCAGCCCTGTTGGCTCAACGGGGTAAACGAGGTGGCCAACCGTCACGGCCGCCGGCTGCGTGGGCTCGTCGGGCGGCGGCTGACGAGCACGTGGGTCGTCTGGGACGCCGATGACGACGCGTGGTTTGCCGACTGCCCAGTGGTGCTCGACTTCGCTGGCGAGCGCTTGGAAGTCAATCATCAGAAATTCGATGATCTGTCGATCACGTGGAACTCGGTAGACGTGACCCGCATGCCGGTGTGGCCGACATCGGACGGCTTCCGGCTGCTCTGGCGCGACGACGTGCCCGCCGTGTTGGCTGCTCGGTGCGGGCAGCGACTTGCGGCGGTGGAGCTTCTCGAATGGGCTGGTGGCGATCTGGCAGACGGCTGCGTTGCCGTTGGCCTCCGATTCGCGGACGGCTGGCTGACCCTGTACAACGCCCTCGACGAGAACGGACTCGCCTTCGGTCAGCTTGAGCCGCAGTACCGTCGACACCGCCAGAGTTGAGCGATCCGATCCGCGGCAGAAGCGGACGCCTCGGTATCTGGTGGTGATTCGGGTGACGGATCACAATGAGCCGGTCGGGTGAGGCAAAGCGGACAGGAGGCAACCGGTGGAGCAATTTGCAGTCGTGGTCGGCGCTGGCTCGTTCAGATCAGATGACGGTGGTGCGATCCGGTTCCCACACCGGTGGACCCCGGAGGGCGTTACGGTCGAGGCGGATTTCACCGGGGCCCACCTGTTGCACCTCGCTACGGCTGGATGCGTCCTGAACGACATATACCGGGAGGCAGGCGAACTCGACATCCGTATCGACGGGGTGCGTGTATCGGCTGACGGAGGTTTCGACACGCAGACATGGATATCGAGTGGCATCACCTACCGCATCGAGCTGAGCTCACCCGCGTCCGTCGAGGAACTTGCCGTGCTCCTGGATCGTGTCGACGATGTCGCCGAGATCCCGCGGGCGATTCGAGCCGGGACCACGGTACGGAGAAGCTGACGTGCCCCCTTGTCAGCGAAGCTCACACCGACCGGTGTTCCAGCGGTGAGCAAGCCGATTGCGCCGGCTTCACCATCCGCAAAGCGTCGGCGCGCCCGGTCGGCGGCAGATCCGTGCATGGCCGGAAGTGGCCTACTGCTCGGTGCTTGAGCCCTGTCGAGCTGAACCGCTCGTGCTATCAGTCAGGGACACCGTCGTGACGCCACGGCCGGTAACCCCGGACCGTGACCCGGCTGCGCTATCAGCTCGACAGCCCCCACACACCCCACTCCACCCCAC
>NZ_POTY01000337.1 GCF_003236315.1 Micromonospora craterilacus
GCTGGTCATCGACTGGGTGCTCTGCCTGCTCGCGGCGGGCCTGTTCGCCAGCCCCACCCGGGACGGCTGGGCGCCGGTGGTCGTACTGATCGTGGTGTACGGCCTCTTCCTCGGCCTGTTCGCGCAGACCCCCGGCATGTACCTGACCAAGATCCGCTGCGTCGACTGGACCGACGGCGGGCGGATCGGCCTGGTCCGCGCCCTGCTGCGCGGCCTGCTGCTGGCCCTGGTCGTCCCCGCCCTGCTGATGGACCAGCACCGGCGCGGCCTGCACGACCGCCTCACCGGCTCGGTGATCACCCCCGCCACCCGCCCCGCCGGGTAGGTACCTCCGGCTGGGGCCAGGTCAGCGGCCGCGGCTCTGGCGGAACGCACCGCGCGGCGGGCGGAGGTTCTTGGGGATCGCGCCCTTGGGCATCTGCGGCCGGGCGGTGAGCGCCTTGAGGCGCTTGTCCAGCGAGTTGACGTCCTTGCCGTTGAGGTTGCGCGGCAGCCGCATCAGCGTCATCCGCAACTTGCGGATCGGCAGCTCGCCCTCCTCCTGGCCGATGACGTAGTCGTAGAGCGGGGCGTTGCCGATCACCTTGGCGAGCCTGCGCTTCTCCTGGCCGAGCAGGCCGCGTACCCGCTGCGGGTTGCCCTCCGCCAGCAGGATTACGCCCGGCCGGCCGATGACCAGGTGCACCATGTCCATCTGGGTGGTGGAGCTGACCGCGGGGGAGACCCGCCAGTCGCCGCGCATGCTCTCGATGATCTGCGCGGCGGCACCAGGCTGGCCCTCGGCGGCGTTCATCATCGCCCGGTTGGACCGGAGGTTGAGCACGATCAGCAGGAAGAGCAGGGCGAACAGGATGCCCAGCGGCAGCCACAGCCAGCCCCAGAGCACGACCGCGACCACGGTCAGCGCGAGCGGGATCAGCACCGCGCCGGTGGCCAGTGGCGCGAACCACTTGTCCTGCTTGGCGGTGAACCGGAACACCAACCCGATCTGCTTCAGCCGCTGGCCGAACGAGACCTTCTCCTGGGGCTTTGCCATGACGTCGAGTCTAGTGGTCGCGCCCCGCAGCGTTGATCCGCGGCCGGACCTCGGCCGACTGAGTACCTTACGGCGCCGGGACGCGCCCGCCGGCCGGGCGTAAGGAGGAGGAGCGGGCACAGATCAGGCGGCGCACCCATGCCCCGGCGGCACCTTCGCGAGCAGAGTCAGAGTCGGCAGTTGACGACGATCGCAAGGAGCCCGACATGTTCGGCAACGACGCTGATTTCCTCCTCTCCGTGCACCGTACGCACGCCGCCGAGCTGCGCGCCGAGGCCGCCCAGGACCGGCTGGCCCGGTCGCTGCCGCGCAGGTCGGCACGCGGCTGGCTGAGTCGGCGCCGAGACCCGGCCCGCACCGGCGACGCCCGCCGGTGAACACGGATGTAAGGAAGGGCCCCTTCTTAACGCCTCCGGTAGAGGAAGGGACCCCTGTTAACACCCGACCCGGGGAGTCCGGAAACGGTTCGCGCACGGGGGCGAACCACCCGGACAACGGTCGCGGCGCGCCTGCGGCCGGCTCCACCGGCCGTTCGCCGGGCGCGGCCGACGCGCCACCGCCCGTCCCCGCCGACCAGACGGTCGGCGGGGACGGCGGCGAGACCCGGCGTGGCATGCTCGGTGCCGTGACCGCCCGTGCCACCAGCACCGTCCTCGTCGGCCGCCAGCGCGAAATGGCGCAGTTGCGTGACGCGCTGACCCGTGCCCGGGCCGGCGAACCCGTGACCGTGCTGGTCGGCGGCGAGGCCGGGGTCGGCAAGACCCGGCTGCTTGAGGAGTTCGGCCGCTCGGCCGGCGACGGCATCCGCCTGCTCGTCGGCCAGTGCCTCGAACTCGGCGAGGTCGGCCTGCCGTTCGCCCCGTTCGCCGCGGCGTTGCGTACGGTGCTGCGCCGCGACGGCGCCGCCGTCTTCGACGGGTACGAGGCCGAGTTCGCCCGGCTGCTGCCGGAACTGGCCCGGGTGCCGGCCGGTGCCGTCGCGCCCGCCGTCGGGCCCCCCTCGGACGCCCCCCGTGGTTACCTGTTCGACCTGGTCGCCGAGCTGTTCGCCCGGCTCGCCGCCGACCAGCCGCTGGTGCTGGTGATCGAGGATCTGCACTGGGCCGACCGGTCGACCCGCGACCTGATCGGCTTCCTGGTGCGGGCCGCCCGCACCGGGCGGCTGCTGCTGGTCTGCACCTACCGCACCGACGAACTGCACCGGGGCCACCCGCTGCGGCCGTTCCTCGCCGAGCTGGACCGGGCCCGGGAAGTCGACCGGATCGAGCTGGGCCGGCTGGACCGGGACGGCACCGGAGGAGTCCTCGCCGGGCTGCTCGGCACCGAGCCGGTCGCCCGTGCGGTCGACGACATCCACGACCGTACCCAGGGCAATCCGCTCTTCATCGAGGAGCTGGCCGCTGCCGGCAGCCCGATCGGCTGCGCCGCCCTGCCGGACACGCTGCGCGACCTGCTGCTGGCCCGGGTGGACCGGCTGCCCGAGCCGGCCCAGCGGGTGCTGCGGATCGCCGCGGCCGGCGGTGCCCGCCTGGCCCACCAGCTGTTGGCCGAGGTCGCCGGGCTGCCGGAGCCGGAACTGGACGACGCGTTGCGGGCCGCCGTTGCCGCCCAGCTGCTGGTGGCCGACCCGGACGGCGACTACGAGTTCCGGCACGCGTTGGTCCGCGAGGCCGTTCACGACGAGTTGCTGCCCGGCGAACACGCCCGGCTGCACGCCCGGTTCGCCGCCGCCGTCGAGGCCCAGCCCCACCTCGTCGCCGCCGGCCGCGCGCCGGCCGAGATCGCCCACCACTGGTACGCCGCCCACGACCACCCCCGCGCACTGGTGACCGCCCGGGTGGCCGCCTGCGCCGCCGCCGACCGGTACGCGTACGCCGAGCAGAGCCGGCTGTTGGAACGGGTGCTGGAGCTGTGGGAGCTGGTGCCCGACGCGGCTGACCGACTCGGCATGGACCACCTGGCGGTGCTGGAGGAAACCCTCGGCGCGGCCATCACCGCCGGTGACTACCACCGTGCGCTGACCCTGACCCGGGCCGCCCTGGCCGAGGTGGACACCGAGGCGGAGCCGCTGCGCGCGGCGCGGCTGCTCGACCGGCGTGGCCGGATGCTGGCCATGCTCGGCAAGAGCGACGGCGCGGCCGAGCTGCGCGAGGCGTACCGGCTGACCTCCGGGGTGTCCGACGGCCGGGAGCGACTGCTGCTGCTCGCCGACCTGGCCAACCATCTGGCCCGCATCGACCACGCCGACGCGGCCCGGATCGCCGCCGAGGTGGTGGCCGCGACGCAGGCCGCCGGGGCGAACGGCGCGCTGCTGCCGGTGCAGCTCGCGGTGCTGCGTCGCCGGGACGGCGCACCGGATCTCGGGCTGGCCGAGCTGCGCCGGTGCGAGGCGTTGGCGCGGGCCGCCGGGGAGACGAAGACGCTGGTCAGCGCGCTGGTGCACATTTCTGACGTGCTCTTCGAGCTGGGCCGCTACGAAGAGTCGGCGCGGGCCGCCGCGGACGGGGTGACCGAGGCGCGCCGGGTCGGGATCAGCCGCTCCACCGGCGCGTACCTGCTCTCCAACCAGGCGGAGGCGCTGCTGGCGCTGGGCCGGTGGGCGGAGGCCGACCAGGTCTGCGCCGAGGCGGCCCGGCTCGACCCACCCGGGGTGTCCGGGCTGCACTGGCTGCAACTGCGGGCCGGGTTGCGGCTGGCCCAGGGGCACCCCGTCGCCGACGAGACGGTCGGCCGGGCGCTGGGCTTCCTCACCAAGCCGTACCTGCACCCGCACAACCGGCTCCCGCTGTCGGAGCTGCGGCTGGCGTCGGCGCTCGCGGCGGACGACCGGGCCGAGGCACGGCGGGCCGCGGAGGCGAGCCTGACCGATCCGGCGGTCGTCAGGTATCCCCGCTACGGCTGGCCGGTGCTCGCCGCCCAGGCCCGGGTGGCCCGGCACACCGCCGACGAGGCGCTCGCCGCCCGGGTCACCGAGCTGGCCGCCACCGTCGCGGTCCGGTTCCCGGCCGAGCGGGCGTACGCCGTCGAGGTCGCCGCCGCCGTGGCCGCCGATCAGCTCGCCGCCTGGCGGGCCGCGGTCGCGGCCTGGCGGACCGCCGGCCAGCCCGGGGCGCTGGCGCGGGTGCTGCTGGCGTTCGCCGAGGCGGCGGCCGGCGCGGGGGAACGGGACGAGGTGGCGGCGGCGGTGAGCGAGGCGGCCGCGCTCGCCGACGGGCTCGGCGCGAGCCTGCTCGCCGAGCAGGCCGCCACCCTGGCCCGCCGGGTCGGCCTGCGCGGCGCGGGCCGGGGCCGGCCGGGCGCGGACCTGCTGACCGAGCGGGAACGCGAGGTGCTCCGCCTGGTGGCCGAGGGGCACAGCAACAGCCGGATCGCCGAGCAGCTGTTCATCTCGCCGAAGACGGCCAGCGTGCACGTCTCCCGGATCATCGCGAAGCTGGACGTGACCAACCGGGTCGAGGCCGCCGCCGTGGCGCACCGCCTCAACCTCCTGACCGACCCCTCCTGACCACCTTCCACGCCCCTCCCGTGGCCGGCGCGGTGGGTCAGGTGCGGGGGAGGTACACGCGCCAGCCGTCGAGGGTGAGCAGGGTGAGGGTGCCGGGCGCGGCGTGCCGCCGCTCGTCCAGCCGGGCCGCGAGCGGAGAGCCGTCGGGCGCGACCCAGGCCGCCCCGGCCGACGCCGCCACCGCCCGGCGGTACGGCTGGTAGCGGTCGTGGCCCGGGTTCAGCTCGTCGTCGACGACGGCACAGACCACGTCCTCGACACTGGCGAAGGTGAGCCGGTTGCACGTCCAGTAGGTGGCGTACACGTGCCGGACGCCCCGCTCGCGCAGCGCGGCGACCAGCGCGTCGCGGCGTTCCTCGGCGGCGTGGGCGGCCGGGGCGGTGCCGATCGCGCCGGCCGTGGCGACGGCGGCGGTGCCGAAGGTGGCCAGGAGCACCCCGACCGCCGCGACCCGCGACAGCACCGCAACGCGCCCGGGCCGGTTCGCCCGCCGCCGGGCCGCCGTCCACACCGGCCACAGCAGCACCGGTACGGAGATCAACAGGCAGGAGAGGTATCGGGCACTCTCCACCGGCGTACGCCCGGCCGCGCTGCTGACCGTGTACGCCGCCACGGTCGCCACCGCCGCCACGACGAGAGCGAGCGACACCGCCGCCCCGACCCGTGCCGCCTGCCCCGCATCACCGCCGACAGACCTTCGCATCGACGCCGCCCGGGCCCGTGTCGCCTGCTCCGCATCACCGCCGACAGACGTTCGC
>NZ_POTY01000338.1 GCF_003236315.1 Micromonospora craterilacus
GGGGGATCGGGGTGCGGCGGTGGGTGTTGAACGCGACCGTGCCGATGTCGTACGACCGGGACGACCCCGCCGACCACCTGGCCGAGCTGGCCCGCCGGCTCGGCCTCGACGGGCCCGGCGTGGGGCTGCTGACCGGTGTCGACGTCGGCGAGGTGGTCACCCGGACCGACACCGGCGTGCAGGTCTGGGCCACCGTCGGCCTGGGTATCCCGATTCCCGCGGCGGCGCCCGCCGTGGCGGCACCGGCGCAGCGGGTCGGCACCGTCAACATCGTGGCGTACGTCCCGGCCCGGCTCGGCGACGCGGCGCTGGTCAACGCGGTGGCCACGGCCACCGAGGCGAAGTCCCAGGCGATCGCGGAGCTGGGGCTGCCCGGCACCGGCACCCCGACCGACGCGGTGACCGTCCTCTGCCCGCCGGACGGGCCGGCCGATGCCTACGGCGGCCCGCGCTCCACCTGGGGTGCGCCGCTGGCCCGGGCGGTGCACGCCGCCGTGCTGGCGGTCGGGACCGACACCGTGCCATGGTCGGATCGGCTCCCGGGCTGAAACTCCCCACCCGATCGGCCGTCGTGGCTTCGTTACCTGCCCGGTAGGGTCGCCCACGATGTATGCTGCCGCCCCCCTCGCGTCCCGGCCGCGCCGCCACGCCGTGGCCCGGCCGCGCCGCCACGCCGTGGCCCGGCCGCGCCGCCACGCCGTGGCCGCGCTCGGTGCGCTGCTCGTCGCCCTCCTCCTCGCCGGCTGCGCCGACTCCGCCGACCGGCCGATCTGGCAACCCGGCACAGGCGGTGGTGGCACCGGCGCACCGGTCAAGACGAAGCCCCCCGAGGTCAAGACGATCTCCCTCTCCGCCACCGGCGACATCGTCATGGCCATGGCGCCCAACCGGATGCCGCCCAACAACGGCAAGGGCTTCTTCGACTCGGTCAAGAAGGCGCTCGCCGCCGACCTGGTGATGGGCAACCTGGAAGAGCCGCTGACGGTGGACACCGGCACCGGCAAGTGCGGGGCCAACTCCACCCGCTGCTTCCAGTTCCGGGCCCCGCCCGAGTACGCCGCGCACCTCGCCGACGCCGGCTTCGACCTGCTCAACCAGGCCAACAACCACGGCTACGACTTCGGGCCGAAGGGGTACGAGAACACCCAGAAGGCGCTGGAGGAGCACGGCCTCGCGCACAGCGGCGCGCCCGACCAGATCACCGTGCTCGACGTCAAGGGCGTCAAGGTGGCGGTCGCCGGCTTCTCGTCGTACCGCTGGTCGAACAGCCTGGTCGACATTGCGGCCGCGAAGAAGGTCATCGAGAAGGCTGCCGACCAGGCCGACATCGTCGTGGTGCAGGTGCACATGGGGGCCGAGGGGTCGGAGATGACGCGGGTGCGGCCGGGCACCGAGATGTTCCTCGGCGAGAACCGGGGTGATCCGATCAAGTTCTCCCGGGCGATGATCGACTCCGGTGCCGACCTGGTCGTCGGCCACGGTCCGCACGTGCTGCGCGGCATGGAGTTCTACAAGGGTCGGCTGATCGCGTACAGCCTGGGCAACTTCGCCGGTGGCGGCAACTCGCTGAGCAACACCGGCCGCCTCGGCTGGGGCGGGGTGCTGAAGGTGTCGCTCAAGCCGGACGGCAGCTGGGGCGGCGGCACGTTCACCTCCACGTACATGGACGGGAACCGCAAGCCGACGATGGATCCCGACGACCGCGGCCTCGGGCTGCTCCGGGACCTCACCAAGCTCGACTTCCCGGACAGCGGCGCCCAGTTCACCGACACCGGGAAGATCAGCCCACCGGACCGGGACTGACCCGGTCCGGACGCGAGGCCGGGCAGAAGAGTCTGCCCGGCCACGTAGGCTGGCCGTCGTGACCAGAAGTGCCACCGAGACCGACCTCGGGCGGACCCGTCGCGCGCGCCGGATCGGCCGCCTGCTGACCGAGACGCATCCCGACGCGCACTGTGAACTCGACCACACCAGCCCGCTGGAACTGGCCGTCGCCACCATCCTGTCGGCCCAGTGCACGGACAAGAAGGTCAACGAGGTCACTCCGAAGCTCTTCGCCCGCTACCCGACCGCCGCCGACTACGCCGCGGCCAACCGGGGCGAGATGGAGGAGCTGATCCGGCCCACCGGTTTCTACCGCAACAAGACCAACTCGCTGATTCAGCTCGGCCAGGCCCTCGTCGAGCGCTACCACGGCCGGGTCCCCGGCCGGTTGGCCGACCTGGTGACGCTGCCCGGGATCGGTCGCAAGACCGCCAACGTGATCCTCGGCAACGCGTTCGACGTCCCCGGGATCACCGTCGACACGCACTTCCAGCGGCTGGTGCAGCGCTGGCGGCTGACCACCGAGACCGACCCGGTCAAGATCGAGCATGAGATCGGGGCGATGTTCCCGAAGCGCGACTGGACCATGCTCTCGCACCGGATCATCTTCCACGGCCGCCGGGTCTGCCACGCCCGCAAGCCCGCCTGCGGGGCGTGCACGCTGACCAAGCTCTGCCCGTCGTACGGCACCGGGCCGACCGAGCCGGCCGCGGCGGCCAAGCTGCTCAAGGGTCCTCGGGCGCGCGACCTCGCGGCAGCCGCCGGGGTCGACCCGGAACTGGTGCCGGTGCAGGCGGTCCGGGCGGAGGCGCCGTGATCCGCCGGCTCGCCCTGCTGTCCGTACCGCTGCTGCTGCTGGTCACCACGGCGTGCACCGCCGAGACCGAGGCGCCCACGCCCAACCGGCCGGACGCGGTGGCCGGCCGGCCGTCACCGTTCCAGGACTGCGCCGCCCTCACCGCCGCCCCGGACGGCTCCGGTGGCAGCGCCGTGGAGGGAGCCGCTGGCGGTGAGCTGCTGCCCGAGCTGACCCTCACCTGCTTCACCGGCGGGGCCCCGGTCGCCCTGCGGGAGGTACGCGGGCCGGCCGTGGTCAACATCTGGGCCTCCTGGTGCCCGCCCTGCCGCAAGGAACTGCCCGCCTTCCAGCGGCTTAGCGAGCGCGCCGAGGGGCAGCTCCGGGTGATCGGGGTGAACAGCCAGGACAGCCGCGGCGCGGCCCAGTCCATCGGCGAGGACTTCGGCGTACGGTTCCCGATGCTGGTGGACCAGGGCGAGGCGGTGCAGCGAGCGCTGCACCGCAAGGCCTTCCCGCTGACCATCTTCGTGGCCGCCGACGGCCGGATCCGGCACATCGACACCTCCGGCGCGCTCGACGACGCCCGGCTCACCGAACTCGTCCAGCAGCACCTCGGCCTCTCGGTGCCGGCGTGAGCGAGCACCAGCGAGCGAACCATCAGCGCAGTGCTGGGCCGGCTCAGGCCGGCGCCGAGCGAAGCGAGGTGACGGCGTGAGCCGACCGCCGGGCTGGATGGAGCCGCTGCTGGACCGGCTCGGCACCGCGCGTACCGAGGACTTCACCCAGCTGCTCACGCCGGAGAGCGGCGGCCGGGAGAGCGCCGTGCTGGTGCTGCTCGGCGAAGACGCGGGCACCGGGCCGGACGTGCTGGTCCTGCAGCGGGCGGCAACCCTGCGCAACCATGCCGGCCAGCCGGCGTTCCCCGGCGGGGCCGCCGACCCGGAGGACGCCGACGCCGCCGCGACCGCGCTGCGCGAGGCGAACGAGGAGGTCGGTCTCGACCCGGTCAGCGTCACCGTCCTGGCGGAGCTGCCTCGGCTGTGGATCCCGGTCAGCGACTTCGTGGTGACCCCGGTGCTCGCCTGGTGGCACGCGCCGCACCCGGTGCACCCCCGGGAGCCGGCCGAGGTGGCGCACGTCGCCCGGCTGCCGATCGCCGAGCTGGTCGACCCGGCCAACCGGGTGCGGGTACGCCATTCGAGCGGCTGGATCGGGCCCGCGTTCTCCGTCCGCGGGATGCTCGTCTGGGGTTTCACCGCCGGGGTGCTGGCGGCGCTGCTGGAGATGGGCGGCTGGAGCCGGCCGTGGCCCCGCGACCGCGTGATTGATCTTCCGCCCACCGGGGCGTCGCCCGCACCGTCGGCCGGCACCGACGCGGTCGACGAGAGCGCTGTGCGCTGATCACGCGGTCACCTTCCGCAAGCGATCGTCATCCCGCGAGCCTGTGGCCCGTACGCTTGAGCCGTGTCGGCCGTGGATCTCGTCCTGTTGTTGCTCATGCTCGTGTTTGCGATCAGCGGATACCGACAGGGGTTCGTCATCGGGGTCCTGTCGTTCTCCGGGTTCTTCCTCGGTGCCCTGATCGGTCTCCAGGTCGGGCCGATGTTCGCCGATCAGTTCGTCGACAGCGGCACCCGGGTGCTGATCTCCCTGGTCGCCATCTTCGGCCTGGCCGTGGTCGGCCAGGCACTCGCCGGCTGGCTCGGCTCCCACCTGCGCCGCACCATCGCCAATGACGCGGCTCGCCGGGTCGACGACGTCGGCGGCGCGTTCGTCTCGCTCTTCGCGGTGCTCCTGGTCGCCTGGCTGGTGGCGGTGCCGCTCGGCTCCTCCTCGCTGCCCTGGCTGGCCGCCTCGGTACGCAGCAGCGCGTTGCTCAACGTGGTCGACCGGGTGCTGCCCCATCAGGCCCAGCAGCTGTCCACCGCGCTGCGGGACACCGTCGACACCAACGGCTTCCCGGACGTCTTCGACGGTCTCCGGCGTACCCAGGCCCGGCAGGTCGAGCCGCCCGACCCGGCGCTCGCCGGCTCCGAGGTGGTGACCAACGGCCAGCGCTCGGTGGTCAAGGTGCTCGGCTCGGCCCCGAGCTGTTCCCGACGGATCGAGGGCTCCGGCTTCGTGTACGCCGACGACCGGGTGATGACCAACGCGCACGTGGTCGCCGGCACCCGTACGGTCGCCGTGGAGATGCGCGGCGACCGGTACGAGGGCGAGGTCGTCGTCTACGACCCGGACCGGGACCTGGCCGTGCTGTACGTACCCGGGCTGCCCGGCCCGTCGATGCGGTTCGCCGCCGGCAACGCGGCCACCGGCGCGGACGCCATCGTGCTCGGCTTCCCGCTGGACGGGCCGTACAACGCCCAGTCGGCGCGGGTCCGCGACGTCGACCGGATCACCGGGCCGGACATCTACTCCTCGGGGAACGTGACCCGGGAGATCTACACGATCCGGGCGTTGGTGCGCAGCGGCAACTCCGGCGGGCCGCTGGTCTCCGCCAACGGGCTGGTGCTCGGGGTGATCTTCGCGGCGGCGGCCGACGACCCGAACACCGGCTTCGCGGTGACCGCTGCCGAGGCCCGCCCGGTGGCGCTGGCTGGCGCCGAGCGGACCCGCGGCGTCGGTACCGGCGAGTGCACCTGACTGTCAGGGTCGGGGAG
>NZ_POTY01000339.1 GCF_003236315.1 Micromonospora craterilacus
CCCCTCACCCGCCGCCGCCTTCCTCGGCGCGTCGATCTTGCACTTCTTGTCGCCGCACAAGGCGCAAAAGTGATGTATCGGCGACCAGAAGTGCAAGATCGGCGGGATTCTGCACGGACTTCAGGAGAGACATCATGGGTTTCAGCTTGCTTGCGGGTACGCGGGCGCCGGTACGGGTGTGGACCGACCCGTACGGCATCGAGCCGCAGGCCGCAAAGCAGCTGCGCAACATCGGCGCGCTGCCGTGGGTGCAGGGCGTCGCGGTCATGCCGGACGTGCACTTCGGCAAGGGCGCCACGGTCGGCTCGGTCATCGCGATGCGGCAGGCCGTCTCGCCGGCGGCGGTCGGCGTGGACATCGGCTGCGGCATGTCGGCGGTACGCACCTCGCTGACCGCCGACGACCTGCCCGACGACCTCGCCGGGCTGCGGCGGGCCATCGAGGACGCCATCCCGGTCGGCTTCGCCCAGCGCGACAACCCGGTGGATCCGCGCCGGGTACGGGGCCTGGAGCAGCGTGGCTGGGACGACTTCTGGCGGCGCTTCACCGACCTCGACCGGCGGGTGGCGCAGCTGGAGACGCGGGCCCGGCGGCAGCTGGGCACCCTCGGTGGCGGCAACCACTTCATCGAGGTCTGCCTCGAGCAGGGCGGCACCGATGCCGGCCGGGTCTGGCTGATGCTGCACTCCGGGTCGCGCAACATCGGCAAGGAACTCGCCGAGCGGCACATCGCGGTGGCCCGGCGGTTGCCGCACAACGCCGACCTGCCCGACCGCGACCTGGCGGTGTTCCTCACCGGCACGCCGGAGATGGACGCCTACCGCCGGGACCTGTGGTGGGCGCAGGAGTACGCACGGCGCAACCGGGCGGTGATGCTCGCCGTCCTGATGAACCTGGTGCGGGACCGGTTCCCGCAGGTCGGCTACGACGAGCCGATCAGCTGCCACCACAACTACGTGTCGGAGGAGCACTACGAGGGGGTGGACGTGTTGGTGACGCGAAAGGGAGCGATCCGGGCGGGCCGCGGTGACCTGGGCATCATCCCCGGGTCGATGGGGACCGGCTCGTACATCGTGCGCGGCTCGGGCAACGAGTGGGGGTACTGCTCGGCCTCGCACGGTGCCGGCCGGCGGATGTCCCGGGCCCAGGCCAAGCGGATGTACAGCACCGAGGACCTGGCGGCACAGACGTCGGGGGTGGAGTGCCGTAAGGACGCCGGGGTGGTCGACGAGATCCCCGGCGCGTACAAGGACATCACCGAGGTGATGGCACAGCAGAAGGACCTGGTCGAGGTGGTGGCACACCTCAAGCAGGTGGTCTGCGTGAAGGGTTGAGTACCCGACCGGCGCCCGCGGGGGGCGGGCGCCGGTCGAACGCCCCGATGGCTCAGCGGAGAGAGCGCCGGTCTACGAAGCCGGAGATCCCAGGTTCGAATCCTGGTCGGGGCACCCGGAGATGTCAGTCCAGGTCGGTGTGGGCGTTCTGCGCTCCGGCGTTCGACGACGGGATCAGCCGTACGGGTTGAACGGGATGCCGGCGGGCTTGGAGACGTTGAGCAGGTACTCGAACGAGCCGTCCTTGATCTTGATGGTGGCGGCGCCGAAGTTGGCGTCCATCAGCTTGTTCCGCAGTTCGATGCTGGGCCAGCCGTTCCAGTCCACGACGGGCGGGTAGTGCCAGGTGTGGTAGTGGTTCTCCGGCGGCTCGTCGTTGTTGTTGGCGAGCCGGAAGAAGTGCGTCGACGCGCCGTCCTTGTGGTAGACGACCTTCGGGTGGGTGCCGTCGAAGCGGACCTGTGAGCGCGCGTAGGTGCGCTGGCTGCTGTGCTGGGTGGTGGTCACGTACTCGACCTGGTTGGCCGCCTGGTTGACCCAGGAGATGACGTGCTCCCAGTCGTGTCGGTGGCCGCCGAGGCCGCTGCCGTGCACGGCCTGGTCCTTCTCGAAGTAGCTGGCGTAGACGATCGCGCACCAGCCGTTGTTGCACTTCGATCGGGCGTACGTCTGCGACTGGTCCAGATCGGAGCGGTCCCGACAGTTGCCGTTGATGGCCCCGGTGGTCTTCAGCCCGCCGTTGATCGTGCCGTCCGGGCTGATCGCCGAGACGGCGTAGCAGCCGTCGGTGTCGTAGTCGTAGGCGGGGGAGAAGGACGACTCGTACCCGCCGGCGTTGTGCGGCAGGTTGGGCAGCGAATCCGCGAAGGCGGGCGCTGCCGGGACCATGACTCCGAGCGCCGCCAGCCCGGCCACGATCCGAACCAGGGTACGACGATGACGCTGGACCAGGCTGCCGGCGGGTCGGACCTCGGCGGGCCCGGGCGACGGCGGTGACGGGTGTTCCCCTCCTCGTCTTCCGGGGATCGACGCTCGCTGTCCGGTTCGCTCAAATCGACGCATGGTCATCTATATCTCATGCCGGGAAGGCGGAGGTCAACGCTGGACGCGAGGGAAGTTCATGAACTCTGAGTCACGCCACGCCGCGGTCGAGCAGCAGGGCGACCCCGTCGCCGGTCAGCTCCTCGCGGTAGGCCGTGCGCCCGGTCATCGCCATCGTGAGGGCGAGGGTGGAGCCGGACACCAGCGGCCCGGAGCCGGTGGTGAAGGGGCCGTCGTTCGCCAGCAGGCGCAGCCCCGCGATCCGTCCCTTGGCCAGGACGGTGAGGTCGGAGCCGGCGTAGTGCTCAGCGACGAGAGTGACCGCCTCGATCGGGTACGGGTGGCGAATGCCCAGGGGGCGTCGAATGTCCTCGCCGTGCACGATCTGCTCGCCGAGCATCGCCAGCACCGGCAGGGGCGGCTTGGTCGTGCTGGTGATCACGCGGCGGAACCGGTCGAGAGTCTCGTCGGGGTCTCGGCCCATCTGTTCGGCCAGCCGCATGGCCACCTGCCGGTCGAAGTCGAACCGGCACCGGATGACGCCCAGCATCCAGCGCACGGGGCTGAGGCTCGCGGCCGCAGTGAGATGTGCGAGGACCTCACGCACCGTCAGCTCCGTACACAACGATGGCGTCGTCCATCGATCTGGAGCCAGGTTCGTGAGGTCGGCTGCCAGAGCCGCCCGCTCCGTGTGGATCAGCGCCCAGAGGTCGGTGCTGTCGAGGCGGCTTGGTTTCGCTTTGGGCTCGGTCATTTCAGTGGATCTCCTGTCGTTGCCGTCGCCGCGCCCGGTGCAGTCAGCTCACGGTGTCGGGCCGTGGGGGCGGGTGGTACCGAGTAGAGACTCCTGCGCTCGGGCAGAATCGTCGCCCGTGGGCGACCTCCGAAAGATCAAGGTCGCTCAGCGTACGGCGTCGACCAGCGGATTGTCCTGTGTGGTCGGTCCGGTTGCCCGTCCTGTCCCGGGATGTCATAGGCTGCCGTCCGGTTGAGAGCCGGTCGAGGAGATCCATGGCGAGCGCTGTCCGTAGTCCGTTGTACCGGCTGGCCGAAAGGTGCCAGACAGTTGTCGTCGCCCCCTGGTTCAACCTGGCCAGCTTCGCGGTGGTCATCGTCAACGCGGCGGCGCTGGGCCTGGAGACGTACGGCGGTGTGGTCGAGACGGTCGGCGTCACGCTGCGCGCGGTCGAGCACGCCTGCCTGGCCCTGTTCGTGCTCGAACTGCTGGTGCGGTTCGGTGCGCACGCCCCGGCTCCGGGCGGGTTCTTCCGGGACCGGTGGAACATCTTCGATCTGCTGATCGTCGCCGCGCCGCTACTGCCCGGGGTCCGGGAGAACGTGACGTTGCTGCGGCTGTTGCGGCTGGCCCGCATCGTCCGGGCGTTCCGACTCTTTCCGAGCCTGCGGGTGATTCTGGTCGGTATCCGGCGCAGCCTGCCCGGGCTGGGAAGCTTCCTGCTGGTCACCGCGCTGCTGCTGTACGGCTACGCGATGCTGGGCTGGATGCTGTTCGGCGCCTCCTATCCGGAGGAGTACGGCACGGTGGGGCAGGCCATGCTGACGCTGTTCCTGCTGCTGTCGCTGGATGGCATCACCGACACGCTCGAGGCCGGCCGTGAGGTCACCGAGTGGGCAATTGTGTACTACGTCTCCTACATGGTGGCGGCCTGCTACCTGCTCACCAACCTGTTGGTGGGTCTGGTGCTGACCGCGCTGCAGGAGGCGCACCAGGACGAACAGGTCGCGGCGCAGCGGGGCGGTCGTCGGGTGACCGGCCACGCCGAGGACGAACCTTCGGTCCGCGAACAGTTGGCCCGCGTACAGGCGATCATCACCGACCTCGAACGGCGGCTGCCGGACGGGGACCCGACCGGGCCGACTGACACCGTCCCGCAGCGGGCCCGGGACGGCGGCCCGGTGATGTCCGAGGTCGGCACGCTCGTGCTTCCCAAGACCCGGGCGGCCAAGCGGTCCCGCGCGGCGAACCGCGGCAAGCGCAGATGACGCCGACCCGGCCAGCCGGGCATGCCGGCGACGACCGGCGACGGCCGGCGACGGCATGAGCGACCCCGCTTCCAGTGATCCGCCGCCTCGCCGGCGACGGCTACCTGGCGGCGGTCAGGGTCACCGGTACGGCGACCACCTTCGTGCGGGAGCCGTCGACGGCGGACACCTCGTACACCTCGATGGTGCCGGGCTGCTCGCGGGCCAGCCGGTAGCGGACGGCGACCCGGTAGGCGCCCCGGCAGCCGGTGCCGCAGGTGGCGGTGGTGAACGCGGTGGCGAGCTGGCGGCCGGCGGCGTCGAGCAGCCGGACGCTGACGGTCGCCTCGAACACGTCGGCGGTGCCGGTGATGGTGACCGGGCTGGTCACCCGGTCGCCGATGACCGGGCCGGTGACCACGATCGCGGGCAGTAGGTCGGCGTAGTCGGCGCGGCCGGCCGGTGCGTCGTCGCCGAAGGCGACCTGCCGGACGGTGGGGAACTGGGTGAGTGTGTAGACCACCTGGGCCTGGCGCAGTCGGGTGGTGGTCGGGTCGGGTGCGTCGGGCAGTCGGATGGTGGCGACGCCGTCGGCGATCCGGCTCACCTCGGCACCGTCGGGCAGCAGCGTGACCAGGCCGGCGGCGGTCTCCGCCGGGGTCGGCCCGGCGGCCAGTTCGGTCAGGGCCAGCCGGGAGGTGGCCACCGTGGCCGGCCGGGTCCGCCGGGTCGGGGTGAGCTGCCCGGCGCGGACGTACCACAGCTCCAGGGTGAGCGTCGCGGGTCGGCCGGTGGCGGCGGTGCCGGTGGTCGGCGGAGCTGGTGTGCGGGAGTCGGTGGGCGACGGCGCGGTGGTGGCG
>NZ_POTY01000033.1 GCF_003236315.1 Micromonospora craterilacus
GCCTGGGGCGCCGGGGCTGCCTGGGGCGCCGGGACTACCGGGCGGGCCAGACGGCCCAGGCGGCGCGGCGCACACGGGTGCGGTGATGACGTTGGTGTCGAGGGTGATGGCGGCGGTTCGAGCCAGCGCGCGGCCTTGGAGAGTCGCGCCCGTGGCCATCGTGATCGACGCCTGGGCCATGATGGTGCCCACGAAGGTGGTGCCCGTGCCGAGCGTCGCCGAACTGCCGATCTTCCAGAACACGTTGCAGGCCGAGGCGCCGTTGATGAGGACGACGCTGCTGTTCGACGCTGTGGTGAGCGCGGAGTCGACCTGGAAGATGAACACGGCCTGGGGGTCGCCCTGGGCGTTGAGCGTCAACGGCCCGGTCAGCTGCGCGGCCCCGATTCGGTAGACCCCGGGGTTGAGGGTGTTGCCGCCGAGTTCTGCGGGAAGGTTGGTGAACGGGGTCCGGCCGGCGGCGTCATTGAAGGCTGTGGTCAGGTCGTTCTGGGCTTGTAGAGCGACTGCGTCGCCGAGGTGGATTTCGCCGCCGATGGTTGCCGTCTCGAAGCCCGACGCGGTGTTTCCTGGGTACCTTCCGAGGCTCTGGCCCAAGAAGCTCGGGCCGGTGTTGGTGGGCTCGGCACCGGCCAGTATGGAGAAGTTGCCGGCCGTGCCCAGGCCCACCGGCGCGTCCTGCGCGTTGGCCGCGGTCGCGTTGAGGAGCAGCAAGGTGGCGGCTACGGCGGCAACTGCGGAAGCCGCGAGCGTCGGCAGGGCCGCCCGCCGAAGGCGATGATTGGGTTTAACTGTCACAGAACATCCTCCGTGGGTACTACTACTTGCAGGAGGCGTCCTCGCGAGTCGCGTCCTGCCCAAAGCGGCGTAGATGGGACATAGTGGTGCGCTTGACACCAGACCACATCAAACTTCGCAGAGTGGACAGAATGGAATAATTTGCAAGCATTCACGGTCGGAGCCGGACTGGGGAGCGCCACCACGCGTTGACGGGTCGTTGGAGGACCCGTCTCGGACGGCCACCCGGGCGGGACGGCCGTCCACCTCCTGTCGTACATCGTCGCCTGCGGGGTGTGTACGGGCCGATCTCGTCCGGTCACGTGTCTCGGAGTGCTTGGCGAGCACGCGGCCCGGAAGCGGGCCGAGTTGGGCGACGAGGTAGCGGTGAAGCGGGAGATCATCCGCACCGTGGCCGACATCAAACTGTTGCGGCCGACAAGGGCGGCCGCCAGCCGTTCGGAGCGCATCGCCTGGAGTGGACCCGGTAGCGCGATGGCTGGTGCCGGATCCGGTCGAGCGGCAGCACGTCTTTCACGGGCTGCTCGCGATGGAGGTCGACCACGCAGTGGAGTGGGGCCACGTCGACGTCGCGCTCGACATGACGGCCGTCGCCGTGTGGCACCACCACCCGGTGGCGGAGGCGGCACCACTGTCCGACTACCACCTGAGCACCTTCACCGGCCCCGCCCTACCCCGGTTCCAGCAACGGCGAGCCAGCTCGCGCGTACGGTGGAACGGCAGACGTCGTGCAATACGCGCGAACTAGAAGCGTTCCCGTGTCGATCGTTTGGCCGGCAGGTGCAATTCGAGATTAGCGAAACTACGAGCTGACGTACGGGCGTTCGCGGACCGCGGGGAGCCCAGAACGGCCTTGCGAAGCGCCGGCCGGGGTGTCGCGGCGCTTAGGCCGCCACGTCCTGCTGGGAGACGGGATCGGCGGCACGGAAGGCGACGGCTGCGGCGACGCTTATGTCCTGCTCCGCCTTGAGGATCTTCACGAGGAGGGAGGCGCGGGCGTTGGACACCCCATGCCCGTTGTCGCGCATCGCGTCGGCCAGCGCATCCCGCGACAGCGACCGCCCGCTGCCGGCAAGCGTCGCGAGGGCGGATCGTGCTGCAGGAAGCAGGTGGGCCACGGTGCCCGCTTGAGCCGCCGCCGATTGCGAGGCCGGACCGGTGGACTGGTCGGCCCCGCCAGTCGTGGACGAGCCGGGGCGATCCGTCCGCTCGTCCGTTGCCGGCCCGGACGACGGTCCGCCGTCCGGGCCGGTCTGCGGGATCGTCCCCGAGTCGGGTGGACGATCAGTGGCCGTCCGCTGATCGTCCCGGACCGTCCGCTGATCGTCTCCTCCGTGGTCGATCATGCTGAACAGGAGTTTGACCGAGACGAGCATGGACAGCGCTGGCCAGCCGGCGAGGGCCTTGCCGATCGGGTCGGCGCCGCCTACGGCGACGTTTGCGGCGAGGCTGGCCAGGGTGCCGACGACGAGCGCGACCCAGGGGATCCGGCCGGTCGGGCGTCCGGCGCGGCGTTGCGCGACGAGGTACAGGCTGGCAACGATCTCCAGCCCGTCGACGCTGACCGGGAAGGCGCATGCCTTCCATCCGGACTGGCCGTGCCGTTCGGCCAGCTCCATCATGTGGGCGAAGGAGATCGCGCCTGCGACGATCGCCAGAGCGCCCACGAACAGCGCGGTGAGAACCAGAAGCAGCGTGTCGGTACGGGTCTTCATCGGGTCACCTCCCGGGTTGGGGAGGCCGACGCGAGTAGTGCTGACAGGGCGTCGAGCACCTGCCGCGCGTCGTCGGTGGGGATGGACAGGTGCGCGTCGCCCATCTGCACTCGCAGGAGGGGTTCACACGGCCACGGGGCACACGCCTCGGTCAGCCAGGCCGTGGCCTCCCATGCCGGCAGCCACATGGCCGTAGTGAGCTTCAGTGGGACCGGCATCGACCGGTGTTCGCTGCCCGTGCCGGTCGGGCGGCCGTGAGGGGCGGCGGTGCATCGCGTGCGGTCACATCAGGCGGGATGTGTTGTGGCGCAACGGTTTTCGGCGTTCGGCAGCGTTCCAGAATTTTCCTGGCTGCTTACGTTCACTGTCTACTGACGGTGGTCAGCCCTTCTCTACCGAGGTGCGGCCGAAGGAACGCCCGAGCCGGCCTACCTCGTCCTCCATCTGCTCGACCAACTCCGCGCCCCCGAACCGGGTGATCAAGGCGTCGGACATCCCGCTGAGCACCACCGGCCGCAGCGCCTGGACCAGGGCGATCGAGCGGGGCACGTAGACCTTGCGCCGGCGGCGCTCGATGCCGCGCAGCAGCGCGTCGGCGCACCGTTCGACGCTGACCACGGTGGACAGCGGCCAGGGCAGCTTGCGTTGCGCGTCCCGGAACGACGCCAGGTCGTCCCGGATGTCCCGGACCAGATCGGTGTCGATCCAGATCGGGTGGGCGGTGCCGACGGTCAACCCGCGCCGGCGGTTCTCCAGGCGCAGCACGTTGCCGAACTGCTCGACACCCGCCTTTGCCGCGCAGTACGCGGCCATGCCCGGCATGGCCGCGAAGGCCGCCGCCGACGAGACGATCAGGACGTGGCCCCGGGCGGCGACGACGTGCGGCAGCGTCGCGCTGACCGTACGGACCACCCCGGACAGGTTCACGTCGATGGTCCGCACCAGCGCGTCGACCGGCCCGGTCGCGACGGTGCCGAGGTTGGCGACGCCGGCGTTGGCGACCACCACGTCGATGCCGCCGTACCGCTCGACGGTCGAGGCGACGGCGTCCGCCAGCCCGGCCTGGTCGGTGACGTCGCACTCGTACCAGTGCCCGTTCAGTTCCTCGGCGACCTGCCGCAGCAGCGCGGGTTCCAGGCCGACCAGGGCGACGCGGGCGCCTCGGGCGGCGGCGGCCCGGGCCAGCTGGGCGCCGATGCCGCGGGCGGCGCCGGTGATCAGGATGGTCCGGCCGCGAAGGTCATACCGCATCGGCGTGCCCCAGGCTCCGGCGTCGGCCGTCGGCTCCGACCATGGTGGTGTCGATGTCCATCATTCCTCCGCGTGTGCGGCTACGGCCCCCGTCCCCGAAGCCTAGGCCGGCAGCGACGCCCGGCGACGGGCGAGGCAGGCGCGCTCGGCGGCGTTGCCGGTGCGGACGATCGCCGCGTCGTACGTCCTCCGGCGCCACGGGTCAACCGGCAGTACTCGCGTTAAGGAGTGCAGAGCTGCGCTCGCAGCGTGTCGTAGGTCCATTGTTCCCATCGCTCGGGTGTCCAGCCGCGTTCGCGGACGAACAGCAGGTAGAGGGCGGTGCTCAGGAGTGCGAACAGGATGTCGGCCGCTGTCTCGGCGGTGATGTCGGTCCGTGCTCCTGGTTTCGTGACCAGAGCCTCGGCAGCGGCCAGGTGCACCTGGAGCCGTGGCTGTTCTCCGTTCGGCCAGAGCTGCGCGATTTCGGCGTCGGAGGCGGCGGCGGTGGCGACCATGTCGGTGATGGCCGCCGCCCGGTGCAGGATTTCACTGGTGCCTCGGACGTGTGCGCGTAGCAATGCGTCGGCGGTCTCGGCCGCTATGGCGTCGCGGAACCAGGGCCGGTTCATCGTGGCGATCGGTTCGTCGTCGCCGGCGATCGTCACGTCGACGAGTTCTTTGAGCAGCTTGCGCTTGTTGCCGAACACGAAGTAGATGGTCTGGATCGCGACCCCCGCGCGGTCGGCGACCTCCTGCAGGTTCGTCGCGCCGTACCCGTTGGCGACGAACAGATCGTGCGCGGCGTCGAGGATGCGTCGCCGTGTGTCCGCCGCCCGCTGGCTCCGCTTGGTCATGTTCTTGACATCGGTCACGGCTATAGCGTACCTCTAGAGTCTCCCACTAGAGATGACTTCTAGAGATTGGTTCTCACGTGTCGGTGATCACCCTCACCCAGTTCACGATCGAACCCGGCGTCGCTGGCGCGCTACGGACCCGGCACACCGAGCTGGTTGCTGCCATCCGGTCAGCGACACCGGGCCTCGTCGAGGCACGACTCGGAAGCGTCGACGAGCAGACCTGGGTCGGCATCTGGCGGTGGGACTGCGCCGAACACCTCCAGGCGGCCCGCCGAATCGCGCCGGACCTTCCGGAGACCGCGGCGGCATTCTCGCTGGCCCGTGCGATCACCGCGGATGATGTGGCCGTCGTCGATGAGCACTGACCCGGTGCACGGCGACCTCGCGATCGAAGCGACCGGTCTGGTCAAGATCTTCGGTGCCCACCGCGCTGTCGACGGGCTGGATCTGACCGTTCCCGCTGGCGGCGTGTTCGGCTTCCTCGGTCCGAACGGGGCCGGCAAGACCACCACCGTCCGCGTCCTGGCCACCCTGTTGCAACCGGACGCCGGCACCGCCCAGGTGCTGGGTCACGACGTCGTGCGCGAGGCCGACCGCGTCCGCGACCGGATCAGCCTGACCGGCCAGTTCGCCACGATCGACGAGGAACTCACCGCGTTCGAGAACCTCACGATCCTCGCCCGACTCCTCGGTTTCACCAGAGCCCACGCCCGGACCCGCGCCGAGGAACTACTCGACGGATTCGGGCTCACCGAGGCCGCCGGCACCACCGTCAAGACGCACTCGGGCGGCATGCGCCGCCGGCTCGACATCGCCGCCAGCATCATCGTCACCCCGGACCTGCTGTTCCTGGACGAGCCGACCACGGGCCTGGATCCGCGCAGCCGCAACCAGGTGTGGAGCATCGTGCGCGCCCTCGTCAGCGAGGGCACCACCGTGCTGCTCACCACGCAGTACCTCGACGAGGCCGACCGGCTCGCCGACCGGATCGCCGTCATCGACCGCGGCCGGATCATCGCGGCGGGCACACCCGCACAGCTCAAGGCATCGGTGGGCGCCGGAACCGTCCAGGTCCAGGTCCTCGACCCGGACCGCCGAGCCGAGGCCGCGCGCCTGCTGACCGACGCTCTCGGCGTCGCGGTCCAGACCGGTGCCGACGACGGGCTGCTGTCGGCCCGCGTCGACGACCCCGCGCGTGCCTCGCTCGCGCTCACCGACCTGACCCGGGCCGGCATCGACCTCACCACGTTCGCGCTCGGCCAACCCAGCCTCGACGAGGCGTTCCTGACCCTCACCGGGCACCACACCCAGGCCAGCAGCGACGCCAGGAAGAAGGCGACATGACCACGACATCGACGACGTCGCACGCGATCAATCGGGCTCTGCACGCCGCTGTGTCGACCCGGCCGCGGCCGCCGCGTGCCAGCCCGGTGTCGGCGTCCCTGGCGTTCGCGTGGCGCGCCCTGCTGAAGATCAAGCACGTACCGGAACAGCTCGCCGACGCGATCATGATCCCGGTGCTGTTCACCGTCATGTTCACATACCTGTTCGGCGGCGCCGTGGTCGGCTCGACCGGCGAGTACCTCCAGTTCCTCCTCCCGGGCACCATGGTCTTCGCGGTCCTGCTCATCACCGTCTACGCGGGCGTCAACCTCAAGACCGACATCACCACCGGCGTCGTCGACCGCTTCCGGTCCATGCCGATCTGGCGGCCGGCCCTCATCGTCGGCGGCCTGATCAGCGACGCCGGCCGCAACCTCCTGGCGGCGGGACTCGTCCTCGCCCTCGGACTTGTCATGGGCTTCCGACCCGAGGGCGGCGCATTCGGGGCCTTGCTGGCGGTCGCGCTCGTCCTCGCGTTCGCGTTCGGCCTGTCCTGGGTCTGGGCGACGCTCGGACTGCTTCTTCGGACGCCGAGCGCCATCTCAGCGGTGAGCTTCCTCGTGCAGTTCCCGCTCACCTTCGCCAGCAACGTGTTCGTCGACCCGCAGACCATGCCCGGATGGCTGCGGACGGTCGTCGAGGCCAACCCGGTCAGCCTGCTCGTCGACGCCGTCAGAGGGCTGATGCACGGCACCGCCGAACCCGAACAGATCGGTGGCGTGCTCCTCGCCGCGGTCCTGCTCGTCGCGATCTTCGGCCCATTGACCATGCGCCTGTACCGCACTCGAACGTGACCCCCCACACCCGCCCGCCGCGACGGGCATTCGCAGTGATACTTCACCATCCAGACGGTCGAGGTGCTCGCCGCCGCGACCAGCCTCGCCCTGATGGCAGGCAACATCCGCGACGGCCTGCAACTCACCGCACGCCGCTGACCGCACCGCAACCACCGGGCCGCCCCACACCGCCCGTCCTCCTCGAAGGACAGACCATGCACTTCGTCGTACAGCCGATCGGCACCGTCCGCAACAGCCGCACAGACATCGCCGCCACCGATCACTGGGGAAGGGTGAGAAGCACCATCACCGTAGACCCGCGGTTCGGTGAAGACTGCCTGCTCGGCCTGGCCGACTTCTCACACGTCGACGTCTTCTTCGTCTTCGACCGAGCAACGGAACGGCCGAACTACCAGCCCCGCCCGCCACGCGGCCGCGCGGACCTGCCGCCGGTCGGCGTCTTCGCCGACCGCGGACCCCACCGCCCCAACCGCATGGGCATGACCACCTGCGCGATAACGTCGGTGAACGGCCGAGTACTCGAAGTGCTCGGCCTCGACGCCGCGACCGGTACACCCGTCATCGACCTGAAACCGACGATGATCGAGTTTCAACCCACCAACGTCCGGCAACCGGAATGGGTCACCCGCCTCATGGCCAAGTACTTCCTGCCATAACCGTGGCTCCAACACCCCTCCACCCGCTGCCCGAACGGCTCCCCGCCGAATCGACAACCCGCCCGTGCCACGTACCGCCCGGAGCGAAGATCGGGAAGGATCGACCCGACGACCACGACGACAGGGAGGACTCCGCATGGCTGACTTCGTCGGCGCCGTGGACCAGGGCACCACCAGCACCCGATTCATGATTTTCGACCACGGCGGTAACGAGGTCGGCCGCCACCAACTCGAACACCAGCAGATCCTGCCGCGGGCCGGCTGGGTGGAGCACAACCCGGTGGAGATCTGGGAGCGGACCCAGACCGTGGTGCGTACGGCGATGAACATGCACAGCCTGGCCGCGTCCGACCTGGCGGCGCTCGGCGTCACCAACCAGCGGGAGACCACCGTGGTCTGGGACCGGCGCACCGGCCGGCCGTACTACAACGCGATCGTCTGGCAGGACACCCGTACCGACCGCATCGCCTCGGCGCTGGAGCGCGACGGGCGGGGCGAGGTCATCCGGCGCAAGGCCGGCCTGCCGCCAGCGACCTACTTCTCCGGCGGCAAGATCCAGTGGATCCTGGAGAACGTCGAGGGGGTCCGTGAGGCGGCCGAACGCGGTGAAGCCGTCTTCGGCAACACCGACACCTGGCTGCTGTGGCATCTCACCGGCGGCACCGACGGCGGGGTGCACGTCACCGACCCCACCAACGCCAGCCGCACCATGCTGATGAACCTGGAGACGCTGGACTGGGACGACGAGCTGCTGTCGTTCTTCGACATCCCCCGGGCCATGCTGCCGCGGATCATCCCGTCGTCCGACCCGCACGCCTACGGCAGCACCCTGTCGAACGGCCCGTTCGCCGGCCCGGTCCGGATCACCGGCGACCTGGGGGACCAGCAGGCCGCCACCGTCGGGCAGGTCTGCTTCGCGCCGGGCGAGGCGAAGAACACCTACGGTACGGGCAACTTCATGCTGCTCAACACCGGCCCGGACATCGTCCGGTCGAAGGCCGGGCTGCTCACCACGGTCTGCTACCAGTTCGCCGGCGCGGCACCGGTCTACGCGCTGGAAGGATCCATCGCCGTGACCGGCTCGGCGGTGCAGTGGCTACGCGACCAGCTGAAGATCATCAGCAGCGCGGCGCAGAGCGAGGACCTCGCCCGCCAGGTCCCCGACAGCGGCGGGGTCTACTTCGTGCCCGCCTTCTCCGGCCTGTTCGCCCCGTACTGGCGCTCCGACGCCCGGGGCGCCATCGTCGGCCTGTCCCGCTTCAACACCGACGCGCACATCGCCCGGGCCACCCTGGAGGCGATCTGCTACCAGAGCCGGGACGTGGCCGACGCCATGGCGCAGGACTCCGGCGTACCCCTGGAGAGCCTGAAGGTCGACGGCGGCGTCACCGTCAACGAGCTGTGCATGCAGTTGCAGGCCGACATCCTCGGCGTGCCGGTCAGCCGGCCGGTGGTCGCCGAGACCACCGCCCTCGGTGCGGCCTACGCGGCGGGGCTGGCGGTCGGCTTCTGGCAGGACACCGACGAACTGCGGGAGAACTGGAACGAGAGCCGGCGCTGGCAGCCGTCCTGGTCGCCGGAGCAGCGCGCGACCGGCTACGCCGGCTGGAAGAAGGCGGTGCAGCGCACCCTCGACTGGGTCGACGTCAGCTGAGATACGCGCTCGGTGTCGACCTGCCGGGGGATCCGCGGAAGCGACGCGTCGACCACCGTCAAAGCGCTGGTCAGGGCTCGCGGTTCCCCGGTCGGCCCGTGACATGATGGCGCCCATGGGGAAACAGCAGGACGTCGGCGGGCCTAACCGTCACAGTGGGTCAGGTGCCGCCGCGGACGGTGTGACGGGTGGCAACGTCGATACGCGCCTCGCCCTCGCGGAGGACCCCACGACGTCGCAGATGGCCCTCATCGACCTGGCGTCCGACGCGTCGGCCGTGGTCCGTAAGGCGGTCGCGACCCGCACCGACGCGCCCGCGCAGGCACTGCGACCACTGACCCGGGACCATGATCGTCACGTCCGCGAGGCCGTGGCCAGAAACCCCTCAACCTCGGTCGCCAATCTCCTGCGACTCGTCAAGGACGCCGACCGGTGGGTCCGCTGGGGCGTCGCCGGCAACCCGGCCTGCGACGAGTCGATTCGCCGGGTGATGGCGGAGGCCCCCGACAAGGAGCTTCGTGGTCTCCTCGCGGAGCGGCGCGAACTGGAGCCCGAGCTGGCCGCGCGGCTGGTCGACGACGCCTCACCAGAGGTACGGGAACGACTCGCCACCCACACCCACGACCCCGACGTGATCACCGCCCTGATGGCCGATCGCACCGCACGCGTTCGCAAGGGGCTCGCCCGCAACCCGCGGACCACCACCGCCCAGCGCAGCGCACTCGCCCAGGATCCCGTAGTGGACGTCCGCGCCGCGCTGGTGCTCGCGGTCGAGCTGACCGAGGCGGATCTGCGACGCCTGGTTGACGACCGCTCGGTGCAGGTGCGGATGGCGATGGCGACGTCGGAGGTGGTTCCGCCGCACATCCGGCAGGCGCTCGGTCGCGATCCCGACGAGATGGTTGCCGGTGCGGCCCGGGACTTCCGCCCCGGGGCGGGCCGCTCCTCGGTGGTACGGGCTCCGCGCGTCGGTCAGCGGGCCTCCGGGGCCGGTCGAGGCCGACCGGGCGGCGCCCGGCGCTGAGGCCAGCGGAGCCGCCGTCATCTGCCCGTAATTCAGCCCGCGCCGTGCGTCTGTAGCCAGAGTTCGAGCAGGCCGAGCTGCCACAGCTTGTTGCTGCCGGCCGCCGCCTCGGCCCGCTCGGGTTCGGCCAGCAGCTGCGCGACGTACCCGGGCCGGAACAGCCGCCGCTCACGGGCGGCCGGCGCGTGCAGCGCCTCGACCACCAGGTGCCGCAGCGGACCGTCGACGTTGCGCAGCGCCGGCACCGGGAAGTAGCCCTTGGGCCGGTCGACCACCTCGGCCGGCAGCACGTCCCGGGCGACCCGCTTGAGCACCCCCTTGCCGCCCTCGGCGACCTTGTGTCCGGGCGGGCACGCCGCGGCCAGCGCCACCAGGTCCTGGTCGAGGAAGGGGGTACGCACCTCCAGCCCCCAGGCCATGCTCATGTTGTCCACCCGCTTGACCGGGTCGTCGGGCAGCATCAGGTGGGTGTCCAGCCGCAGCACCGCGTCCAGCGCGGTGTCCGCCCCGGGCCCGGCCAGGTGCGCGGTGAGCAGCTCGCGGCTGGCGTCGCGGTCGACGGCGTACGCCGGGTCGACCACCCGGGTCAGCTCGGCGTGGTCGCGGTCGAAGAACGCCTCGGCGAAGGTCGCCGCCGCCCCGGCACGGGGGGTCCGGCGCAGCGGCTGGTGGTAGCCGTAGCCGGCGAAGACCTCGTCGGCGCCCTGCCCGGACTGGGCGACCTTGACGTGCCGGGCCACCTGCTCGCAGAGCAGGTGGAAGGCGACCACGTCGTGGCTGCCCATCGGCTCGGCCATGGCCGCGACGGCGCGGCGCACCGCCGGGCCCAGGTCGTCGTCGCCCAGCCGGATCCGCTGGTGGTCGGTGCCGTACGCCCGCGCCACCAGGTCGGAGTAGTGGAACTCGTCGCCGGCCTCGCCGTCGCGGCTGTCGAAGCCGATGCTGAACGTGCGGAGCCGCTCCTGTCCCGCCTCGGCGAGCAGCGCGACGATCAGGCTGGAGTCGAGGCCGCCGGAGAGCAGCACGCCGACCGGCACGTCGGCGACCAGCCGCCGGCGCACCGCCGCGCGCAGTGCCGCGCCGACCGCCTCCTGCCAGTCGCCGGCCTCCCAGCCGGTGTGTGCCGGGTCGCGGCGGTAGTCGGGTCGCCAGTAGACCCGTTCGCGGCTGCCTCCGTCGGCCTCCACCACCCGGACGGTCGCGGGCGGGAGCTTGCGTACGCCGCGCAGCACGGTGCGCGGCGCGGGGACGATGGAGTGCCAGGACAGGTAGTGGTGCAGCGCCACCGGGTCGACGCCGGTGTCCACGTCACCGCCGTGCAGCAGCGCCGGCAGGGTGGACGCGAAGCGCAGCCGGCCCGGCGACTCGGCGAGGTAGAGCGGCTTGATCCCGAGACGGTCGCGGGCCAGCAGCAGTCGGCGGCGGCGGCGGTCCACGACGGCCACCGCGAACATGCCGACCAGGTGGTCGACGAAGCTCTCACCCCATTCGGCGTACGCCACCAGGACGACCTCGGTGTCGCTGGTGGAGTGGAAGGTGTGGCCCGCGGCCCGCAGCCGTTGGCGCAGCTCCGGGTAGTTGTACACGCAGCCGTTGAAGACCAGGGCGAGCCCGAGGTCGTCGCGCACCATCGGCTGGGCGCCGGCTGCGGAGAGGTCGATGACGGTCAGCCGTCGGTGCCCCAGGGCCACCCAGTCCTCGTGCCAGAGCCCGTCGCCGTCGGGGCCGCGCGACCGCATCGCCTCGGTCATCCGGGCCACCGCGACGCCGTCCGGCCGGGCGCCGCCGAACCGTGCCTCACCGCCGATGCCGCACCCGGCACGGCTACCCGCCGCCCCGACCAGCAAACCCACCGGGCCCGGGCTCCGTCTCGAAATTATCCCGAAACAGTCTCGTTATTGGGGTTCTGATCGAGATGGCGGTAGACGGTCGCCCGGGACACCCCGAACGAGGCGGCGATCTCGTCGGCCGAGTGGGTACCCGTCAGGTGCATCCGGCGGGCGGCCTGCACCTGCTCCGGGCTCATCGACCGAGGGCGGCCCGGCCGCCGTCGTCCGACCCGGGCGGCGCCGGCGCGTTCGCCCTCGGAGGTCGGGGTGTCGCCCGCGGTCGCGGTGCCGTTGGCGCCCTGCTCGTCCGGCCCGGCGGCGGCGTGCCCGCCGACGGCGTGCGGGGCCTCGCCCGGCGGGCCGTCCACCAGCAGGCGGCGGACTCCGTCGAGCATGTCGGCCCGCAGCACCGGCGCGGGCACGTCCATCAGGAACACCACCGGATCACTGCACATGGCAATGGCCTGGACGGCGCGGACCCGTTCGCGGCGTCCGGCGTCCGGGCCGGCGACGATCTCGTTGGCCCGCATGGCGATCCGCACCAGCCGGTGGTACGTGCTGCCCCGCTCGACCAGCGCGAGGTCGTGGAAGAGCATGCCCAGCGGGCCGCGGTGGGCGAGCATGGTGTCCACCCAGTCCTCCAGCAGCACCCACCTCGCCCGTTCCGCCGGCAACGTCTCGGCCTTCGCCAGCAACGTCTCCAGGTCGCGGAGGAAGGGCTCACCCAGGTCGGTGAGCAGGTGCGCCTTGCTGGGGAAGTGGTAGAGGATCGCGGCCTTGGTCAGTTGCAACCGCTCGGCGATCTGCCGCAGCGAGGTGCGCTGGTAGCCGTGCTCGGCGAACAGGTCGAGGGCGGCGCGCAGGATCCGGCTACGGGTGCCGTCGGCCTCCTCCCAGGTCATGGCGCCCAGCGTAGCCGCTCCTGACCGCAGGACGGGGTTGCGGTGCCAACCCCTTACCATCGGTCAGTACAGTGGAGTGGTAGGCACCGATACGGCGGGAGGCGCCATGTCCGTGATCTCCATCGAGAGCCTGGTCAAGACCTTCGGCGGCGTACGCGCCCTCGACGGGCTCGACCTGAGGGTGGAGCCGGGGGAGGTGCACGGCTTCCTGGGACCCAACGGCTCCGGCAAGTCCACCACCATCCGGATCCTGCTCGGCCTGCTGCGCCGCGACTCCGGACAGGTGCGGGTCCTCGACGGCGACCCGTGGCGGGACGCGGTCGCGCTGCACCGGCGGTTGGCGTACGTGCCGGGCGACGTCAGCCTCTGGCCCAACCTCTCCGGCGGCGAGGCGATCGACCTGCTCGGCGCGCTGCGCGGCGGGCTGGACCAACGCCGCCGCGACGAGCTGCTGCAACGCTTCGACCTGGACCCGACGAAGAAGTGCCGCACCTACTCCAAGGGCAACCGGCAGAAGGTCGCCATCGTCGCCGCCCTCGCCTCCGACGTCGAGCTGTACGTCCTCGACGAACCCACCTCCGGGCTGGACCCGCTGATGGAGGCGGTGTTCCAGGAGGAGGTCCGCCAGCTCACCCAGGCCGGTGCCAGCGTGCTGCTCTCCAGCCACGTGCTGGCCGAGGTCGAGGCGCTCTGCGAGCGGGTCAGCATCATCCGCGAGGGCCGGGTGGTGGAGTCCGGCACGCTCTCCGAGCTGCGTCACCTGGCCCGCACCACGGTGACCGTCGAAACCGGACGCCCGGTGACCGGCCTGGAGGCCCTACCGGGGGTGCACGAGGTCCGGCCGGTCGACGGCCGCGTCCGGCTGGAGGTCGAGCCCGCCCACTTCGACGCCCTGCTCGGTCATTTGATCCGCTTCGAGGTCCGCGCACTGACCAGCGCACCGCCGACCCTGGAGGAGCTGTTCCTGCGCCACTACGGCGACAGCGCCAACGGCAGCCGGCCCGCCTCCGTCGGAGGCGACCGATGAGCAGCTTCACCGGCACCGGCCGGCTCGCCCGGCTCGCCGTGCGCCGGGACCGGATCCGCCTGGCCGTCTGGGTGCTCGGCACGCCCCTGATCGGCTACGCCCTCGCCGAGAGCGTCGCCGGTTTCTACCCCGACGAGCAGACCCGTCTGGGGTACGCCGAGACCGCGGTCAGCAGCGTGGTCGCCCGCGCGTTCAACGGCCCGATCGCCGGCACCGAACTCGGCGCCGTGGTGGTCACCGAGACGTACCTCACGCTCGCCCTGCTCGCCGCCCTGCTCAGCACCTTCGCGGTGGTCCGGCACACCCGGCAGAACGAGGAGACCGGGCGCGCCGAACTGCTCGGTGCCTCCGCCGTCGGCCGGTACGCGCTGCTCACCGCCGCCCTGGTGGTCGTGGTCGGCGCCAACCTGCTCGCCGCCGCGCTGCTCGCGCTCGCCTTCGTCGGCACCGGGCTGCCGGTGGCCGGTTCGCTGGCCGCCGGCGCGGCGATCGCCGGGGTGGGGGTCGCCTTCACCGGCATCGCCGCCGTCGCCGCCCAGCTCTCGGTCACCTCCCGGGGCGCGAACGCGCTCGCCGCCGCCACGGTCGGTGTCGCCTTCCTGCTGCGGGCCGCCGGCGACGTGCTCGGCGAGCGCGGCGCCGACGGGGCGCGACTAATCAGCGCCTGGCCGACCTGGCTCTCGCCGCTGGGCTGGGGCACCCAGGTGCGCGCCTTCGCCGGGGAACGCTGGTGGGTCCTCGCGCTGCCGGTCGCGCTGCTGGTCGCCGGCCTCGCCGTGGCCTTCCTGCTGGCCGAACGCCGCGACGTCGGCGCCGGCCTGCTCGCCGCCCGCCGGGGGCCGGCCCGGGCCGCGTCCGGGCTGCTCAGCCCGGCCGGACTGACCTGGCGGCTGCACCGGGGCGCGCTGGCCGGCTGGGCGGTCGCGGTGGCGGTGCTCGGCCTCTCCTTCGGCGTGGCCGGCCACGAGGTCGACGCGATGATCTCCGAGAACCCCGCGGCGGCCGAGGTGATCGCCCAGCTCGGCGGCGGGTCGAAGCTGGTCGAGGCGTACCTGGCCGCGATGCTCGGGCTGTTCGCGCTGACCATCGGGGCGTACGTGGTGCAGGCCCTGCTGCGTACCCGGGGCGACGAGACCGACGGCGTGCTGGAGGCGCTGCTCGCCACGGCCGTCAGCCGCACCCGATGGCTCGGCACGCAGGTGCTCGGCGCCGTCCTCGGCGCGCTGGCGCTGGTGCTGCTGGGCGGCGTCACCACCGGCCTCGGGTACGGCCTGGCCGCCGGTGACCCGATCGGCTGGACCGTCGAGCTGGGTGGGGCGGCGCTGCTGCGGTTGCCGGCCCTGCTGGTGGTCGCCGGGCTGGTGACCGCCCTGTTCGGGGCGCTGCCACGCTGGTCGGTCGCGCTGAGCTGGACGGTGCTGATCGCCTTCCTGCTGCTCTGGCAGCTGGGCGCGCTGCTCGACCTGCCGCAGGCGGTGCTGAACCTGTCGCCCTACACCCACGTGCCCTCGGCACCCGCCGCCCATCCGACCGTGCTACCCCTGGTGGGACTGACCGTGGTGGCCGCCGCCCTCGTCGCCGTCGGCCTGGCCGCCTTTCGGCATCGCGACACCCCCGGCTGACCGCCCTGGTCGTGGCCAGTCCGATGACTGACACGCTGCCCCCGGGCGCACGGCAGCCCCGCCGGTCCTTTTGCCGGTTGCTCTAAAGTCGGCGCAGTGGGGACGAGGACGTTCAGGCCGCGTCCGCGAACGTGCCGACCGGCCGGCATGGCGCTGCGGTGTGACACTCTCCGGTCATGACCGCCGACACGGGTGGTCCTGACATGCTCGATGTGCTGGTCCCGATCGAGGCGGCCATCCGCGACGGGCAGTACGACGAGGCCCTACGCCAACTCGCGGCCGTGCCGGCGGCCGTGCCGTTGCCGGCGGCACTGGCCTGGCGCCTCGGCGTACTGCTGCATCAACGAGGGCGGTTCGACGCCGCCGACTCGTGTTACCAACGCGCCGAACTCGACCTCGATGACCAGCATCGGGCGTCGGCGGACCAGGCCCAGGTGCTCGCCGGCTGGGCCGCGACCCGCTGGGCGAAGGGTGACCAGGTGCGGACCCGGCACCTGGCGACGGAGGCGGTCCGCGTCGCCGAGCAGAGCGGGGACGACGCCGCGATGGCGGCGGCGTACCTGGCACAGGCGCTGGCGGCGTTCGGCGACGGCGACCGGGCCGGCAACGAACACGCGTACGCGCGGGCGCTGGCGGCGGCCGAACGCGCCGGTGACTTCGGCCAGCAACTCCGGATCCGGTGCAACGTCGGCTCACGGCTCGTGGAGGAGGGACGCTACCGGCCGGCCGTCGAGGAACTTGACGAGGCGGTCCGGCTCGGCGAGTTGCTCGGGCACCAGATGCTGCTCGCGTTGGCGCTGCACAACCGGGCGGAAGCCTGGCTGGGGCTGGGTGACCTGCGCCGCGCGCGCAGCGACGCGGACGAGGCGCTGGCCCGATGGCAGCGGGCCGGATCGCCGCTGGCGGCCTTCGGGTTGACGCTGACCGCCCGGGTACACCGGGTCCGCGGCGCGACCCAGCAGGCGGTGGCCGCCTACCGGGCGGCGCTGGCGATGGGGGAGCCGGACGGCAACGCCCAGGTGTTGGTCGAGGCCTGCGCGGGGCTCGCGCGGATCAGCTACGCCGACGATCCGGTGGCGGCGGCCCGGCACGCCGAACGCGCCCTGTCGATGCCCAGCGCCGCCGGACCCACCGTCGCCGAACTGGCCGCCGGTTGGGTCGCCCTCTGTTCCGGTGATCCACAGACCGCACTCCGGTACGGCGAACGGGTCCGGTCGGAGGCCGGCCGCCGTCGGGACGCCGCCGGCCTGGCCGAGGCGATGGAACTCGTGACGCTCGCCGCCCACCGGACCAGCCCCGGGACGAACTCCACCCGGGCCGTGCGTCGCCTGCTCGCCGACCTGGCGGAAGCAGCGACCATCTGGGCCGAACTCGGCAACGAGTTCGGCCTCGCCACCAACGCCCTGCTACAGGCGCGCCTGTCCGACGACCGGGTGGCCGAGGAAGTCGCCTACGAACGGCTGCGCCAGATCGGCGTACAGGAAGGCGGCTGGCATGTCGCCGGTCCGTTGGCGGCGATCGGGCCGACGCCCGTCCCCGAGGTGGAGGTGCAGACCCTGGGCCAGTTCACCGTCCGGCTGGCTGGGACGCCGGTGCCGGTGCGCAGTTGGCAGTCCCGCAAGGCGCGGGACCTGCTCAGCATGGTGGCCGGGCAGCTCGGGAAGCCGGTGGCCCGCGAGGCCCTGGCCACCGCGCTGTGGCCGCAGGCCCGAACCGAGGTGGCGCTGCGCCGCCTGTCGGTGCTGATCTCGACCGTTCGGGGCGTACTCGATCCGGACCGGCGACATCCGGCCGATCGCTACCTCGCCACCGACCCAGCCACCGTACGGATCGACCCCGCACACGTCGCGGTGGACGCGGTGCGTTTCTACGAAGCGGCCCGCGCGGCCATCGCGGCGGACAGCGCGAGCACGCCGAAGGCGCCGCCGAGCGGCAGCCCGGATCCGGCAGGTGCGACGGCCGCCGACGGCGACACCCGGCTGGTGAGCCGCCTGGAGGCGGTGGTGGCGATGTACACCGGCGATCTCTGCGACGACGGCGAGATCGTCGGGGACGCGGTGTGGCGACCCCGGGCCGTCCTGGCCGACCTGCATCGCGAGACGATCCATCGGCTGGCGAGGCGGTGCCTGCGACTGGGGCGCGCCGAGGCGGCGATCGGTTGGTACCTGCGGCTGACCGCCGAGGACGGCTACGACGAGCCAGCGCATCTGGGGCTGGTCAGCGCCTTGTCGGCGGTCGGGCGGCACGGCGAGGCCAGCCGCCGCTACCAGGAGTACGCCGCGCGGATGCGCGAGATCGGCGTCGAACCTGCCACCTCCGCCCCTCCCGGGGCGGGCCCCCGTCGCGCCTGAACAATTCCTGAACAGCCCCCGAAACCGGCCGATCAGACTGGTCACCTGGACGGACGCGCGCCGCGCCGCCGGCAACCGGGTTGCCGCCACCGGCGGTGGGGTTGGCGGACGCCGGCGAGGTGGTCAGCTTGCTCAGGTCGGAGGAGAGATCGATGAGAAGGATTCGGGGGGTCCTTGCCGCGCTGGCGGTCGGGCTCCTGTTGACGAGCTGCGGTGGCGAGCCCAGCGTCTCGGCGCCGGCCGCGGGCGGCGACACCCCGGCCGCGACGAGCCAGGTCGATGCCGGGAAGGCGACCGACCAGGCCAAGACGGGCAGCGGTGACACCTGGTGCGACGTGGTGAAGGCGTTCAATGACTCGGTGGACCCGTTGTTCACGCCGGGCGGCAGTGACCGGAAGGCCGATGTGGATCAGGCACACGCCCGGCTGAGGGAGCTGGTGGCAGCGGCGCCGGCGGAGATCAAGACCCAGGCGGCGGCGCTCAGCGAGTTCTACGCCGCGGTCATCGACACCTCGGGCAAGAGCCTGGCCGACGACCCTTCGGGCTACGCCCGCCTCGCCGAGGCCGCCGAGAAACTCAAGACGGTGATGCCGCCGGTCTCGGAGTACACCATGCAGTACTGCCCGGAGCTCGACCAGCAGCTTCCGGTGGGGGAATGGTGACCGGACGAGCGGGTGTCGGCCGGTGGCTGATCGTGCTGCCGGCCGTGACGCTGCTGCTCGCCTCGTCTGCCTGCGGAGGGTCGGACGAGGCGCCCCGATCTCCCGGCGCTGACCGCGATCCCTCGGTGACGACTGCGGTGGATCCCTCGGCCTCCGCGGATCCGGTGGACGACGATGCCTCGGCCGCCCCACCCGACAAGCCGGCACCGCAGGGTTGCGATCTGGTGACCGACCAGGAGGCGGCGGCGGTGGTCGGGGTCAAGCTCGGCCCCAAGACGGCCTCAGCACAGGGTTGTGTCTGGACGGCGCCGCCCACCGGGCCGACCGGCCAGCTGGAGGTGTACGTCGGCGACGGTGCGAAGAAGACGCTCGACATCGCGCGGACGCTCAAGCACGAACTGGAGGAGCTGCCCGAGGTCGGTGACGAGGCGTACCTCGACGGGACGTCGAACGATGTCTTCGTCCGCAAGGGAGACATCTGGGTCGTGATCCATCTGGTCCGGCTCAACGACCCGAAGGAGAACCGTGAGCCGATGGTGAAGCTGGGCCGGGTGGTGGCCGACCGGATGTGAGCCGCGGCGACGGTCGGGAACCCGCGAGTTCCCGACCGTCGCTCAAAGCACCTGGGAGAGGAAGCGGCGCAGGCGTGGGTGCCGGGCCGCCTCGAAGACCGCCCCCGGCTCGCCGGCCTCCAGCACCACGCCGGCGTCCATGAAGGCGACCTGGTCGGCGACCTCCCGGGCGAAGCCCATCTCGTGAGTCACCACCACCATGGTCATGCCCTGCGCGGACAGGTCCGCCAGCACCGCCAGCACGCCCTTGACCAGTTCCGGGTCCAGCGCCGAGGTCGCCTCGTCGAAGAGCATCACCTGCGGCTGCATGGCCAGCGCCCGGGCGATGGCCACCCGCTGCTGCTGCCCGCCGGACAGGTGCGCCGGCCGGGCGTCGGCCTTCGCGGCCAGCCCGACCCGGTCCAGGTGGGTACGGGCCACCGCCACCGCCTCGTCCTCACCCAGCTTGCGGATCCGGCGCAGGGCGAGGGTGATGTTGCGCAGCACGCTCATGTGCGGGAAGAGGTTGAACTGCTGGAACACCATGCCGACCCGCTGCCGCAGGGCGTCCGGGTCGTCGCCCAGCACGCTGCGTCCGTCCAGCAGCACGTCGCCGCGATCCGGTTCCAGGAGCCGGTTGACGGTGCGCAGCAGGGTCGACTTCCCGGAGCCGGAGGGGCCGATCACACAGGCGGTGGCGCCCCGGGCCACGTCCAGGTCGACGCCGCGCAGCACCTGGTTGCGCCCGAAGGCCAGGTGCACGTCGCGCAGGCTCAGACTGACCGAGGTGCTCATCGTTGGTTTCCTCCCGCGGCGCCGGGCAGCGCCAGGTCGAGGTCGTCGGGATCGTCGCCGGCCGGTCCGGTGGCCGGCCGCCCGTGCCGCAGCCGCCGGTCGATCCAGTTGACGACGTGTGTCAGCGGCACGGTCAGCGCCAGGTAGAACAGCCCGGCCAGCAGCAGCGCCGACTGGTTGCCGGTGTTGGCCGCGTAGTCCTGCCCGATCCGGAACAGCTCCCGCTGGCTGGCCAGCAGGCCGAGGAAGTAGACCAGGCTGGAGTCCTTGATCAGGGCGATCAACTGGTTCACCCAGGCCGGCAGGATCCGGCGGATGCCCTGCGGGATGATCACCATCCGCATCGCCTCGCCCCAGGAGAAGCCCAGCGCGCGGGCCGCCTCCAACTGGGTGGCCTCCACCGACTGGATGCCGGAGCGGAAGATCTCACCGATGTACGCCGACGCGATCAGCGACAGCGCCAGGATCCCCAGCGGGTACGGGTTGGGCCCCCACACCTGCATGCCCAGCGGCGCCAGGCCGACCCCGATCAGCAGGATCGTCGCCGCCGCCGGCAGGCCCCGGAACACGTCGGTGTAGACCCGCGCCGGCCAGCGCAACCAGCGGGTACGCGAGATGCCCGCCACGGCCAGCAGGATGCCCAGCGCCGAGCCGAGCAGGGCGGCGGTGACCGCCAGGATCAGCGTGTTCGGCAACCCGACGGTGAGCATGTCGGGTAGCGCCTCGCGCATGGACTCCCAGTCGAAGAACGTCTCCCACAGGGTGCGCAACGGATCCACGGTCAACCTCCGCCCGGCTCGCTCGTCGTCCTACTCAGGAAGCGGCCGACGCCGACGGCGCCACCACGTTGCCGCTGCCGGGGCTGAAGTCGGCCGGGATCGGGCGGCCCGGGTAGTACTGCTCCTGCAGCCGGGTCCAGGTGCCGTCGGCGATCACCTCGTCGAGGGCCTTGTCCAACGCCTCCCGCAGCGCGTCGTTGCCCTTGGCGAAGGCGTACGCGGTCGGGGCCGGGCTGAGCAGCTTCGCCGCTACCGTGATCTTGCCGCCGCTGTCCGCTGCGGACTTGTCGCCGATCTCGGCGGGAGCGATCCAGGCGTCCGCAGTGCCGGCCTTGAGCTGGTTGAGCGCACCGTTGTAGTCGGGCACCCGGACCGGGTCGAGTCCCTTGCCGGTGGCGTAGTCGTCCTGGACGGTGCCCTGCACGACCACCACCCGCTTGCCGGGCAACTCGTCGAAGCTGGTCAGCGACGAGCCGGCGGGCACGTCGAGGCCGAAGTAGCCGAAGTCGTACCCGTTGCCGAAGTCGACGGTCTTCTTCCGCGCCTCGGTGATGGTGATCGACGAGCTGCCGATGTCGAACTTGCGGTTGCCCACCTGGGCGAGCAGCGCGGAGAAGTCGGTGCCGACGAACTCCACCTTCAGCCCGATCTTGTCGGCGGCGGCGACCAGCAGATCGTTGTCGAACCCGGTGAACTTGCCGTCCTTGAGGTACACGTTCGGCGGCGCGTCGCTGAGCGTGCCGGCCCGCAGCACCCCGGGCTGGAGCAGGCGGTACGGGTTGTCGGTGCCGCCGGCGGAGTCCGAGCCGCAGGCGGTGAGGGCGGTGGCACCGAGGATGGCGGCGACGCCGACGGCGGCGGCTCGGGTCAGGGCAGGAAGGAATCGCACAGGTGTCTCCTGGTTGAGCGGCGGCGGGCACGGGCGTGCCGCACCGACGGTCCGCCGCACGGCGGACCGCTGGGATGGGTCGGTCAGGAAGAAGGGGCGGCGGTCAGCCGAGCCGGGTCGGCTCGGTGACCGGAGCGGCGCGGTCAGCTACACGCGGCGCTGCAGACCCGCATCATGTCGACGTGCCGGCGCCGGGTCAGGCCCGGGCAGGCCACGGCGGGAGCGGGTCGACTGCGGTACGGCATGGTTCTCCCTCTAGGTCGTGATGACCTGGGAACCAGGCCACGCTTGCATCGGAGGTTGCTCCGATGCCTGGTCTTCACCCGGGGCACCCCTGCGCGGACGAGGGTTGCCGGCCAGCGAGCCGGGGCTTGACGCTGGCGCTCATGACCTGCCGCCGAGGCTAGCAGCCGGTCACGGGGCGGCGTCCACCCGTTATGACAACCCTCACGCAGGGCGTCGGCGTACCGCGCGCCGAGTGGGTGTTGCCCGTTGCCCGCGTGATCCCTTACGGTCTGCTCAGCGGTGGGCGGTGCGGTCCGCATCCGAGTAGACACCGCCGGTGGTCCGCGACGCGGGCCGGGATGGTGGAATCCCGGGCCCCTCGATCGTGGCGGATGTGCCGGCGGGCGAACCCCAAGCTGCGGGTGGCGCGTCGAGGCGCCGGGCCGGCGGCGTACGGGGGCGCGGACACCCACCGGGAGTTCCCCTTGCATCTCACCCCCCATGAGCAGGACCGCCTGCTCGTCCACCTGGCGGCCGACGTCGCCCGGCGCCGCCGCGACCGCGGCCTGCGCCTCAACTACCCGGAATCCGTCGCGGTGATCACCGCCTTCCTCCTCGAAGGGGCGCGCGACGGGGAGTCCGTGGTCGACCTGATGGCCGCCGGCCGCACCGTCCTGACCCGGGACGACGTGCAGGACGGCATCCCCGAGCTGCTGAGGGAGGTGCAGGTGGAGGCGACGTTCCCGGACGGCACCAAGCTGGTGACGGTGCACCACCCGATCCCGTGATCCCCGGCGAGATCCTGCCGGCCGCCGGGCCGGTGGAGATCAATTCCGGTCGGCCGGTGACCACGCTGCTGGTGGTCAACACCGGCGACCGGCCGGTGCAGGTCGGCTCGCACTACCACTTCGCCGAGGCGAACCCGGCGTTGGACTTCGACCGGGACGCCGCCTGGGGGCAGCGGCTCGCCGTGCCGGCCGGTACGTCGGTGCGCTTCGAACCGGGCGTGAGCCGCCCGGTCGACCTGGTGCCGCTCGGCGGCGCGCGGATCGTGCCCGGCCTGCGCGGCGAATGCGGCGGGCACCTGGACCTGGGGCCGGCGGCGGTGGCCGGCGCGGACGGCGGGCCGGCATGAGCATCGTGGAGCGGAACCGCTACGTCGCCCTGTACGGGCCGACCACCGGCGACCGGATCCGGCTGGCCGACACGAACCTGCTCATCGAGGTCGAACACGACCACTGTGCCGGCGGCGACGAGGCGGTCTTCGGCGGCGGAAAGGTGATCCGCGAATCGATGGGCCAGTCCCGGGCCACCCGCGCCGACGGTGCCCTGGACACCGTCATCACCGGCGCGGTGGTCCTCGACCACTGGGGCGTGGTCAAGGCCGACGTGGGACTGCGCGACGGCCGGATCGTCGCGCTGGGCCGGGCCGGCAACCCGGACACCATGGACGGTGTCCATCCGGACCTGGTGATCGGCCCGGCGACCGAGGTGATCGCCGGCAACGGCCGGATCCTCACCGCCGGTGGGGTCGACACCCACGTGCACTTCATCTGCCCGCAGATCGTCACCGAGGCGCTGGCCGGCGGGGTCACCACTCTGGTCGGTGGCGGCACCGGGCCGGCCGAGGGCACCCGCGCCACCACCGTCACCCCCAACGCCTGGCACCTGGCCCGGATGCACGAGGCCCTCGACGCGTTCCCGGTCAACGTGCTGTTGCTGGGCAAGGGCAACACGGTGTCCACCGAGGCGCTGTGGGAGCAGTTGCGGGCCGGGGCCGGCGGATTCAAACTGCACGAGGACTGGGGCACCACCCCGGCGGCGATCGACGCCTGCCTGCGGGTCGCGGACGCCTCCGGCGTGCAGGTCTCCATCCACACCGACACCCTCAACGAGGCCGGGTTCGTCGCCGACACCCTGCGCGCGATCGGCGGCCGGGCGATCCACTCGTACCACACCGAGGGCGCCGGAGGCGGGCACGCGCCGGACATCATCACCGTGGCCGGGGAGCCGAACGTGCTGCCCTCGTCGACCAACCCGACCCGCCCGTACACCCGCAACACCCTCGCCGAGCACCTCGACATGCTGATGGTCTGCCACCACCTCAACCCGGCCGTGCCGGAGGACCTGGCCTTCGCCGAGAGCCGGATCCGGCCGTCCACCATGGCCGCCGAGGATCTGCTGCACGACCTCGGGGCCATCTCCATCATCGGTTCCGACTCGCAGGCGATGGGCCGGGTCGGGGAGATCGTGCTGCGTACCTGGCAGAGCGCGCACGTGATGAAGGCCCGGGTGGGCGCGCTGCCCGGCGACGGCGCCGCCGACAACCACCGGGCCCGCCGGTACGTGGCGAAGTACACCATCTGTGCCGCCATGGCAAACGGCCTCGACCACGAGATCGGGTCGGTGGAGCCGGGCAAGCTCGCCGACCTGGTGCTGTGGGAGCCAGCCTTCTTCGGCGTACGCCCGCACCTGGTGATCAAGGGCGGCATGATCGCGTACGCCCAGATGGGTGATGCGAACGCCTCCATCCCGACCCCGCAGCCGATGCTGCCCCGGCCGATGTTCGGTGCGTACGGAGGCGCTGCCGCCGCCACCAGCCTGGCTTTCGTCGCCCCCGCGGCGCTCGACGCGGGGCTGCGCCTGGACGTGCGCCGGCGGGTGGTGCCGGTGGCCGACGTACGGTCCCGGAGCAAGACGGACCTGCCGGAGAACGGCGCGCTGCCGCGCATCGAGGTCGACCCGGACACCTTCACCGTCCGGGTCGACGGGGTGGTGGTCGAACCGGATCCGGTGACCGAGCTGCCCATGGCCCAGCGGTACTTCCTCTTCTGATGGCCGCCCCGACCATGCTGCTGCTCCTCGCCGACGGGCGGTTCCCCGCCGGGGCGCACGCCCATTCGGCCGGTCTGGAGGCCGCCGTCGCCGCCGGACGGGTCACCGACCTGGCCACGCTGGGCGGGTACCTGCGCGGCCGGCTGGCCACCGCGGGCCTGGTCGCGGCGGCCTTCGCGGCGGCGGCCCGCCGGGCGGCCTGGTCGTCCGGGCGACGGGCCACGCTCGCCCGGCTCGACGCCGAACTGGACGCCCGTACCGCCTCGCCGGCCCAAAGGGCGGTGTCCCGCCGGCAGGGCCGCGCGTTGCTGCGGGCGGGCCGCCAGATCTGGCCGGCGGCCACCTTCGACGACCTGCCCGTCACACCGGGCGGCCCGCACCAGCCGCTCACGCTCGGGCTGGTCGGCGCCGCCGCCGGACTCGACCCGGCGCAGGTCGCCACGGTCGCCGCCCACGCCACGGTGACCGGCTCGGCCAGTGCCGCCGTACGCCTGCTGGGCCTCGACCCGTACCAGGTGCAGGCCCTGCTGGTCCGGCTCGCCGGCGCCTGCGACGCCACCGCGGCGCGGGCGGCCCGGGCCGCCGAAGAACCACCGGAGCGGCTGCCCGCCGCCGCCGCGCCGCTCGCCGACATTCACGCCGAAGCTCACGCCACCTGGGAGGTGCGTCTCTTTGCGTCCTGAAATCCTGCGCCCCGAGATCGAGCACGACGAGTCCGTTCCGCACACCCACCCCGAACCGGGCGTCGACCCGCACGCCCCGCTGCCCGCCGCCACCCGGGCGCTGCGGGTCGGCATCGGCGGCCCGGTCGGCTCCGGCAAGACCGCACTGGTCGCCGCGCTGTGCCGGGCGTTCGCCGGCGAGCTGCGGCTGGGCGTGGTGACCAACGACATCTACACCACCGAGGACGCCGACTTCCTCAAACGGGCCGGGGTGCTCGATCCGGCCCGGATCCGCGCGGTGGAAACCGGCTGCTGCCCGCACACCGCGATCCGCGATGACATCGGCGCCAACCTCGACGCGGTCGACGAACTGGCCGAGGCATTGGGTCCGCTGGACCTGGTGCTGGTGGAGAGTGGTGGGGACAACCTGACCGCCACCTTCAGCCGGGGCCTGGTCGACCGGCAGATCTTCGTGGTCGACGTGGCCGGCGGGGACAAGGTGCCGCGCAAGGGCGGGCCCGGGGTGACCGCCGCCGACCTGCTGGTGATCAACAAGACCGACCTGGCGCCCATGGTCGGCGCCGACCTGTCCGTAATGGACCGCGACGCCCGCGCCCGACGCGGCGCCCTGCCGACGGTCTTCCAGTCCATAACGGAGGATCCCCTGGCGAGCCAGGTCGCCGACTGGATCCGCCACGAACTGGCCCACCGGAGCACGGTGACCGTGCCACCCGACGCCGCCGGTGCCGCTTCGCCCGGCGCTGCGTCGGCCGGTGTCGGCTCGGCCGAGCCCGCTCCAAGGGCCGTCGCGGGCCAGGCCGCGCCGGTCGCCGCTCTTCCCGTCGGGCGCGCCTGAATTGCGGGCCACCGCCCGGCTGGTGGCCCGCGCGGACGGACACGGTCGCACCGTCCTGCCGGAACTGCGGGGGGAGAGCCCGCTGCTGCTGCGCCAGGTGCCGGCCGGCGACGGTGGGGTCACGGTGTACGTGGTCGGCGGCGCGGCCGGGCCGCTCGCCGGCGACGAGCTACGGCTGGACGTCGAGGTGGGTCCTGGTGCGGTGGTACGGGTGCACACGGTGGCCGCCTCGATCGCGTTGCCCGGCCGTCCCGGCCCGGTATCCCGGATGCTGGTCCGGGCGACCGTGGCCGCGGGTGCCACCCTGCGCTGGCTGCCCGAGCAGTTGGTCGCGGCGGCCGGCTGCGCGCACGTCGGCGACGCCCAGGTGGACGTCGCGGAGGGCGGCACCCTGCACTGGCGTGACGAGCTGATCTGCGGCCGGCACGGCGAGCAGCCCGGCCACGCCGAGGTGAACACCTGGGTCGACCTGGCCGGCCGGCCGCTGCTGCGGCAGTCCCTCACGGTCGGGCCGGACGTCCCCGGCTGGGCCGGCCCGGCCGTGCTCGGCGGCGCGGCGGCGACCGGTTCGCTACTGGTGGTCGACCCGGCCCGACCCGCCGAGCCCCCGGCCGTCGCGGGCACGGTGGCCCGGCTGCCACTGGCCGGCGGCCTGGCCACCCTGTGGACCGCCACCGCTGCGGACGCGCACACCCTCCGTGCCTACCTCGAACCTCCGACCGAGAACCGATCTTGGTGCGGTGGTGCCCCGCCAGAGCCCGTTTCGGACCAGCATTCCCTGGCCGGGATGGGCGGGTGACGGTGGTGGCGGCCAGCGGCGCCTCGGTTGTCCTCTGTGGGCGGTGGGTGCGCGCTGTTGAGCTGGTATGGCAGGGTGTGTCCGGGTGCCGGCGTCCGCCGGTTGCCCTTCTGACCCAGGGGGAGTGGTCATGGTCAAGCACCTCAGTCGTCGGGCCGCGATCGGGATCGGAGCGGCTGCGGCAGCGCTGGCGGCGGCACCGGGCAGCGCCGCCGCAGCCGGTGCGCCGCCGGTCGGCGCCCTGCCATCCGGTGCCGGCCGGCCCGGCCCGGTCGGCGGTCAGGAGTTGATCCGGCGTACGTATCGGCAGCAGAAGGCTCAGGCGGGCGGTGTGTGGCACTCGCACATCGCGATGGTCGACGCCACCGGGGTGCCGCGAGCCCTGGTGGAGGACGACGCCGACCGCGTGACGCATGGGTACAGCGTGCAGAAGCTCGCGGTCGCGGTGGCGGTCATGGACAAGATCGACCGCGGCGAGCTGCGGCTCGACCAGCGCCTCGATCTGACCGCCGACATCATCCTCGGCGGCAGCGGCATCTACTTCCTGCAGACCGTCTGGGGTGACGAGGTCACGGTGGCGAACTTCCTCACCGCGCTGCTGCTCGTCTCCGACAACACGGCGGTGCGGATGTGCGGCCGGGTGGTGCCGGCGTTGGAGATCAACCAGATCCTCGCGGCCAAGGGCTTCACGCACACCCGGGTCGAGCCGGTCGCCAACCCGAACCGGTTCTTCCTCGGCGTGACCACCCCGCGGGAGACCCACGACCTGCTCTGGCGGCTGGCCAACAAGACCCTGCTGTCGGCCCGGTCGAGCGACTTCCTGCTCGGCATCCTGCGCTGGATCAACGGCTACCACGACGGGATCCGCCGCAACATGTCCTCGGCGGAACGCAGCCGGGTCGCCACCAAGTACGGCGCCGACTTCGACACCGCCGGCGCGGCCCGGCACGAGGCCGGCATCATCTTCGACGCGACCGGGGCGCCGACGCTGACCTATGCGCTCTTCGCCGACTCGCTCGGCGACCTGGACAACTACGGGGCGACCCACCCGGCCGTGCAGGCCCACGCGATCCTGGGCCGGGTCATGTTCGACGCCGTCGGCCCGGTCACCAACCGCGCGGCCCGGGCGCGGCACTCCGTCCGGCAGTTCCGGCCGGTCAACGGCGGCTGAGGCCGGGCGGGCACGCCCCGGAAAACCGGTTGGCGGTTGCGGCGTGGGCAACTAGCGTCCCTCGACCATGGACCTGCCCCGCAGTTTCGTCATCCGCGAGGGTGATCTCCGCATCCTCAACCCGATCGACGCCGGCAAGCTGGCCACCCTGGGCCGGGTACTGAAGCTCCCGCCGGGCACCTCGATCCTCGACCTGTGCAGCGGCAAGGGCGAGCTGCTCTGCACCTGGGCCCGCGACCACGGGGTGGTCGGCACCGGCGTCGACATCAGCACCGCGTTCACCGCCGCCGCCCGCGAGCGGGCGGCCGAGCTGGGCGTTGCCGAGCAGGTCCGGTTCGTGCACGGCGACGCGGCGGCGTACGTGCCCGAGGAGCCGGTCGACGTGGCGGCCTGCGTCGGGGCCACCTGGATCGGCGGGGGTGTCGCCGGCACGCTGGAGATCCTGGCCCGGGGGCTGCGCCCGGGCGGGATCGCGCTGGTCGGCGAACCGTACTGGCGGATCGACCCGCCGGACCAGGCGACCGTCGAGGGCAGCCAGGCCGCCAGCCGGGAGGACTTCCAGGATCTGCCCGGCCTGGTCCGCCTCTTCGGTGACCAGGGGTGGGACCTGGTGGAGATGGTGCTGGCCGACCAGGACAGCTGGGACCGCTACGCGGCGGCGCACTGGCTCAACCTGCGCCGCTGGCTGGACGCTCACCCGCACGACCCGCTCGCCGGCGAGCTGCGGCAGGAACTGACCGAGGACCCGTTGCGCTACGTCCGATACCAGCGTGAGTACCTGGGCTGGGGCGTCTTCGCGCTAATCCGCCGCTGACCGGCGCGGGCGCGGCCGCTGGCCGGTGCCCGAATCCGGGCGAGCCGTGGCGGCGGTGTGATCAGGCTGGGGCTGGGGCTGGGATGTGGTGGCGGTCCGGATCCAACCGGCCGATCAGGTCGCCGAGCCGGGCGGCCAGGTCGGCGTCGCCCGGAGCAGCCAGCCCGGCCAGGTCGGCGCGGATCTGGGCGGACAGGCGCTCGTGTTCGCGTCGGCCGCGGGCCGTCAGGTAGGCGCGGATGCGGCGGCGGTCGGCCGGGTCGATCCGGCGGAAGACGAGGTTACGGTCGACGAGCTGGTCGACCAGCTTGGTCAGCGTGCCCGGGGGCAGGGACGCCTCGGTGGCGACCGCGCTCATCGGGTGGCCTCGACCGTCGGCGAGCAGGCAGAGCACCCGCCACGCCTCGATGCTGAGCGACTCGGCGGCGAGCACCCCACCGACCCGGCGCGAGAGCAGCCGCTCGGCGCGGGTGAGCAGGGGCAGCAGGTCGGCTGCGGAACCGGGAAGGTCTGACATGGCACTCCCGCCTGGCGGTTGCCGTGCCATCGTACCGACGCGTCCCGCTGGCTGGGGAGCGCTGGTCATCACCTTCGGTGGCGGCCACCATGTGTTCATGTCCGTGCCGGCACCGGGGTCCGGGCGCCCGCAGGCGGCGGAGAGCATCACCGCCGGGGCGTCCTGGTTCACCGTCGACCGTGGCGTGGTCAGCGTCGCGCTGGTCTACCCGATGCGCGGGCCGGCCGGCATGTTCGGTCCGAGCTGCGAGTTGTGCGCCCAACTCGCGGTGGAGGAGGTCAATCAGCGCGGCGGGGTGCTCGGCCGGGAGTTGCGGCTGGTGCCGGTGGACGGCGGGGCGCCGCCGGTCGAGGTCGCGGCCGAGGTGGAGGCGTTGGTGTCGGTGGGCGCGGTGCAGGGCGTGACCGGCTGGCACATCTCCTCGGTACGCCAGGCGGTCGCCCCGCGGATCGCGCACCGCGTGCCGTACGTCTACACCGCGCTGTACGAGGGCGGTGAGCGTACCGAGGGCGTGTTCCTGACCAGCGAGACGCCGGACGCCCAGCTGTGGCCGGCGATGCGGCTGCTCGCCGGGGATCTGGGCGTGCGGCGCTGGTTCGTGGTGGGCAACGACTACGTCTGGCCACGTCGGACCACCCGGGCGGCCTACCGGTACGCGCTGCGCGGTGGGGGCCGGGTGGTCGGGCACCACTTCCTGCCCCTGGCGGCCCACGACTTCGCGGAGGTGCTGCGCCGGATCGAACGCAGCGACGCCGACGCGGTGCTGATGCTGCTGGTCGGGGCCGACGCGGTGCGGTTCAACCGGGCCTTCGCCCGGGCCGGGCTGGATCAGCGCTGCCTGCGGCTGAGCACCCTGATGGACGAGAACATGCTGCTGGCCAGCGGTGTTGCGAACACTCGTCGGCTGTTCAGCACCGCCGGCTTCTTCGCCGGCCTGGTCACTCAGGAGAACCTGGACTTCCATGGCGCGTTCGCCCGTCGCTTCGGGCTGGAGGCGCCGCCGCTGGGCAGCCTGGGGGAGTCCTGCTACGAGGGCGTGATGCTGCTCGCGGCGCTGATCGCCGAGGCCGGCACGCTGGACGTACGGGCGGTGGAGGCGTCCGCCGACGTGGTGACGTACGGCGGACCCCGTGGTGAGCTGCGGTTGCGTCGCCGGCACGTCCGCCAGCGTATCTACCTCGCCGAGGCCGACGGCCTGGACTTCAGCGTCCTCGCCGAACTGTGACCCGGGTGCCTTGACACGCCCGGCCGCCGGCCGCCTAAGATGCTTCCTGTGTGAAGTATCCGGCCATCGCGCCGGATACCGACACCCGTCCGACAGTGGTCGATAAGCAACGTCCACTGCGGCTGATAATCGTATGCCGATGCCATTCCGTCGATTTTGCGGCGGGGGCATCGGCATTTTTTCGTGCCGTCTTGCCGCAGTGGCACCGGTCAACGGAAACAGTCTATTGAGGACCGGGAAACATCCGCGCAACGAAGCGGATCGAAGCTTTCCCTGCCCGATATCCGATTCGCTGCCCGGCCGGCGTCCACCCGCCCCGCCGGGCAGCGCGAAATGTTCCGACGGACCGCACCGCAGGCACGCAGATCCGTACTCCTCGACCCGGGGCCGGTGTTCGTTCCCGGGTACCGACTTTCGCCTCACCCGCGACGCAGGGAGAATTGATGACACTGTTCCGGGGCCGCCGCATCCTGGCGGGTGCCATGACCCTGGTCGCCGCGGCCGCGCTGGCCGCGTGCGGCAGCAAGACCTCCGACTCCGGCATCGCCGCCGGCGTCAGCGCCGACGTTTCCGGCGACACCGTCAAGGTGGGCCTGCTCAACTCCCTCTCCGGCACCATGGCCATCAGCGAGGTGACCGTTCGCGACTCGATCATGCTGGCGATCGAGGAGATCAACGCGGCCGGTGGTGTGCTCGGCAAGAAGATCCAACCCATCGGTGAGGACGGCGCCTCAGACTGGCCGACCTTCGCCGAGAAGGCCGAGAAACTGATCCGCGAGGACCGTGTGGCGGCCGTCTTCGGCTGCTGGACCTCGGCCAGCCGAAAGGCCGTCAAGCCGGTGTTCGAGAAGAACAAGGCGTTGCTGTTCTACCCCGTGCAGTACGAGGGCCTGGAACAGTCGCCGTACATCTTCTACACCGGTGCCACGACGAACCAGCAGATCGTTCCCGGGCTCGACTACCTCAAGGCGCAGGGCGCCAGGTCGCTCTACCTCGTCGGTTCCGACTACGTCTTCCCGCGGACCGCGAACAAAATCATCAAGGCGTACGCGGCGGCCAACGGAATGACGGTGCTGGGGGAGGACTACGCCCCGCTCGGTTCCACCGAGTTCGGCACGATCACCAACAAGGTGAAGTCGTCCGGCGCGGACGCGGTCTTCAACACCCTCAACGGCGACAGCAACGTGGCGTTCTTCAAGGAGTACAAGTCCGCCGGATTGACCGCCGCCAGCATGCCGGTGGTGTCGGTGTCGATCGCCGAGGAGGAGGTCAAGAGCATCGGCACGCAGTACCTCGAGGGCCAGCTGACCGCCTGGAACTACTACCAGACCACCTCCGGCGCGGCGAACGAGAAGTTCGTCGCCGCGTACAAGGCCAAGTACGGGGCGGACAAGCCGACCAGCGATCCGATGGAGGCCGCGTACGTCTCGGTGCACCTGTGGAAGGCGATGGTGGAGAAGGCCGGCACCTTCGACGTGGAGAAGGTCCGGGAGGCATCCAGCGGCATCACCTTCGAGGCGCCGGAGGGGCTGGTCACCGTGGACGGCCCGACCCAGCACATCGCCAAGACGGCCCGCATCGGCAAGGTCGGCGCGGACGGCCTGATCACCGAGGTCTGGAACTCCGGTCAGCCGATCACGCCCGACCCGTACCTCAAGAGCTACCCGTGGGCCGGCGGCCTGAGCTGACCCGGACAACCCGGTCCGGGCGGGACGACAGGTCCCGCCCGGACCCGCTCCCCACCAGCCAGTTCGGAGTACGCAACGTGACAGTTCTCATCGGCCAGCTCTTCACCGGCGTCAGCATCGGGGCGGTGCTGCTGCTCATCGCGCTCGGCCTGGCCCTCACCTTCGGCCAGATGAACGTGATCAATATGGCGCACGGCGAGTTCATCATGGCCGGCGCCTACACCACCTACGTCCTCCAGCAGGTCATCACGGCGGCCGGCTGGTCGCTGCTGGTCGCCCTGCCGGTCGCCTTCGTGGTGGCCGGCGCGATGGGCGTACTGCTGGAGATCCTGCTGATCCGCCGCCTCTACGCCCGCCCGCTGGACACGCTGCTGGTCACCTGGGGGGTGTCACTGATCCTGCAACAGCTGGCCCGGGACGTCTTCGGCAGCCCGAACGTGCAGACCCGCGCCCCGGAACTGCTCACCGGCAACATCGCGCTGCCCGGCGGGATCACCGTCGCCAACAACCGGCTGTTCATCCTCGCCCTGGCCGGCAGCGCCGTCGTCGCGCTGACCGTCGCGTTGCGGGTCACCCCGCTGGGTCGCCGGATCCGGGCCGTGGTGCAGAACCGCGACCTGGCCGCCGTCTCCGGCATCGCCACCTCCCGGGTCGACCGGACGACCTTCTTCATCGGCTCCGGCCTGGCCGGCATCGCCGGGGTCGCGCTGACCCTGCTCGGGCCGATCGGTCCCACCATGGGCACCAACCTGATCATCGACGCCTTCCTGGTCGTCGTGGTCGGCGGGATCGGTCAGCTCAAGGGCACCGTGATCGTCGCCTTCGCGTTGGGCGTGCTCCAGGCCACCGGCGAGTACCTGACCACTCTCAGCGTCGCCAAGGTGATGGTCTTCGTTGCCATCGTCGCGTTCCTCCAGTGGCGACCCCAGGGCCTGTTCACCCTGCGCACCAGGAGCCTCGCATGACCACCGTCGCCCGAGATCCCGTCACCGCCGCCGAACCCGCGCCGCCGCCACCGGGCGAACCCGCCGCCGGTCCGTCCCGGCACCGGTTCCGGGCCGCCGCCGGGTTCGCCTTCGGCGCCGCCCTGCTGTTCGCCGTCGCCCCGCTGATGCTGTCGGACTTCCGGCTGTCCCTGCTGGCCAAGTACCTCTGCGTGGCCATGGTCGCGGTCGGCATCGGCCTGGCCTGGGGGCGGGGCGGCATGCTCGCCCTCGGCCAGGGCGTCTTCTTCGGCCTCGGTGGCTACGCGATGGCCATGCACCTCAAGCTCGCCGACGCGGGCCCGGGCAACATGCCCGACTTCATGATGCTGTACGGGCAGCTCGACGAGCTGCCGCTGTGGTGGCGGCCGTTCGCCAGCCCGTGGTTCGCGTTGCCCGCCACGGTGCTGCTGCCGATGGCGGTCGCCTTCGTGCTCGGCTCGCTGGTCTTCCGCCGCCGGGTCCGGGGCGCCTACTTCGCCATCCTCAGCCAGGCCCTCGCCGCCGCCATGGTGATCCTGCTGATCGGCCAGCAGGGCACCACCGGCGGCACCAACGGCCTCACCGACATCCAGGGCTTCTTCGGCTACGACCTGGACGACCCGGTCAACCAGCGGATGGTCTACTTCATCATCGCCGGCACCCTGCTGGCGTTGCTGGCCCTGGCCCGGCACCTGATGCACAGCCGGTACGGCGAGCTGCTGGTGGCGGTGCGCGACGGGGAGGAACGGGTCCGGTTCCTCGGCTACGACCCGGCCGCCGTCAAGCTCGTCGCGTACGTGGTAGCCGCCGGCATGGCCGGGCTGGCCGGGGCGCTGTTCGTCCCCGCGGTCGGGATCATCTCCCCGGCGCTGATCGGGATCGTCCCGTCCATCGAGTTCGTCATCGGCGTCGCGGTCGGCGGGCGGGCCACGCTGCTCGGTCCGGTGCTCGGCGCGGTAGCGGTGGCCTGGGCGCGTACCGCCCTGTCGGAGCGGTTCCCGGGCACCTGGACGTACCTACAGGGGCTGCTGTTCGTCGTGGTGGTGGCCTTCCTGCCCGGCGGCCTGGCATCGCTGGTCGGCCTGGCCCGCCGGCGCGGCGGTGAGCCGCGCGACGGGCTGCTCAGCCGGGTCCGCCGGCGGAGAGCGGGGACGGCATGAGCGAGCAGTTGCACGGACTGTCCATCCGGGACCTGCGGGTGAGCTTCGACGGGTTCACCGCCGTCGACGGGGTCAGCCTCGACGTGGCCCCGGGCGACATCCGGTTCCTCATCGGACCCAACGGCGCGGGCAAGACCACCCTGGTCGACGCGGTCACCGGCCTGGTCCGGGCCACCGGCTCGGTACGCTTCGGTGACCGGGAACTGCTCGGCCGGCCCGTGCATCGGACCAGCCGCCTCGGCGTCGGCCGTACCTTCCAGACCTCGACGGTGTTCGAGGAGCTGACCGTGCTGCAGAACCTCGACATCGCGGCCGGGGCCCGGCGGAGCTGGGCGACACTGTTGCGCCGCCGGCACGGCGTACCCGCCGAGGTGGCCGAGGCCCTCGACGTGATCGGCCTGGCCGGCCGGGCCGACCAACTCGCCGGCACCCTCGCGCACGGGCAGAAGCAGTGGCTGGAGATCGGCATGCTGCTCGTCCAGGACGCCCGGCTGCTGCTGCTCGACGAGCCGGTGGCGGGGATGAGCCACGAGGAACGCGACGCCACCGGGCAGCTGCTGGAAACGGTCAGCCAGCACCGCACGGTGGTGGTGATCGAGCACGACATGGACTTCCTGCGCCGCTTCGCGCGTACGGTCACCGTGCTGCACGCCGGGCAGGTACTCAGCGAGGGCACCGTCGCGCAGGTGCAGGCCGACCCCCGCGTGCAGGAGGTCTACCTCGGTCACCCGGTCGACGCCGGGACGGCCCCGACGCCTACGGAGGCATGATGCTCACCATGCGTGGCGTGCACGCCGGCTACGGGCGCAGCCGGGTGCTGCACGGTGTCGACGTCGACGTGCCCGGCGACGGCGTCGCTGCGGTGCTCGGCCACAACGGCGCCGGCAAGTCCACCCTGCTGCGGGTCGCCGCCGGCCTGCTGCGACCCAGCGCCGGCCGGGTCGAGCTGGACGGCACGGACATCACCCGGCTCGCGCCGCACGAGCGGGTCGCCTGCGGGATCGCGTACGTGCCGCAGGGGCAGCAGTGCTTCCCGCACCTGACCGCGGCGGAGAATCTGCGCCTGGTCGCCGACGGCCGGCGCGACGGGACGGCGGCCACCGCCGACGTGCTCGACCTGTTCCCGGCGCTGCGCCCGCTGCTGCGCCGCCGGGCCGGGCTGCTCTCCGGCGGCCAGCGCCAGCAGCTGGCCATCGCCCGGGCGCTGATCACCCGGCCCCGGCTGCTGATGCTCGACGAGCCGACCGAGGGCATCCAACCGTCGGTGGTGACCGAGATCCAGGACCGGATCGTCGCGCTGATCGCGCAGACCGGCTTCAGCGTGCTCCTGGTCGAGCAGCACCTCGGGTTCGCCCTGCGGGTGGCCGACCGCTACCACGTGCTCCAGTCCGGGCGGGTCACCTCCGCCGGCGACGGCGGCAGCACCGCCGAACGCACCGTCCGCGAGGCCCTGGCCGTCTGACCCGTCTTCCGTCGGCGGGTGGGACCGCATAGGGTGTCGATGGAAGCGCTCCCACGGCCTGCCGGGCAGGGCCGTCATTCGACGTTCCTCGTCACCCACCATCAGAGGAAGTCGCATGTCCGCACGTACGAAACTGCAGGCCGCCGCGACGGCGGCCATCGCCCTGCTCGGCCTGACGGCCGCCGCACCCGCCGCCACGGCGGCTCCCACGGTCGGTGCCGCGGCGGTCGTCGCCGCCGCGCCCACCAGCGACTGGCTGCGTACCGACGGCAACAAGATCGTCGACGAGGCCGGAAACCAGGTCTGGCTCACCGGAGCCAACTGGTTCGGCTTCAACGCCAGCGAACGGGTCTTCCACGGCCTGTGGTCGGCGAACATCGAGACGATCACCCGCCAGATGGCCGAGCGGGGCATCAATATCGTCCGGGTACCCATCTCCACCCAGCTGCTGCTGGAGTGGAAGGCCGGCCAGACGGTCCGGCCGAACGTCAACACGTACGTCAACCCGGAACTGAACGGCCTGAACAACCTCCAGGTCTTCGACTACTGGCTGGGGCTGTGCGAGAAGTACGGCCTCAAGGTCATGCTCGACGTGCACAGCGCCGAGGCCGACAACTCCGGCCACGTCTATCCGGTGTGGTGGAAGGGCAGCGTCACCACTGAGCTGTTCTACCAGGGCTGGGAGTGGATCACGACCCGCTACCGGACCAACGACACCATCGTCGCGATGGACATCAAGAACGAGCCGCACGGCACCCCGAACGACCCGCAGCGGGCCAAGTGGGACTCCAGCACCGACCAGGACAACTTCAAGTACGCCTGCGAGACGGCGGGCCGGCGGATCCTGGCCATCAACCCGAACGTGCTGATCCTGTGCGAGGGCATCGAGGTCTACCCGCGCCCCGGCGCGACCTGGAACTCGCCGAACACCAACCCCGACCGCAGCCCCAACTACTTCTACAACTGGTGGGGTGGCAACCTGCGCGGCGTCGCCCAGCACCCGGTCAACCTCGGCGCGCACCAGCGGCAGTTGGTCTACTCACCGCACGACTACGGCCCGCTCGTCTTCGAGCAGCCCTGGTTCGCCGGCAACTTCGACAAGAACTCGCTGACCAACGACGTGTGGCGACCGAACTGGTTCTACATCCACGAGCAGAACATCGCGCCGCTGCTGGTCGGCGAGTGGGGAGGGCGGCTCGGCCAGGACGCCCGGCAGGACCGGTGGATGGCCGCGCTGCGCGACCTGATGGTCGAGAACGGCATCCACCACACCTTCTGGTGCCTCAACCCCAACTCCGGTGACACCGGCGGCCTGCTGCTCGACGACTGGACCAGGTGGGACGAGACGAAGTACAACCTGCTCAAGCCGGCGCTCTGGCAGCACAACGGCAAGTTCGTCGGCCTCGACCACCAGGTGCGCCTCGGCGGCACCAACTCCACCACCGGGATCAGCCTCGGCGAGCGGTACGCCGGCGGC
>NZ_POTY01000340.1 GCF_003236315.1 Micromonospora craterilacus
GCCCCGTGCCGGCTCTGGCCCTGGGCGGCATCGAGACCCCGACCCAGGTACGCGCCTGCGTCGAGGCGGGCGCCGCCGGAGTCGCCGTCCTCGGCGCGATCATGCGCGCCACCGACCCACGGCAGGCAGCCACCACGCTGACCAGCGCCTTCCAGGAGGCGGCCACCCCGAAGCCACCAACCCGGAATCCCGGACGGTGACCACCACGACGGGGCTGCGGCCGACCGTGCCCACGCAGGGATCAAGCCTGACCGCCCGGAGTGGGCACGGTCGGCCGCAGCCCTCAACCGCAACCACGACGCCGACAAAGGGAGAGACGTGACCCCCACCACCGTGCTCACCGTGGCCGGCTCGGATTCCGGCGGCGGCGCCGGGATCCAGGCCGACCTGAAGGTGTTCGCCGCGCTCGGCGCGTACGGCACGAGCGTGCTCACCGCGGTCACCGCGCAGAACACCCGGGGGGTGGACGCCGTGCTGCCGCTGCCGCCGCAGACGGTCACCGACCAGCTCGACAGCGTGCTGTCCGACTTCGCGGTGCGGGCGGTCAAGACCGGGATGCTCGGTACCCCGGCCGTGGCGGGTGCGATCGCCGACGCGGCGGCGGCCGGCCGGCTGCCGCAGTTGGTCGTCGATCCGGTGCTGGTGGCCACCAGCGGGCATCGGCTCGGGGTGGTGGAGGCGGTGGAGCGGCTGCTGCCGTACGCCCGGGTGGCGACCCCGAACAGCGCGGAGGCCGCGGCGCTCACCGGAGCCCCGGTGACCAGTGTGGCGGAGATGGCGACGGCCGCCCGGGCCCTGGCGGCCGGTGGGCCGGAGTGGGTGGTCGTGACCGGCGGCGACGTGGACGCCGACGGCGAGGCGGTGGACGTGCTGCACGGTCCGGACGGGACGACCGTGCTGCGCGCCCCGCGGGTGCCGACCCGGCACACCCACGGGACCGGCTGCTCGTTCTCGGCGGCCACCGCCGTGCGGCTGGCGCTGGGCGATCCGGTGCCGGCGGCGGTCTCGGCCGCCAAGGAGTACGTCACCCGCGCGCTGACCGGCGCGCAGGGTTGGAAGTTGGGCGCGGGACGCGGCCCGCTGGACCACTTCGGCTGGTCCGCCTGATCAGGGAGGTTGTCATGCAGGCACGCCGCAAGGTGTACGTCGAGGGATCGCGGCCCGACATCCGGGTGCCGTTCGCGGAGGTGGAGTTGGCCGGGGACAACCCGCCGGTGCGGCTCTACGACACCGCCGGCCCGGGCTCCGATCCGACGGTCGGGCTGCCGCCGCTGCGGGGGCCGTGGATCGCCGAGCGGGGCGACGTGGCGCCGGCGCGTGGTGCTGGCACCCCGCTCGCCGGGGCGGACGGGAGGCGGCCGACGCAGCTCGCGTACGCGCGGGCCGGGATCGTCACGCCGGAGATGGAGTTCGTGGCGATCCGGGAGGGCATGGCACCGGAGTTCGTCCGGGCCGAGATCGCGGCCGGGCGGGCCGTGCTGCCGCTCAACGTCAACCATCCGGAGTGCGAGCCGGCGATCATCGGTAAGGCGTTCCTGGTCAAGGTAAACGCGAACATCGGCACGTCGGCGGTGACCTCATCGGTGGCCGAGGAGGTGGAGAAGCTCACCTGGGCCACCCGGTGGGGCGCGGACACGGTGATGGATCTGTCCACCGGCAAGCGGATCCACGAGACCCGCGAGGCGATCGTGCGGAACTCGCCGGTGCCGATCGGTACGGTGCCGATCTACCAGGCGCTGGAGAAGGTCGGCGGCGACCCGGTGGAGCTGACCTGGGAGGTGTTCCGGGAGACCGTGATCGAGCAGGCCGAGCAGGGCGTGGACTACATGACGGTGCACGCCGGGGTGCTGCTGCCGTACGTGCCGCTGGCGGTGGGCCGGGTGACCGGCATCGTGTCGCGGGGCGGCTCGATCATGGCCGCCTGGTGCCTGGCGCACCACGAGGAGAACTTCCTCTACACCAACTTCGGCGAACTGTGCGAGATCCTGGCCCGCTACGACGTGACGTTCTCCCTCGGTGACGGGCTGCGGCCCGGGTCGATCGCGGACGCCAACGACGAGGCGCAGTTCGCCGAGCTGCGGACCCTGGGCGAGCTGACCAGGGTGGCCTGGGAACACGACGTACAGGTGATGATCGAGGGCCCCGGGCACGTACCGATGCACAAGATCAAGGAGAACGTGGACCTCCAGCAGGAGTGGTGCCACGAGGCGCCGTTCTACACGCTCGGCCCGCTGACCACCGACATTGCGCCCGCGTACGACCACATCACCTCGGCCATCGGCGCGGCGATGATCGGCATGTTCGGCACGGCGATGCTCTGCTACGTCACCCCGAAGGAGCACCTGGGGCTGCCGGACCGGGACGACGTCAAGGCGGGGGTGATCGCGTACAAGATCGCGGCGCACGCGGCGGACCTGGCCAAGGGCCACCCCGGCGCGCAGGCCTGGGACGACGCGCTGTCCAAGGCGCGGTTCGAGTTCCGCTGGGAGGACCAGTTCAACCTCTCGCTGGACCCGGAGACCGCGCGGTCGTACCACGATGCGACGCTGCCCGCCGAGCCGGCGAAGACCGCACACTTCTGCTCGATGTGCGGGCCGAAGTTCTGCTCCATGAAGATCACCCAGGATCTCCAGGAGTACGCCGCCCGAGGCATGAAGGACAAGTCAGACGAGTTCGTCGCCGCCGGCGGGCGGGTCTACCTGCCCCTGGCCTGACCTGCCACCCCAACCGTGCGGGCGAGAACGTCAGTCCCGGTGGTGCCGGCCGGACGAGCGCAGCGAGCGACGGGACTCCTTCGGCGTGGGCTCGTCGTCGCCCGACGGGCGGCCGAGCCCGGCCACCCAGTCGACGTACTCCTCGTCCTGCGCCGCCAGCGCCTCCTCGCGCTCGGCCGCGGCACCGGCGTCCCCCGGGCGTGGTCTGCCGCGGCGGAACAGGCCACGCCGACCCTTGTCGCGGTCGCCGCCCGGCTGCACGTCCTCGGCGCGGGTGACAGGTGGTTTGGCGAAGGCGGCCGACAGGTCGCGGGCGGTGGCCACCGGGTCGGTGGTGACGCCCGGGGTGACGGCGTATGCCGCAGACAACTCCTGCGCTGTGGTGGCCGGGGCAGTCCGGTCGGGATGCACCGTCTCGACGCCGCCCGGGTCGGCCGACGATGGTCCGCTCTCGGTGTCGTCGGTGGAGCGGTCCGGTCCGACGGCCGGCGCGGTGCGCTCGGCTGCCGGAGGTGATGTGTTGGAGTACCAGGCCGGTGCCGCCCCGCGGTCGCGCGGTTCGAGGTCGGCCGGCCCGGTGCTGCCGGGCTGGGCCGGGGCGGCGCTGCCGGGCTGGGCCGGGGCAGTGGCGCTTGGCTGGGCCGTGGGCAGGACGTCGTCGGCCGGCGGCGGACCGGGCTGAGGGGCGAGGGCGAAGGCGTTCCAGGGCGTCGCCCGGTTCAGGTCGGGCATCGGAAGGCGGTGCCGAGGTCGCGGTGCCGATTCGGGTGCCGTCGCCCCGGCCGTCCCACCGTCGCCGGCGGCCGCCCATCGGTCCGGAGTTCCGCCCCATCCGACGGCGTCGGCGCGCGACGCTGCGGCACGGTCCTTGCTCACCTCGGCCGGGGTAGCCGGAGCGAGACCGGCGGCGGCGGCGTCGGCGTGGGTAGCGGTGATGGGGCCGCTGGCGTCGGTGCGGGTGACCGTGATCGGGCCGGTGGCGTCGGTGCGGGTAACCGTGGCGCGGCCAATGGCGGCGTCGGTGTGGGCGGTCGGCGTGTGGCCGGCGGCGGCGTCGGCGTGGCGGGCCGTCTCGGAGTCACCGGCACCGGCGGAGATCGCCGTTCCCGGGTCGGGCGCGGCGCTCAACGAGGCGGCATGCTCAGCCGGAGCCGGAGCCGGAGCCGGAGCCGGAGCCGGAGCCGGAGCCGGAGCCGGAGCCGGAGCCGGATCGGCCGGTGTCGCCTCGCCGTCGGGCCCGGCGGCGTGCGCCGTCGGGGGCGGATCCGCCGGGCTCGTGGCCGCGGCGGGTGTCCGCGGCTTGCGGGTGCGCCGAGGCGCCGGCGTCTTCTTGGCCGGCACGACCGTCGGGCCGGCCGGCGGCTCCGCGGCCTGCACCGCCGACGAGATGTCGCTGCCGTCGCCGACCGGCGTCGGGTCGACCGCCGGCTCGGGGTTCCGGTCGGGCACCGCCGGAGGCTCGCCGTTCGCCGGTCCCGGTTCGTCGGCCGTCCGGTCGCTGGCCGCCGGCATGCCCGCCGCCGCGTCAACAGCTGACGGAATGCCCTCGGTCAGTCCGCCGGCAGCGGACGGGGTGGCCTCGGTCAGTCCGCCGGCAGCGGACGGGGTGGCCTCGGTCAGTCCGCCGGCAGCGGACGGGGTGCCCCCGGTCAGTCCGCCGGCAGGGGATGGGGCACCTTCGGTCAGTCCGCCGGCAGGGGCGCCGCCCGCCGCTGGCAGGGTTGCCGCAGTGCGGCCGACCGTGTCGTCGGCACGTTCGCCGTCGGTCGGGTTGGCAGTGGTACCGGTGCCGGTTCCGACCACCGCGTCCGCCGTCGGGCGGTCGGCCTCCGGCCCGTCTGCCCGGCTGGCCCCCGACCAGTTCTCCCGGACGGCCTCCAATGGGTCTGCCTTGGCCGCCTCCGGCCCGTGTCCGATGGCGGCCTCCGGCCCGTTCGCGCTGCTTGTCTCCCACTCCTGCGCCGGGGCGGCCTCCGGCCCGTCCGCGCTGGCGATCGTCCACTCCTGCGCCGGGGCGGCGTCTGGTCCGTGCGTGCTGCTTGTCTCCCACTCCTGCGCCGGGGCGGCGTCTGGTCCGTGCGTGCTGGCCTTCTCCCGCTCCTGCGCCTGAGCGGCCTCCGGCCCGTCCGCGCTGGCGACCGCCCACTCCTGCGCCGGGGCGGCGTCTGGTCCGTGGGTGCTGGTTGTCGCCCACTTCTGCGCCCGAGCGGCGTCTGGTCCGTCCGCGCTGCTTGTCTCCCACTGCTTCGCCGGGGCGGCGTCCGGCCGGTCTGGGCTGGCGGAATCCGTCGGAGCTGCCTCGGGACCGGCCGCCGCGGCGATCGCCGGCCCGGCCGATGCCGGGATGCCGGCGCTACTCGCGCCGCTCGCCGGAACGAGGGGGCCTTCCGCTACCCAAGGGGTGGACAAGGGACCGCTGTCCGCATCCGGCCCGTGTGAGTGGGGTAGGGC
>NZ_POTY01000341.1 GCF_003236315.1 Micromonospora craterilacus
GTATAAGAGACAGTTCCGGCCCCGCCCGCTCCCGCTACGACCGCACCTTCCACCCCGACGTGGTCACCAAGCGCCTCATCGACGTGTACGCCTCGCTCGGCTGACCGCACGGTCCGGTCAACCCTCGGCGTCGGCCGAGTCGCTGCTCGATCCGGGATCGAGTGGCTTCCTCCGCCCTTCCTTGCAGCTAGTCCAGGCTGGCGCGGGCGGAGAAGGCGACGCTGGCCAGGAGGAAGCCGCCGTTCACGATGGTGAACCCGACCAGGGCCCAGAAGGTGAGGGCCGGGGCGAGCGCCAGCACCAGGGCGGCCACGAAGATCACCGCGCCGTAGTCGCGGACCAGCTTCACCAGGCGTACGGGCAGCGAGGTGGAGGTGACCATGCTGGCCGCGTTCGGGCCGGCCTGCATCACCGAGGTGACCAGGTTGACCATCCAGGTACCGGCGAAGGCCGCCACCAGCCAGGTCGGCGTCTCCGGTCGCTGCGCCACCGCGGTGGCGGCCAGCGCCGCGACCAGGGCGATCTGGGCGGCCACGTCGCAGAGCACGTCGACCCGGGCACCGGCCGCGCTGCCCTGCCCGGTCACCCGGGCCAGCTGACCGTCGGCGCAGTCCAGGGCGTACGCGACCTGCCAGCCGACCAGGGCGAGCAGCCCGACCACCCAGGCCGGGACGTCCCCGGCGGCCACCGGGCCGGCGAGGGCGACCACGGTGACCGAGGTGGCCAGCCCGAGCACCAGGTTGGTGATGGTCAGCGTGGTCGGGCGCAGCCCGAGCCGCTGCGCGACCAGCGCGAAGACCGCGCCGATCCACTGGCTAACCGACTCGCTGAACAGGCCACCGCCCCGGTTCACCCGGTGGAAGTCGGCGGCCGTGGGGCGGGACGGCTCAGCCAAGCTGATCACGGAGGGCGTCAACGTAGTCTCCCAGCCGGGTGCGAAGGTCGTCAGCGGGCAGCGCGAGGTGTTCGAGGATCGTGTACCGGTCCGGCCGGGTACGCGGGGCGAAGGCCACCGCCTCGACGAACTGCTCGTCGGTGAGCCCGAGGTCGCCGGGCCGGGTGGCCAGGCCGTGCCGGTGCAGGCAGCGGGCGAGCTGGCCGAACCGTTCCAGGTCGCCCCGGAGGAAGGTGCAGAACAGCGCGCCCAGGCCGGCCTGTTCGCCGTGTGAACCGGTACCCGGGTAGAGGTGGTCGATGGCGTGCGAGATCTCGTGGTCGCCGCCGCTCGCCGGCCGGCTGGAGCCGCAGATCGACATCGAGATGCCGCCCAGGATCAACGCCTCGGCCAGCGTGGTCAGGAACGCGTCGTCGTTGATCTTGCCGGGGTGGTTGACCAGCGCCTCCGCCCCGGTCCGGGCCAGCGTCACGGCGAGCCCGTCGATCGGCTCGTTGCGTACCTCGTGGGCCAGCTCCCAGTCGGCGCAGGCGCTCAGGTTGCTCACCGCGTCGCCGATGCCGGCCTGGGTCTGCCGGTCCGGGCCGTTCTCCACGAAGTCGAGGTCGACCAGGACCGCGATCGGGATGTGCACCCCGTACGAGCCCTTGCCGCCGTCGTGGGTCAACGACGCCACCGGGGAGGCGATGCCGTCGTTGGCGAGGCTGGTCGCCACGGTGACCATCGGGATGCCGTAGCGGGTGGCGGCGTACTTGGCGGTGTCGATGGTCTTTCCGCCGCCGATGCCGACGACCGCGTCGTAGTGCCGGTGACGTAGCTTGTCGCCCAGCTCGTTGGCGGAGTCGACGCTGCCGCCGGCGACGGTGAAGACGTCGGCCGAGCCGAGCGACGGCCGGCAGAGTTCGACGATCTTCTCGCCCTGCCCCGGGCCGACCACCACCGCTACGTCGCCGCCGCCGGAGATCCGCCGGTCGGCCAGCAGCACGCCGAGGTCGGCCACGGCGCCCCGGCGGACCTCGATCGACAGCGGCGTCGTGACGGTACGGGCTAGTAGCGGCATGCGATCTCCCGCGCCCGGGCCAGGTCGTCGTGGTTGTCGACCTCCACCCAGGCCACGTCCCCGATCGGGGCCGGCCGCACCTCGCCGCCCCGGTCGGCGAACTCCTGGTACCCGTCCTCGTAGTACAGGTTCGGGTCACGCCGCCAGGTGGTCTCCAGCGCGTCGGCAAGGGCCTCGGCCACCTGCGGCTCGATCAGCGTCGCCCCGATGTACTCGCCGTACGCCTCGCCCGGGTCCATCAGCTTGGTGATCCGGGTGAGCTGGCCGGCGGCGTCGAAGGTGGTCTTCATCTCCTCCTCGGCCAGCGGCTTGATGGTGTCGATCGCGAGCAGGATGCCGGGGCCGCGCTCGGCCAGCAGGGTCTTCTCCACGCTCACCGGGTGCACCGTGTCGCCGTTGACCAGCAGCACGCCCCGGGCGAACCAGTCGCGGGCCAGCCAGAGGGAGTAGGCGTTGTTCCACTCCTCGGCCTTGTCGTTGTGCACTAGGGTGATCTTGACGCCGTAGCGGAGCTCCAGGTCGGCCTGGCGTTCGCGGACGGCGTCCGCCGCGTAGCCGACCACCACCACGACATCGGTGAGCCCCACCTCGGCGAGGTTGCGCAGGGCGATGTCGAGGATGGTGATCTCACCGTCCACGGGCACCAGCGCCTTGGGCAGGGTGTCGGTGTACGGGCGCAGCCGGCGGCCGGCTCCGGCTGCCAGCACCATTCCGACCATGCCGGCATCAGTTTCTGTTCTCGCGGCGTTCACCGAAGGAGGATAGCGCCGCCGCTCACGGACCGGTCGACCGAAGGATGGTGAAGGCCCGCTCCGCGATCTGCCGGATCAGGCCGTCGTTGACGTCGCGGTGCTCGTCCAGCAGGTCGAGGTCGTCGGGGCCGAGCCAGCGGTACTCGGTGTGCTTGTCCGCTTCCAGCACCGGTGCAGCCAGGTCGCCGTCGACCCGGATCAGCCAGTCGCTCTCGATCCGGGCCAGGCCGTCGTCGCCGACGTAGCGGTACTCGCCGACCGGGCCGACGATCTCCGACACCCGCCAGCCGGTCTCCTCGGTGACCTCCCGCCGCAGGGCCTCCTCGACGGTCTCGCCCGGTTCGAGGTGCCCGCCGACGATGTCCCAGCAGTTGGGGAAGAGGCGTCGGTGCGGGGAGCGGCGCTGGAAGAAGATTCGCCCGTCGGGAGCGATGATCAGCGCTCCGGCACAGCGCAGCGGCTCGTTGGACATCTCGAAGACCCTAGCCGTCGGTGGTCTTGTCCTGGAAACGTGCGGGGCTCACCATTGCGGTTAGCCGCGTACCGCCGTCCCAATGGGGTGATGTGTGATGCAGGTTCGGGAAGCGATGTCCAGTGAAGTTCTCGTGGTCGGTCCAGAGCACACCCTCCGCCAGGCGGCGCGAATGATGTCGGAGCGGGGCATCGGCTCGGCCGTGGTGATCGACCCGGATGCCGAGGGAATCGGGATCATGACCGAACGCGACGTGCTCAACGCGATCGGCGCCGGGCTGGATTGCGACGCCGAACGGACCGGCGCCCACCTGACCTGGGACGTGGTCTACGCCGGGCCGGAGTGGACGATCGAGGAGGCGGCTGCGGCCATGGCCCGGGGCGGCTTCCGGCACCTGGTGGTCCTCGACGGCCGTGAGGTGGCCGGGGTGATCTCGGTACGCGACATCATGCGGGTGTGGGCGGCCAGTCGGATGGTCGGCACCGGCTGACCCGGCGACCCCCGCACGGACCGGCCGGGACGGCCCGCTCAGCCGTCCGGCCGGATCTGTTCCGCAGCCGGGGCGACCCGTGGCGACGGCCGGACGGTCCGGTTCACCCGACCCGGTGGCTCAGGATGCGGACATCGCCGTGCCGTCCGCGTACGCACCGCCACCGCCCGTACGCTGAACAGCCATGACCGCCGAGCAGCTGATCTCCTTCGCCCGTGGCGCCCCCTCACTGGACATCGTCGATGTCGAAGGGCTCAAGGCCGCCGCCGTCCGCGCCTTCGACGCCGACCCCGCCGGGGTGACCGCGTACGGCACCTCCGTCGGTTACCTGCCGCTCCGCAAGTGGATCGCCGACAAGCACGGGGTCGAGGCCGACCAGGTGCTGATCACCAACGGCTCGTTGCAGGCCGACGCCTTCCTCTTCGACCACCTGGTCCGCCCCGGGGACGCGGTGGTGGTGGAGCGCCCGACCTACGACCGCACCCTGCTCAACCTCCAGCGGATGGGCAGCGAGCTGCACGGCGTCACCATCCAGCCGGACGGCCTGGACACCGCCGAACTGCGCAAGCTGCTGGAATCCGGGGTGCGTCCCCGGCTGGCGCACGTCATTCCGAACTACCAGAACCCGGCCGGCGTGACGCTCTCCCTGGACAAGCGCCGCGAGCTGCTCGACCTCGCCGGCGAGTACGGCTTCACGATCTTCGAGGACGACCCCTACGCCGACATCCGGTTCCGTGGCGAGCCGCTGCCATCGATGTTGTCGATGGACACCCGCGGCGTCGTCGTGCACGCCTCCAGCTTCACCAAGACGGTCTGCCCCGGCGTGCGGGTGGGCTACCTGGTCGGCCCGGCGGACCTGATCGGCGACGTCGCGAAGAAGGCGACCAGTCTCTACATCTCCCCGGGCATGGTCTCCGAGGCGATCGTGCACCAGTTCTGCGTGTCGGGGGACATCGAGCGTTCGATCGACACGGTCCGGGCGGCCCTCGGCGAGCGGGCCCGGGTGCTGGCCGAGTCGCTGCGCCGGCACATTCCGGAGGCCCGGTTCGTGGAGCCGGACGGCGGTTACTTCCTCTGGATCGAGCTGCCCGAGGACGTCGAGGCCGACAAGCTCGCCCCGGCGGCGGCCGAGCGCGGCGTCGCGGTGGTCAAGGGCAGCGACTTCGTGGTGGACGGTGGGCGGCACGCGCTCCGGCTGGCCTTCTCCGCGGTGACCGCGGATCGGATCGACGAGGGCGTCCGGCGGCTGGCCGAGGCGATGGAAGCCGTCCGCAGCTGAATTTCTGTCGGGTTTCTGACAAAACGACGATCCCAGCCGCCCCAGGACTCCCACTGGGGCGGCTCGCGGCCCACAATGCTGCGAGCGTCACAAACCACGCGTACTGGAGGTCACGCCGGCTCCGGCCGCTGCGGTCCTCACCCGGCGCGGCCCGGCCGCCCCGCACGCTGGTGTGACGCGGCCAGCACAACCC
>NZ_POTY01000342.1 GCF_003236315.1 Micromonospora craterilacus
CCCAAGGGCAAGGCACGATCCGGCAAGGCCGGAAAGGGGCGCGCCCGACGCAAGGACCCGCTCTGGGCCCGACTCACCGTGGTCTTCGGCGCCGTGCTGATGGTGACCAGCGGCATCGCCATCGTCGGCAGCAAGGCGGTGATCAGCCAGGCCACCGGCAGCATCGCCCAGCGCAATTTGCTCGGCGACGCCGGGAAGACGTTGGCGGAGGGCGGTAGCAACCTTGAGGGCCCGATCGATCTGCTGCTGCTGGGCGTGGACGCCCGGGAGCGGTGGGCCGCCGACGATGTCCGGGCGGACAGCATCATCGTCCTGCACATCCCGGCCACCCACGATCAGGCCTACCTGATCTCGATCCCCCGGGACACCGAGGCGCGGATCCCGGCGTTTCCGAAGACGGGCTACCAGGGCGGGGTGGAGAAGATCAACGCCGCCTTCCAGGCGGGTGCCCGCAACGGCGGCGGCTGGGAGGGCGGTGCCCAGCTGATGGCGCAGACCATCAAGAGCATGACCGGCGTCAGCTTCGACGGAGCGGCGATCATCAACTTCGGTGGCTTCAAGAGCGTCATCGACGCCCTCGGCACCGTGCGCATCTGCCCGAAGCAGGACGTCAAGTCGATCCACATGTCGTACGTCGACGGCGAGCCGATGTGGAACGCGGACGCCAAGAAGACCGGCAAGCCGAGGACTCCGGTGGTGCACAAGAAGGGCTGCCAGGAGATGGAGGGCTGGGCCGCGCTGGACTACTCCCGCCAGCGTTACGGCATGAAGAACAGCGACTACGACCGCCAGCAGAACCAGCAGCAGCTGATCAAGGCGATGGCCAAGAAGGCCAGCTCGAACGGCACAATGACCGACCTCGGCAAGCTCAATGGGCTGATCAAGGCCGCCGGCAAGGCATTCATCCTGGACACCGGGGGCGTCCCGGTGGAGGACTTCGTCTTCACCATGCGCGGGGTCACCGGTAACGAACTGATCATGCTGAAGACCAACGGCGGCACATACAACGCCAACGGCAACGGCCGGGAGGCGCTGAGCGAGCAGACCCTGGACATGTTCCACGCGGTCAAGCAGGACAAGCTCGCCGAGTTCGTCTTCTACAACCCCGAGGTGATCTCCTCCCGCAAGTGACCCGGCGCCGATCCTCGGGATCGGCCGCCGCCCTCCGTGATCCTTTCGTAGCCTGACATGAGCAGGATTCATGTTGAGCCGACGGGGAGGGACGTCACGGCCAAGTTGGCGCGGGACGGCGGAAAGCGGGCAGCGGGCGGCGGCTCGCGGCGTCCGCGCTGGCCCCGCGTACTGCTCGGCATCGGGCTGGCGGTGGTGCTGCTGGCCGGGCTCGCCGTGGTCGGCCTCCGGGTACTCACCGCCCGGTACGAGCGCACGATCACCCGCGAGCAACTGCTGGACCCGACCGCCCGCGCCGGCCGCACCGACCTGGACGGCCCCCTCAACTACCTGCTCGTCGGCTCGGACCGCCGGCCCGGCGACACCGGGCCGCAGCAGCGCACCGACACCATCCTGATCGTGCACGTCCCGGCCGGGCTGCGCGAGGGCTACCTGGTCTCCGTCCCACGCGACCTGCTGGTCACCATCCCGCCGGGCGGCGGCTACCCCGGCGGCGAAGACAAGATCAACACAGCCTACGAGTACGGCGGGGGCGGCCAGGCCGGGGCGAGGCTGCTCTCCGCCACCCTGACCAAGCTCACCGGGATCCGCTTCGACGGTGCCGCCCTGGTCGACTTCGCCGGTCTACGCAGCGTGATCGACCTGCTCGGTGGGGTGAACATGTGCGTACGGACCGAGGTGCGCTCGATCCACACCAACCGGGTTTTCCACCCCGGCTGCCAGCAGATGAACGGCGCGCAGGCGCTCGACTTCGTACGCCAGCGCTACGACCTGCCGGGCGGCGACTACGACCGGCAGACCAACCAGCAGCAGTTGCTGGGCGCCATGCTCGAACGCGCGGGACAGACCGATCTGCGCAGCAACCCCGTCCAGCTCCATCGGCTCATCCGAGCGGTCGGCGGGTCGCTGACCCTGGACACCAACGGGGTGCCGGTGGAGGATCTGCTGCTCGCGCTGCGCGGCCTGTCCAAAGACGCGCTGCGCGGCGTGCAGGTGCCGTCCTACCCACAGACCATCGACCAGGTGTCGTACGTCGTCCTCGACAACGGGAGCGATGGGCTGTTCGAGGCGGTACGCGGCAGCCGGATGCCGCAGTGGGCCGGCGCGCATCAACGCTGGGTAACCCGACTCTGACCCACCGGAGGGCGGCGCGGCGACCCGCCGGAGGGCGACATCGCGCCGGCCGCGAGGGTCGCCGCGACGAGGTTCTAGGCTTGGTACCCGTGTTCGGACCTCAGATACCCACCGTGACCATTCCCGAGATCACCGAAGAGACGTACCTGCTCGACGTCCGGGAGGACGACGAGTGGGCCGCCGGTCACGCGCCCGGCGCCCACCACCTGCCGATGATGGAGCTGCCGGCCCGGATCGCCGAGGTGCCGACCGACCGGGACGTGGCCGTCATCTGCCGCTCCGGCGGGCGTTCCGGCCAGGTCGTCGCGTACCTCATGCGCAACGGGTGGGACCAGGTGCGCAACGTCGAGGGCGGGATGGGCGACTGGGCAGCCGCCGGGCGGCCGGTGATCGGCTCGGACGGGCAGCCGGGCCGGGTCCTGTAGGGCGGGACCGAATGGCCACACCCCTCGTCTTCGCGCACCGTGGCGCGTCGTACGACCTGCCGGAACACACCCTTGCCGCCTACCTGCGCGCCATCAAAGAGGGCGCCGACGGGCTGGAGTGCGACGTCCGGCTCTCCCGCGACGGGCACCTGGTCTGCGTACACGACCGCCGGCTGGACCGGACCAGCAACGGCCGTGGGCTGGTCAGCGCGCGTACCCTCGCCGAGCTGGACGAGCTGGACTACGGCTCCTGGCACCCGGGCTGCGTACCGGCCGACGGTGACGAGGTGCTCGACGACTCGCACACCCGGCTGCTCACCCTCGAACGGCTGCTGGAAGCCGTCCTCGCCGCCGGCCGGCCGGTTCGGCTGCTAGTGGAGACCAAGCACCCGTCCCGCTACGGCGGCGACGTCGAACGCCGGCTGGTCGCGCTGCTGCGCCGGTACGGCCTGGTCGAGCCGCGCCCAGACGATCCGGTACGGGTGACGGTGATGTCCTTCTCGCCACTGGCCGTACGTCGGATCGGGGCGCTGGCTCCCGCGCTGCCGACCGTGCTGCTGCTGGAGGTGCTGCCCCGCTGGCTGCGCCTGGGCCGGCTGCCGTTCGGTGCCGGCATCGCCGGCCCGGGGGTCGGGCTGGTGCGGGCCCGCCCCACGCTGGTGCCGGCGCTGCGGGCCGCCGGCAACCAGGTCTACGTCTGGACCGTCAACGAGCCGGACGACCTCGATCTCGTGCTGGCCGCCGGGGTGGACGGCGTGATCACCGACCGTCCGGCGCAGACGCTGGCCCGGTTGCGGCGGTGAGCCGGTCGGGGGTGCCCGCGAACACGGGCGGCAGTGCACACTCGGGGTCATGCCGGAGCGCACCGACTACGCGGCTCTCATCGCCGGGCACACCGTCGTCATCGAGATGATCAACTCGGGCGATGCGGGCCTGCCGGTCCTGACCCAGTTACTCCGGGTTGCGCAGCCGGCGCTCGGTGCCGCAGGCATGGCATTCGTGGAGTTCGCACCGAGTGGCGGTCGGGTGATCGCCGCCACCGGTGCCGCCGAGTGGACCATCGGCCGGCCGCTGTCGGCGAGCGACCCGGCCACCGTCTGCCTGCTCTCCGGCCCGCGCGTGCAGTGCGTACGGACCGATCACCTCACCAACCAGCTCGCCGCCGAGCTGGCCGAACGTGGCCTGCGGCGGATGGTGGTCTCCCGGGCGGAGATCGGCGGGCACACCGTCGGCAGCCTGCACGCGCTGTACCCGGCCGGCGCCGACGAGCCCGGCCCCGAACAGCGGGGAGTGGTCGGCTACCTCGGCTCCTGCATCGCCCACATGTACGGCGACCAGAGCGGCCTGCCGGTGCACGGCGACGGCCCGGTGGTGGCGGCGCTCGCCGACGGGCTGGCGGTCGTCGACCGGGACGCCCACGTCCGGCTCTGGAACCCGGCCGCCGCCGAGGTGACCGGACGATCCACCGCCGAGGCGCTCAGCCGGCCGCTGCCCTTCCCGCTGCCCCCCTCCGGGCAGGTCCTCGACCATCGGCTGCCGGACGGGCGGTGGCTGCGGATCACCTCGGGCGAGCTGCCCGGGCCGGGCACCCTGCGGGTGGTCACCTTCCGCGACATCACCGACCAGCAGCGCCACGACCACGAGCGGGACCTCTTCGTCGCGGTCACCAGCCACGAACTCCGTACCCCGGTGACCGTCATCAAGGGCTTCGCGGACACCCTCACCGACCACTGGGAATCGCTCAGCGAGACCGACCGGCGGCAGGCGGCCCGGGTGATCGGACAGCGCGCCAACGAGCTGGCCCGGCTGCTCGACCGGCTGCTCTCCTCCGCCGCCGAGGCGTGGCCGGGTGACGGCCCACCGGTGCCGTTCGACCTCGGCGAGGCGCTCCGGACCGCCGTCGACGACCTGCCCTCGGAGCTGCGTCGCCGGACCACCCTCCAGGTGCCGTCCCAACTGCCCAGGGCGGTCGGCCACCGGCAGAGCCTGGCCACCGTGCTGACCGAGCTGGCCACGAACGCCGGCAAGTACGCTCCGCCCGGCTCGCCGATCGAGATCAGCGCGGGGGCGGACGGTCAGACCGTCTGCTTCCGGGTCAGCGACCGCGGCATCGGTGTACGCCCCGAGCACGTGGAACGGGCCTTCGACCGGTTCTGGCAGGGCGACTCCGGCGACCGGCGGCGCTATCCCGGCACCGGTCTCGGCCTGTATCTCGTCCGCCGGATCGTTGAACAGCAGAATGGATGGGTATTCCTTCGACCGAGGACGGGCGGGGGTACGGTCGCAGAGCGGCAGCGCCATCTGCCTGCCGGACGCAAGGCTCAGCTGGCCGCGTACGTCGCCGACACCGGCCAGGTCACGGTTAGCGAACTGGCCGAACGCTTCGGCGTCTCCATCGACACCGTCCGGCGTG
>NZ_POTY01000343.1 GCF_003236315.1 Micromonospora craterilacus
ACGCCGACCCAACAGGAGCCCGCCACGGAGTCCTACGCGGCCAACTCGACCCCGCCGCCCGACTCATCTGGATCTTCGAGAAGCTCCGACTGGCCCACGACGTGCGCTGGCCAGTGCCCGAACGGCTCGACGCGAAGCGCGCGCGTTAGGGCTGCGCTCTTCTGCGGTGGCCGTATGTCCGCACTGGTGCTGGTCTATGAAGGGTCGGACATCGAGGCCAACTGAGGTTGCCTTCGGGACGTTCTCCCAGCATGGACGGCACGACCGCCTCGGGCTGTGCCTCTGATCAGCGTCGGGCTGCCGAGCGCCGGCTGATCTTGGTTGTTGAGGAAGTCAGTCGTTGGCCGGGGTGAGTCGGCCCTTCGAAGGCGATCTGGAAGGGGTTCGCAGAATCCACGGTGAGTTCGCGGCCTTGGGCATTAAGGTCGCCGCCTCGACCATCTGGGAAATCCTGCGGGAGCACGTCGTTGCGCCCGCAGCGGAACGGCAGAGCACGACCTGGGCCGACTTCCTGCGCAGCCAGGCGGGCGCGCTGCTGGCCTGCGATTTCTTCGAACGCGTGGTAGCCCTTGCCGGCTGGGCGTCGTGGCGTCGTGATGCCTAACGAGCGGCGATGGGCGCGGTCGTCGGCTTCCGGTCGGCGTCATCCTCGACACGGAACGGGGTGCGCAGGCGGGTCATCGCAGCCGAGCTTACGTCGACGGCAGGTGTGTGGTCGAAAGGCGCATCTGTTCCCGGTGCTTTACGGAACAAATTCGAGTCATGTGCGGTTACATCAGTCAAGAGCTGCTCCAAGTTTGCGCGCCAACGCGCGACCCACCCGCTCACGCATGCGAGCGGGGTGCGGAAAATGAGCGGGGCGGATCCGGCCGCTCGGGGGCGTTGGATCCGTTTCGCTCGGCCCATCGAACCCTAACCCAGAGAAGCCATCGTGTACGGCCTGGGCCGGGGTGCGGGTAGATTGATCAACCAGTCCGCCGGTTTCCGACCACGGCCTGCATCTGATGTCGACCACCACGCGCCGCGACCAATCGGTCGGTGCCGTGCAGGGCGACCCCTTCCACGTTCGGAGACTCCCATGGCGGCACGCCGCCCCAGCAAGACCCTTGTCACACCCACCTCCTTCGCCGACCTCGGCGTGCCCGGCCGCCTGGTCGCCGCGCTCGAGCAGGTGGGCATCAGCGTGCCATTCCCGATCCAGGCCGCGACGCTCCCGGATTCACTCGCCGGACGCGACGTGCTGGGTCGTGGCAGGACGGGATCGGGCAAGACATACGCCTTCGCTCTCCCGGTCCTCGCCCGGCTCTCGGCCGCCACGTCTCCGCGGCTGCCCGGCCGCCCGCGCTCGCTCATCCTGGTGCCCACTCGCGAGCTGGCGACCCAGATCGAAGCGACGATCGCACCGCTGGCCACCGCGCTGTCGCTGCGGACACTGACGATCTTCGGTGGGGTGAGTGCGCGGCCACAGGTCGGTGCACTGCATGCCGGGGTCGATATCCTCATCGCCTGTCCCGGCCGGCTCGCCGACCACGTTTCGAACGGCCACGCGATCCTCGACGCCGTCGAGGTCACGGTGCTCGACGAGGCGGACCACATGGCCGACCTGGGCTTCCTGCCGGTCGTACGGCGACTCCTCGACAAGACACCGCCCCGCTCCCAGCGGCTGCTGTTCTCGGCGACGCTCGACGCGGGCGTCGACGTCCTCGTGCGGCGGTACCTCTCCAACCCAGCCACCCACAGCGTCGACTCGGCGATGTCCCCGGTCGCCGCGATGACCCACCACGTGCTCCGGGTCCGTCACGATGACCGGCTCCCCGTCCTGATCGACCTGACGGCAGCCCCGGGGCGAACGCTCGTATTCACCCGCACCAAGCGGGGCGCCAAGAAGCTGACCGGTCAACTGGTCGCCTCGGGCGTGCCCGCCGTGGAGCTGCACGGCAACCTGGCGCAGAATGCCCGCACCCGCAATCTGGCGGCGTTCTCCGCCGGCGACGCCCGCACGCTTGTCGCGACCGACATCGCGGCGCGCGGTATCCACGTCGACGATGTAGCTCTCGTGATCCACGCCGACCCGCCCGCTGAGCACAAGGCATACCTGCACCGTTCGGGGCGGACCGCGCGTGCCGGAGCGAGCGGCACCGTCGTCACCCTGATGACCGACGACCAGGTCACCGACGTGCGCGACCTCACCCGCCAGGCCGGCATCAACCCGACGATCACCCGGCTTGGGCCCGGTGACTCGCTGCTCACCGAACTCGCCCCGGGCGAGCGCCGCTTCGTGACGCCTCCCACAGCGACGACGGCGCCGCATCACGGACAAGGCCACAGCGCCACGCGGCGCCCGGATCCGCGCACGGCGGCGGGCGGATCGACCGCCAGCGCACCGCGCGGGAGAGGCTCGGAAAGTCGTCGGGCGAGTGCCGCGGAAACCACGTCCGCGCCACGGGGCGCGGCGGCGTTCTCTTCCGGCACGCGGGTGGGTAGCCGGCGCGGTCAGCGCTGACAGCGAAGACACCACGCGGCGCGCCCGTGCTAGCCTCACCGGGTTGCAGCCTTCGGTTTGTCCCATACTTTGCCAGCGCCTGGTGGGTATCTAGCCCGCCAGGCGCTTTTGGTCTGCCGGTTCTTCCGGACCAGCAGCGGCGGCAACCGAGGGCCCGTACGTGGCTCCATCCGCTACTCAAAGGAGAAGACATGGCATTCGGCACAGTCAAGTGGTTCAACGCGGACAAGGGCTTCGGCTTCATCGCGCAGGATGGTGGCGGCGCTGACGTCTTCGCCCACTTCTCGGCCATCTCATCGAGCGGGTTCCGCAGCCTGGAAGAGAACCAGCGGGTCGAGTTCGACGTCGAGCAGGGCCAGAAGGGCCTTCAGGCCGCCAACATCCGTCTGGTCTGACGTTGACTTTGCCAAGCCGTGGCGACGAGGCCTCGCCCGTCGCCACGGCGGTGGCTGAGACCACGGACCGGCGAATGCCGGTCCGTTCCGACACCGCGGTCCTTCGCGGCCTCGAACCGCTGGTGTTGCAAGCGCTGTCCGCCCCCGAGTACGCGGCCGGGACCGCCAGCATCGACCGGCTCCGGCTGGCCCCGGTGCCGCTGGTGCCAGAGGTACGACTGGTCATGGCCGAGGACGCGATCGTCCTCTGGGCACGACTCGAAGCCGAGGCGGGCCACGTCCTCCCGCCGCCGTTCTGGGCGTCTGCATGGACCGGCGGGCAGGGTCTCGCGCGTTACATCCTCGATCACCCGGACACCGTGGCCGGTCGCCATGTCCTCGACGTCGCATCCGGCTCCGGACTGGTCGCTATTGCCGCGGCGATCGCCGGCGCCGCCGGGGTCACCGCCAACGACATCGACCCCTACTCGATCGCGGCAATCAACGCCAACGCCCACGCCAACGGCGTCGAGTTGACCCTGTCGTCGAGCGACCTGCTTGACGGCGACGTTGACGGCGTGGATGTGGTGTTGGCCGGTGACGCGCTCTACCACCCGTCTGTGGCGGCCCGGATGCTGCCGTTCCTCGCCCGCGTCGCGGCGAAGGGCGCTCGTGTCCTCGTCGGCGATCCGGACCGGGGCCACCTGGCCCATGACTGGCTAGAGCGGGTGGCCTCGTACGAGGTGCCGATGAGCGGCGCTCCGGAAGACGCGCAGCTTCACCTGACGAGCGTGCTCAAGCCACGACGCGACAAGGTGGACGACCGGCGGGGCCGGGCCACCCGGCTGCGGCGGGAATCCCATCACTGCCGAACTCGTGAGTGAGCCGGAGCTTTTGCCAGCGCCCTGCCGCCGTGCGGTCAGTACACCTCCCGGACGTTCGCCGCCGCCTGCACGGCGGCCGGGGTCTGGCTACCCAGGCCAACTGCTTCATGGAGCGCTGGGGCCGACTACTCCGCCCCGAACGTACCGGCCGGCCCCCGAACAGTGTGGGTCTCCACCAGCACGGACTTCGTCAACTGGACCCCACCACGACCGTCGTTCGCCGCCGACATCCGCGACGACGCCGCCATCACCGACCCGGGCCGGTCCGGCACCACCCCATGGTCCGAGGTGTACGGCATGCCGGCGATCCGGTACGGCGAGCAGTATCTCGGCCTACCGTGGATCTTCGACATCGTCAACAGTCCCGCACCCTCCGGCGACCTCGGCCCCGACAAGGGCCGCCAGTACATCGGACTGGCCGCCTCTGAGAACCTGCTCACCTGGAGCCGGCCGGAGCGGGGCAAGCTGATCCAGCCCGGCACCACCGGCACCTGGGACTGGGGTTACCAACTCACCGGCACCACCCTGCTCACGATCGGCGACCATGTACGGCTCTACTACTCGGCCTTCGAAGGCGAACACAGCTGCACTGTCGGTCAACGTCGCCCCAACCGGCGGACAACTCCGCGTCGAAGTGCTCGACGCAGCCGGAGTGCCCATTCCCCGCTACACCCTCGCCGACTCCACGCCCATCACCACCGACAACCTCGACGCCACCGCCACCTGGGAAGCAACCAGCACCCTGCCAACCGGCAACGGCCCCATCCGCCTGCGCTTCCACCTGTCCGCCGGCGACCTCTACGCGTACGCCATCACCTGAACCCGACCTCCGGTGACCTCCCGCGTGATCAGTCGTCGAACTCGAAACCAGTGGCAGTCGCCAAATCAACAAGTTGCCGCAGTCGGGTCTCCTCCGTCGCGGCCTCGCGGAGCCGAGCCGCCAGGTCATCTAGCGGCGCGGTCGTCGCTACAGGCGCAGAAGGCCCCGGCTTCGGGTCGAAACGAGAACCGGCCTTCCAGCCCAGCCCAGGCCCGTAGTGCAGATGACCGGATGGACCGCCGACCGCATCCCCGACCAGCGCGGCCGGGTCGCCGTCGTGACCGGCGCGAACTCGGGCCTCGGCCTGGTCACCGCGACCGAGTTGGCCGGCCACGGCGCCCACATCGTGCTCGCCGTGCGGAACATTGCCGCCGGCGAGGAGGAGTGGTCAGCCATTTCTGGTAACTTTTGGAGATCAACGACCGGCGTCAGCCCCGCCTGCACAACAGCGGCCTCGGCATGCACGACACCCGGAGAGCCCGGCGGAGGAGTCTGTGAACAAGACCGACCTCATGTCGAAGG
>NZ_POTY01000344.1 GCF_003236315.1 Micromonospora craterilacus
CACCACCACCCCGCCTCCGGCCGGGAACCTCGCGCTCGGCCGGCCGGTCACGGCCACCAGCCACACCGACGTGTACCTGGCCACCAACGCGGTGGACGGCAACGCGGACACCTACTGGGAGAGCGCCAACAACGCCTTCCCGCAGACCCTCACCGTCGACCTGGGCACCGCCCGGCAGGTGGGTCGGGTCGTGCTGAAGCTGCCACCGGCGTCGGCCTGGCAGACCCGTACCCAGACGCTGTCGGTGCTCGGCTCGACCGACGGCAACACCTGGACCACCCTTGCCGGCTCGGCGGGTCGCACCTTCGACCCGGCCACCGGCAACACGGTGTCGATCAACCTGCCGGCCGGTGACCGCCGGTACCTGCGACTCAACGTCACCGGCAACACCGGCTGGCCGGCTGCCCAGATCGCCGAGTTCGAGGTGCACGCCTCCTGACCCGTGGGTGGGCCCCGCACGCCGATCGGGGCCCACCCACGCCGTAAGAGCACCACACCCCCGCAACGCCTCTCCACGTCCCGGAAGAAGGTGTCGATCCCCCATGTCCAGATTCCGTACCCGGCTCACCGCCGTGCTCGCCGCGGTCGGCCTCGCCCTCACCGCCGCGCCCGCGCCTCCGGCCGCTGCGGCCGGCGGCCCGAACCTCGCCGCCGGCCGCGCCGCGACCGCCAGCAGCGTCAACGGCCCGTACGCCGCAGCCAACGTGACCGACGGCAACGCCGGCACCTACTGGGAGAGCAGCGGTGCCCTCCCGCAGTGGGTCCAGGTCGACCTGGGCTCCGGCCAGTCCATCGACCAGGTCAAGCTGAAGCTGCCGGCGGGCTGGGAAACCCGCACCCAGACGCTGTCGGTGCAGGGCAGCACGACCGGCAGCAGCTTCAGCACCATCGTCGGCTCGGCGGGCCGCACCTTCAGCCCGGCCGGCGGCAACACCGTCACCATCGACTTCCCGGCCACCACCACCCGGTACGTCCGGATCTCGATCACCGCGAACACCGGCTGGCCGGCCGCGCAGCTGGCCGAGCTGGAGGTGTACGGCGCGGCCAGCTCGTCGACCAACCTGGCAGCCGGCCGGAGCATGTCTGCCAGCGGCCACTCCGACGTCTACGTCGCCGCCAACGCCAACGACGGCAACCAGGGCAGCTACTGGGAGAGCCCGAACAACGCCTTCCCGCAGTGGATCCAGGTGGACCTGGGCGCCACCGTCACCGTCGACCGGCTGGTGCTCAAGCTGCCCGGCGGCTGGGGGGCGCGCACCCAGACGTTGACCGTGCAGGGCAGCACCAACGGGTCGACCTTCAGCACCCTGGTCGCCTCCGCCGGGTACGCCTTCAACCCGGCGGCCAACAACACGGTGACCATCACCGTCGGCTCGGCCGCCACCCGCTACGTCCGGCTGCAGTTCACCGCGAACACCGGCTGGCCGGCCGGGCAGCTGGCCGAGCTGGAGGTGTACGGCCCGGCCACCGGCGACACCCAACCCCCGTCGGCCCCGACGAACCTGGCGTTCACCGAGCCGGGGAGTGGGCAGATCCGGTTGACCTGGTCGGCGTCGACGGACAACGTCGGGGTGACCGGTTACGACGTGTACGCCAACGGCAGCCTGCGGGCGAGTGTGTCGGGTACGACGTTGACGTACACGGACACCCAGCCGGCGAGTGCGACGGTGTCGTACTTCGTGCGGGCGAAGGACGCGGCCGGCAACGTCTCCGCGAACAGCAACACGGTCACCCGTACCGGCAGCTCCGGTGACACCCAGGCGCCGACCGCGCCGACGAATCTGGCGTTCACCGAGCCGGGCGGTGGGCAGATCCGGTTGACCTGGTCGGCGTCGACGGACAACGTCGGGGTGACCGGTTACGACGTGTACGCCAACGGCAGCCTGCGGGCCAGTGTGTCGGGTACGACGTTGACGTACACGGACAGCCAGCCGGCGAGTGCGACGGTGTCGTACTTCGTGCGGGCGAAGGACGCGGCCGGCAACGTCTCCGCGAACAGCAACACGGTGACCCGGGTGGGCAGCACCCCGGGCGGGACCAACCTCGCCGCGGGTAAGCCGGCCACCGCCTCCTCGATGGTGCACGTCTTCGCCGCGGCGAACGCGGTCGACGACGACGTCACCACCTACTGGGAGGGCGCGCCGGGGGCGTACCCGAGCACGTTGACCGTCGCGCTCGGCGCGAACGCGAGCATCACCGCGATCGTGGTGAAGCTGAACCCCGACCCGGCCTGGGGCCCGCGTACGCAGACCTTCTCGGTGCTCGGCCGGGAGCAGTCCGCCTCCGGCTTCAGCACCCTGGTCGGCTCCGCGAACTACTCGTTCAGCCCGACCAGCAGCAACACGGTGACCATCCCGGTGTCGGCGACGGCCGCCGACGTCCGGCTCCAGTTCACCGCCAACACCGGGGCGTCCAACGGCCAGGTCGCCGAGTTCCAGGTGATCGGCACCCCGGCACCGAACCCGGACCTCACCGTCACCAACGTGACCTTCGCCCCGGCCGCACCGGTGGAGACCGACCAGATCACGCTCACCGCCACCGTGCGCAACGCCGGCACGCTGGCCTCCGGCGCGACCACGGTCGACTTCGCCCTGGACGGGACGAAGGTGGGCCAGGCGAACGTCGGTGCCCTCGCGGCCGGTGCGTCGACCAACGTGTCGACCACCATCGCCGCGCGGGACGCCGGTAGCTACCAGGTCAGCGCCACCGTCGACCCGGCGAACACGGTCATCGAGCAGAACGAGTCGAACAACAGTTACACCAGCCCGACCCGGCTGACGGTCAGCCCGGTGGCCAGCTCGGACCTGGTCGCCTCGGCGGTCACCTGGTCGCCCGGCACGCCGGCCGCCGGCGCAACGGTCAGCTTCGCGGTGACCCTGCGCAACCAGGGCACCATCGCCTCGGCGGGCGGTGCGCACGGCATCACGCTCACCGTGCTCAACGACTCCGGCACGGTGGTGCGTACCCTCACCGGCTCGTACACCGGCACCATCGGCGTCGGCGCGACGGCCGGCCCGGTCAACCTGGGCACCTGGACGGCGGCCAACGGCCGGTACACCGTCCGGGTGGTGATCGCCGACGACGCCAACGAGTTGCCGGTGAAGCGGGCCAACAACACCAGCGAGCGGCCGCTGTTCGTGGGTCGCGGCGCCAACCTGCCGTACGACATGTACGAGGCCGAGGAGGGTTCGGTCGGCGGCGGTGCGCAGGTGATCGGGCCGAACCGGACCATCGGCGACCTGGCCGGCGAGGCGTCCGGCCGGCGGGCGGTGACCTTGAACAGCACCGGCGCGTACGTCGAGTGGACCACCAAGGCGGACGCCAACGCCCTGGTCACCCGCTTCTCCATCCCGGACGCTCCGAACGGCGGCGGGATCAGCTCGACGCTGAACATCTACGTCAACGGTGTGCTGCACAAGCCGATCAGCCTCACCTCGAAGCACATCTGGCTGTACGGCGCCGAGGCCAGCCCGAGCGACTCGCCGAGCGCCGGACCACCCCGGCACCTCTACGACGAGGCGAACGTGCTGCTCAACTCGACCATCCCGGCCGGCAGCCGGATCCGGTTGCAGAAGGACCCGGCGAACACCACCACGTACGCCATCGACTTCGTCAACCTGGAGCTGGTGGCACCTCGGGCGAACCCGGATCCGGCTCGCTACCGGGTGCCCAACGGGTTCAGCCACGCCGACGTGCAGAGCGCGTTGGACGCGGTCCGGATGGACACCACCGGCAACCTGGTCGGCGTCTACCTGCCCGCCGGCACGTACGAGACCGCGCAGAAGTTCCAGGTGTACGGCAAGGCGGTGAAGGTGGTCGGTGCCGGCATGTGGTTCACCCGTTTCCAGACGCCGTCGTCGCAGCAGAACACCGACGCCGGTTTCCGGGTGGAGCCCAGCGCCAGCGGATCGTCCTTCGAACACCTCGCCTTCTTCGGCAACTACACCGTTCGGCAGGACGGGCCGGGCAAGGTCTGGGGTGAGCTGAAGGACGTCGACAACCTGACCCTGGACAACGTCTGGGTCGAGCACACCGTGTGCGCGTACTGGGGGGTGAGCGTCGACGGGCTGAAGATCACCAACAGCCGGTTCCGGAACACCTTCGCCGACGCGGTGAACATGACCAACGGCAGCACCAACAACCTGATCAGCAACTCGGAGGGCCGCTCCAACGGCGACGACGCGTTCGCGCTGTTCTCCGCGACCGACCAGGGTGCGTCCACCGGCAACCACGGCAACGTGTTCGAGAACCTGACCGCCACGCTGACCTGGCGGGCGGCGGGGATCGCAGTGTACGGCGGCTACAACAACGTGTTTCGCAACCTCTACATCGCGGACATGCTGACGTACTCCGGGATCACCATCAGCTCGCTGGACTTCGGCTACCCGTTCATCGGGTTCGGGGCCAGCCCGCCGACCCGGTTCGAGAACATTTCGCTGATCCGGGCCGGCGGCCATTTCTGGGGCGCGCAGACCTTCCCGGCGATCTGGGTTTTCTCCGCGTCGAAGGAGTTCCGCGGCATCCGCGTCACCGACGTGGACATCGTGGACCCGACCTACTCGGGCATCATGTTCCAGACCAAGTACACCGGCAGCCAGCCGGAGAACCCGGTCACCGACACGGTCTTCACCAACGTGTCGATCAGCGGCGCGCAGCGCAGCGGTGACGCCTTCGACGCCAAGTCGGGCTTCGGAATCTGGGTCAACGAACTACCCGAGCCAGGCCAAGGCCCTGCCGTCGGCTCGGCGACCTTCACCAACCTTCGCCTGACCAACAACTGGCAGGACATCCGCAACACCACCTCAACCTTCACCATCACCCGCAACTAACCGCACCCCCGCGCCGCCGGGAGGGAGCGTTCTCCCTCCCGGCGGCGCGCCCCCCTGATCCCCGCGATCTTGCACTTTTCGTCGCCGCTTTTCCGGCATAAGCCGCGTACCGGCGACCGAAAGTGCAAGATCGACGCTGTTGGCG
>NZ_POTY01000345.1 GCF_003236315.1 Micromonospora craterilacus
GCCGGGCGGCGCCTGGCCGGGGCGGTCCGGGCCGGGCGGCATCGCGGGACCCGGCGGCATCGCGGGACCCGACGGCATCGCGGGGCCCGGCCGGGCGGCCGGGGGCGCGCCCGGTGCCGGCGCGACACCGTCGGGACCCAGCTCACCGCGTTGCTGCTTGGCCGATCGCAGGTCGTCGATCCAGCCGAAATCCTCGCCGGCAGCCGGCTCCTCCGGGGCGGCCTCAGCCTTGCCCCGGCCCCAACGACGGCCCTTGGTGCGCCGTTCGTCCGGGCCGTCCTCCGGTCGCTCCGACGATTTCACTGTTGACCCTTCCCGTCGGCGCTACCGCCGACCTCATCCGCCGCGTCCGTGGCCGGCTGCCGGCTGCCGTCGACTCCGGACGACGTCGGCGCCTCGGCCTGGCCACCCGCCGGCGACGCTTCCGTACGGGCGGGGGCCGGCAGCCCACGGACGATCCGGCGCAGCAACGGCAGCCGGGTGGCCACCGATCGCTCCGCGCCGTGCTGGCTCGGCCGGTAGTAGTCGGTGCCGATCAGATCGTCCGGCACGTACTGCTGGACGACCACGCCCCGTTGGTCGTCGTGCGGGTAGCGGTACCCGGTGCCGTGGCCGAGCCCCCGCGCACCGGCGTAGTGCGCGTCGCGCAGGCCGCGGGGCACCGGGCCGCCCCGGCCGGCCCGCACGTCGGCGATCGCGGCGCCGATCGCCGTGGTGGCCGAGTTCGACTTGGGCGCGGTGGCCAGGTGGATCACCGCCTGCGCCAGGTTGAGTTGCACCTCGGGCAGGCCGACGTACTCCACCGCGTGAGCGGCGGCGGTGGCAACGCCGAGGGCAGCCGGGTCGGCCATGCCGACGTCCTCACTGGCGAAGATAACCAGTCGCCGGGCGATGAACCGTGCGTCCTCCCCGGCGACCAGCATCCGGGCCAGCCAGTGCAGCGCGGCGTCCACGTCCGAACCCCGCATGCTCTTGATGAAGGCGCTGGTCACGTCGTAGTGGGCGTCACCCGCACGGTCGTAGCGCACCGCTGCCGTGTCCACCGCCCGCTCGGCCGTGGCCAGGTCGATCCGTCCGGTGCCCAGCGCGGTGGCCGAGCCCGCGGCGGCCTCCAACGCGGTGAGGGCCTTGCGGACGTCCCCACCGGCCAGGCGGACGAGGTGGTCCTCGGCCTCCGGGGCGAGGGTGAGCGCCCCGGCCAGGCCGCGCTCGTCGGTCATCGCGCGCCGCAGCAGGCCGCGGACCGCCGCGTCGTCGAGCGGGTGCAGGGTGAGCAGCACGCACCGGGACAGCAGCGGGGAGATGACCGAGAAGTACGGGTTCTCCGTGGTGGCCGCGAGCAGCGTGACAGTGCGGTCCTCGACCGCGGCGAGCAGCGAATCCTGCTGGGTCTTACTGAACCGGTGCACCTCGTCGATGAAGAGCACCGTCGGCGGGCCACCGGAGCGCCGCTGCCGCCGAGCCGTGTCGATCACGGCTCGGACGTCCTTCACTCCCGCCGAGAGCGCCGACATGGCGACGAAGCGCCGGTCGGTGGCACCGGCCACCAGGTGGGCGATGGTGGTCTTGCCGCTGCCCGGTGGTCCCCACAGGATGACCGACATCGGCGCGCTCCCGGCGACCAGCTGCCGCAGGGGTGCACCGGGGGTGAGCAGGTGTTCCTGGCCGACCAGTTCGTCCAGGTCGGCCGGGCGCATCCGGACGGGCAGCGGCGCGTCCGGCGCGACCGCGGTGAAGCCGCCGACGGCACCTGAGCCCGCCAGCGCACTGGGCGCTGCGGCGGGTTCACCGAGGGTGAAGAGGGCATCGGACTCCATCACGAGAACAGTACCGGGCTCGGTCGGCTACGCCGGAATCGCGCCGCCGACCGAAGCCGCGATGATCGTTCTCGGTCAGCCGCGCCCCGTACGGCGTCCCCGGTTCCAGCGGCCACCGCCCCGGCGGGGGAAGCCGGCCAGGTGGAGCGCGAGCAGCAGCAGGCCGATCAGTACCAGGGTGTTCCAGTTGAACAGGTCCGGCGCTCCGAGCTTGGTGTCCAGCAGGTCGAGCAGCAGGGCGAAGCCGAAAACCGCGGCTGCGGCGATGGCGAACATGATGTTCCTCCGGTGGGGGTTCCAGTAGGTCGGCGCGGGATGTACCCGATCGGTCGACTCGCCAATCTCCACCGTGGATCGCCCCGCCGCCAAGGTCGGCCCGGCCCCGGGCTCAGGCGACCTCGGCGGCGGCTCGGCTACACCGGCACCTTGCCGCCCACCTCGGTCCGTCCCGGTTGACCGTCGGCGGCGCGGCCGGCCCGCCAGGCCGGCAGGTAGAGCGGCGCGGCCACGGCCAGCACCACCGCGCCCACCAGCATCGCGGTGCTCACCCCGGCCCGGTCGCCGATCAGCCCGAGCAGCACGCCGCCGAGGGCAGCGGCCGGCATGGCCACCATCGAGTTCACCGAGATCACACTGGTCCGGTACGGGCCGTCGACCTGCCGGTGCAACAGCCCCATGTGCAGCGGGTTCGAGGCGCCGTGCACGGCGTAGCAGGCGAAGAAGGCGATCAGCACCCCGACCGGGCCGGCGAGCAGGGCCATGCCGACCACGGTGACTCCCTGCACGATGCGCAGCAGGGCGGCGCCGGGTGCGGCGCCGAGCCAGCGGATGAGCAGCGGGGTGAGCGCCGCGCCGCCGGCGGAGGCGAGCCACGCCACGGTGCTGCTGGGGCCGAGCAGGGCGGCGGCCCGGTCGGCGTCGCCCAGCATTTCGGCCAGCCGGACCGGCAGCAGGTTCTCGAAGGTGACCATGCCGAAGCCCCAGAACAGTTCGACCGCCACCAGCGCGAGCAGCACCCGGGAGCGGCGCAGCAGGCCGACCGCCTCGCCGACCATCCGCGGGGCGCTGCGGATCGAGGCCCGCAGCGCGCCGGGCCCGGCCGCCGGCCGCTCCTCCACCAGCAGGGTCATCAGCGCCGCCAGGTAGACCAGCTGGAACCCGGCCGCGGCCACGACCGGCACGGTGAGCGCGCTGAGCGGGCCGATCGAGCCGAGGGCCACCAGGCCACCGCTGAGCAGCGCGCCGGCCGCGACGGCCAGGCCCAGCACGGTGCCGCCCTGGCCGAGCCCCTTCTCGTACGCGGCGTCCGGGTCGGCGGCCAGGGTGCTGTCGACGTACCACGACTCCAGGGGGCCGCTGTCCAGGGCCCGGAACACGCCCTGCAAGGCCCAGACGGCGACCAGCAGGGCGAACGAGTCCGCCACCACCAGCAGGGCCACCGAGGCGAGGTTCACCACGCTGGCCACCAGCAGCACCGGCTTGCGGCCCAGCGCGTCGGCGAACCCGCCGGTCGGCAGTTCCAGGGCGAGCACCACCGCCCCCTGGGCGGCGACGGCCACGCCGATCTGGGCCAGCGTCAGACCGCGCTCCTGCATCAGCAGGATGAACACCGGGATCATCAGGCCGACCGGCAGCCAACGCAGGCCGTGCAGGACCAGGTAGCGGTGCCGGACCTGGCGTACGGACAGGGCGCTCATCGCTTCTTTCCCATCAGCAGCGGCAGCGCGGCGTAGAAGACCAGCACCTGCTCGGCGCCCGGCTCGCCCGGGTCGGCCTCGGCGCGGTAGCGCTCAAGGACCTGCCACAGCTCCGCCTGGAGTTCCTTGAGGCGGGAGGACGGGATGGTCATGAAGGCGTCGCCCATGCCCAGGGCATCGCGCCACTCGGGTGACCACTGGTCGCGCACCGCGAACCACCGCTCGGCGTGTTCGACGAAGAGGCGCACCTGCTCGGACTGGATCCACTCCACTGCGGCCCGCGCGTCCGGGTCGTCGTCGAAGTCGGTGCTCTCCCAGCTCGTCACGTCGTGCGCGGCCCGCCACCAGCGCTGCCGCCCGGTGCCCCGGTCGGGCTCCTCGGCGACCAGCCCGACCTCGGCCAGCTGGCGCAGGTGGTAGCTGGTCGCCCCGGTGTTGGTGTCGAGCAGCTCGGCGAGGGTGGTGGCGGTGGCCGGCCCCTGCACCCGCAGCGCGCCGAGCAGCCGCGTACGCAGCGGGTGCGCCAGGACGCGGACCTGCCGGTGGTCGATCCGGACCCGCCGCGGAGCGGGTCGCCTCTCATCTGCCATGGATGCACAATAGCTGTGCACATTTCCTATGCACAAGTTCTGTGCAAGGGCGGCAGGAACCGACGGGTGCGCGTGGCGGGCCGAAGGGGGTGCGCGGCCACGCCGATGAGGGCGGTGCCGGCGGGTCAGGCGGCGAGCAGTTCGGTGACGCCGCGCAGCCGGATCCGGAGCAGGCCGGTGGCCCGGGTGCAGTCGAGGCGTACCTCGACGGGGCGGACCAGGCCGGAGGCGGCGGCGGTGGTGGTCTTCAGGGCGGCCGCATCAAGGCCCGCCCGGCGGGCCACCAGCAGGCCCAGTTCCGCCCGGCTGACCGCGTCCGGGCCGGCCACGTTGAGCAACCCCGCATAGCCGGACGGCACCAGTTCGAGCACGGCGGCGGCGAGGTCCGCGACGTCCACCGGGCAGCGGAGTTCGTCGGTGAACAGGGCCGCCCGCCCGGCCAGGGCGTCCCGGCAGAGCTGGATCTGCGGGCTCCCCTCCCCCAGGATCAGCGAGGTACGCACCAGCGCGGCGGCCGGGTCGATCGCCCGTACCGCCGTCTCCGCAGCCGCCTTCGCCGCGCCGTACGGGAAGACCGGGGTGGGTGGTTCGTCGTCGGCGTACGCCTCGGGGCGCCCGGCGTGCAGCGCGTCGCTGGAGATGTGCACCAGCCGTGCCCCCGCCTCGGCGGCGGCGTACGCGATGTGCGCCGCCCCGTCGGCGGTGACCGCCCAGTCGGCATACCGGTAGGGGGTGGCGACCACGGCGTCGGGGCGTACCCGGGAAACCAGCGCCCGCACCGCGGCCCGGTCGGTCACGTCCAGCCGACGGGCCTCCACGCCGGACACCCCGACGGCCCCCGAGTGGTAC
>NZ_POTY01000346.1 GCF_003236315.1 Micromonospora craterilacus
CACCCGGGGGATCAGGAGACGGCGCAGGGAGCGCCGTTGACCGTGATCAGGGCCGGGGACGGGTTGGCGCCGCCGGCGGTGGTGGCGTTGAAGCCGAACATCGCCGTGCCGCCCGGGGCGATCCGGGCGTTGTACGACTCGTTCTTCGCGGTCACCGTGGCTCCGGACTGCGTCACGTTCGCCATCCACGCCTCGCGCACCTTGGCGTCACCGGTGAACGCGAACCGGGCGGTCCAACCGTTCAGGGTGGTCGTGCCGGTGTTGCGGATGGTCACCTCGGCGGTGAAGCCGGTGCCGCCGTGCCAGAACCCGTAGTTGGTGTAGGTCACCGCGCAGGTGGGCGGCGGGACCGCCCGGGCGTCGCCCTGGTCGGCCAGGAACGAGGCGATCCAGGCCAGTGCCGAGTTCCAGTTGATCGCCACCTCGTTGGTGGAGTACGAGTTGATGTCGTCGACGAAGCAGAACATCGGCGCGCAGCCGGCGAGCAGCTGCTGCACGAACGGGTCCTGTAGGTCGGCGTTCGGGCCGCCGGCCAGCGAGCCGGCGGGCGGCTTCGGCAGGCTCGGGTCGAGCTGGTGGCCGAAGATCCGGCTGTGCTGGTTCTCCGCCGCGTGCTCGCCCCACCCGGTCACGTACGAGATGTTCAGCGCGTTACGGCCGAGGAGGTAGTCCATCGCCTGCACCGCCCCGTCCCGGTACTTCGCCGCGCCGGTCAGGTCGAAGGCGGTGGCCAGCACGATCGCATTGTTGATCACGTTGCTGTTGCCGCCCCAGAAGTAGCTGCCGGCGTCGCCGGGCATCGGCAGCCCGTACGCCTGGCGGCGGATCTCGGCGAGGTGGCTGTCGGCGGCGGCGGTGACCGAGGCCCGGATGCGGGTCAGCTCGGTGGCCGGCAGCCCGTTGGGCACGGTCGCCAGGTCCAGCCGGCCCAGCGCGGCGACGCTCTGCCAGCCGAAGCCACGGGCTTCGAACACGTTGCCGGTGTGGTGCGGCGAGGCGGTCAGGTCGGTCAGGTAGGCGCGCTCGCCGGTGGTCAGGTACAGCTCGACGGCCGCCCAGTAGAACTCGTCGGTGACGTTGCTGTCGTCGTACGCACCGCCGCCGTTGCCAGTCGACGGGGCGTACCGGGCCGGGTTGGCCTTGGCGGCGGCGTACGCGGTCTTCGCCGCGGTGCCGCAGCGCTGCGCGAACGCCGCGTCGTACGGGGCGAACAGGCGGGCGCACTGGGCGGCGACGGCGGCCAGGTTCAGGGTGGCGGCGGTGGACGGCGGGTGCAGCTCCCGCGGCTCCGGGTCGTCCTCGGGTTGCAGCGGCAGCCCGGTCCAGTTCCGGTCGTGGATCTTGTGGTGAGCCATCCCGGCCAGCGGCTTGCCGGCCGGCACCTGCATGCGCAGCAGGAACTCCAGCTCCCACCGGGCCTCGTCGAGGATGTCCGGCACCCCGTTGCCGCGTTCGGGCACCCGCAGGGTGCTGTCGGCCAGGGCGGCGCCGTGCCCGGCGGTGGCGGCGTTCTTGGTCCGCTCGAAGGTGCTCAGCAACTGGTAGGTGGCGATGCCGCCGTTGACCACGTACTTGCCGTGGTCGCCGGCGTCGTACCAGCCGCCGCGTACGTCGAGGCGGTAGTCGCAGACGCCGGCCTGGCAGGGTACGTCGGTGTCGCCCTGGTTGGGGGCGACGCCCAGGTGTCCGGCCGGCCGGGCGTACTCGGCGCCGACCAGATTGCCGTCGATGGCGATGCCGCTGCGCTGGATGTAGAAGAACTGCAACGCGTCCGAGCGGAGCTGGTCGTAGAGCGTGCCGGAGATGTCGAACGGGTGGCTGATCTCGCCGTCCACGGCCAGCGTCAGCCCCCGCCCGGCCGTGCGGTACGCCGAGAAGTCGACCGAGTGCACGTTCTGCGCCGAGGCCGGGTCGACGCCGCGCGGGGTGGTGGTGCCGCTGGCCAGCACGGTGCCGGAGGCGGCCCGCAACTGCCAGGGCAGGGCCGTGGTCGCCGCGGTGACCACGGTGGCGTTCTTCGGCCCGGCGGGCAGGTAGCCGACCTGGTTGACGCGGACCCGGGGGCCGGTGTCCGGCACGTACGGCTCGGGCGGGTTGCCGCCGCGCAGCGACACGTTGTCCAGGCAGACGGTCTGCTGCGCGGCGCCGCCGCCGACCTGGAAGATCAGCTGGGCGCGGGAGTCGTCGCTGGGCGCGACGAAGGTCCGCTCGATGCGCTGCTGGGCCGGCGTGGCGGCGGCGTTGACGGAGAAGTAGCCGGTGTAGGGGGCGTTGCCGAGTTGCAGCACGGCGCTGACCGAGCTGCCGGGGGTCGCGGTGACGTCGAAGCCGAGGGTGTACTCGGCGCCGGCGACCAGCGGGACGCCGTCCTGGCCGATGCCGGCGTCCCAGGGGTTGGCCAGCCCACCGGGGACGGTGGTGCAGAGCTGGCCGTCGGTCACCCCGAGCGGGCCGGTGCCGTAGGAGAACCAGGGTGACACGCCGGCGCTGAAGTCGCCGTTGGTGATCTGTTCGGGGGCGTCGGCCGGGGGATCGGCGTGGGCCGGGCCGGCGGAAGCGCCGGCCAGCGCCACGGTGGTCGCCGCGGCGAGCACCGCGAGACGACGTCGGGTTGGCGTCACGGGGGAGTCCTTCCGACGAGCGGGACGGGACGTGTGTGGTGGGTAGAGATTTCTGGGAGCGCTCCCAGGTATCGGGCATGTTTCCAGGGACGACGGACCCTGTCAATCGATCCCGTCCGATGGGGATCGGGGGCCTCCGGCAGTGAGATTCGCCGCGCCACGCCCAGCCGTCCTGATCTCCTAGAGACAACCGCGCCCTTCGCCTGGCAGGCTGCGTGCCATGACCCTGAAGCTGCGTTCCGCCGGGACGAGCGACCGTGGGCTGATCCGCAGCGGCAACCAGGACGCCCTGCACGCCGGCACCTGGCTGGTCGCCGTCGCCGACGGCATGGGTGGCATGGCCGCGGGCGACCTGGCCAGCGCCATCGCCATCGAGGCGGTGGCGCCGCTGGACCTGGCGACCCCGGAGGACGCCCTGGTCGCCGCGCTGCAGAGTGGCATCCAGCTGGCCACCACCCGGATCCGTCAGGCGGTCACCGAGGACCCGCAGCGGCAGGGGATGGGCACCACGCTGACCGCGCTGCTGTTCGCGCGTACCGGCAGCTGCCTGGCCCTGGCCCACGTGGGCGACTCCCGGGCGTACCTGTTCCGCGAGGGCGTGCTCAAGCAGATCACCCGCGACGACACCTTCGTGCAGATGCTCGTCGACCAGGGCCTGATCACCCCCGACCAGGCCGGCAGCCATCCCCGTCGGGCCGTGGTCACCCAGGCGTTGCAGGGCGACGAGGTCTCCCCGACGTACGCGACGATGCTGCCCCGGGCCGGCGACCGCTGGCTGCTGTGCAGCGACGGGCTGTCCAACGTGGTGCGCGCCGACACCCTCGCCGAGGTGCTGGCCGACCACCCGGACCGGGAGGCGTGCGCGCGGCGGCTGATCGACCTGGCGTTGCGCGCCGGCGGCCCGGACAACGTCACCGTGGTCGTCGCCGACGTGGTCGACGAGGACTGACGGTCAGCGTCGGCGCGCGGCCTGCCGGGTGGGCGTGGCCGTGGTCGGATCCTCCGGCCAGGGATGGCGCGGGTAGCGCCCGCGCAGCTCGGCCCGGACCTGCCGGTAGCCCGAGCGCCAGAACGAGGCCAGGTCGGCGGTGACCGCCACCGGCCGGCCCGCCGGGGAGAGCAGGTGCAGCAGCACCGGCACCCGGCCACCCGCGACATGCGGTGCGTCCGTCCAGCCGAAGGTCTCCTGGAGCCGGACCGCGAGCACCGGCGCGGCCGGGTCGGCGTAGTCCAGCCGGATCCGGGAACCGCTGGGCACGGTGATCCGTTCCGGGGCCAGCTCGTCCAGCCGCCCGGCCAGCGGCCACGGCACCTGGCGGCGCAGCGCCCCGGCCACGTCGATCCGGGCCAGGTCGGCCCGGCGGCGGGCGGTGGCCAGCTCCGGGCCGAGCCAGCCCGCCGCATCGGCCAGCAGCGCCGCGTCGGAGACGTCCGGCCAGTCGTCGCCGAGCGCGTGCCGGCAGAACGTCAGCCGCTCGCGCAGCGCCCGCGCCGCCGGGGTCCAGGTCAGCAGGTCGAGACCGGTGCTGCGCAGGCCGTCCAGCAGGGCCGCGGCGACCTTGTCCGGGTCGGGCCGGCGCAGCGGGCGCTCGACCAGCTCGATCGCGCCCAGCCGGACCACCTCCCGGGCCACCACGTCCGTACCCGACCAGCCGACCTCCCGGTCGACGCGCAGCAGCGGCCCGCCGGCCTCCCGGGCGGTCGCCTCGTCCAGGGCGGCGGCGAGCCGGACCCGAGCGGTCGGCGCGCCGGGGGAGCGGTCGGCCACCGCCACGGCCAGCCAGCCGGCACCGGCCAGCGCCGACCCCGGTGCCAGCTCCGCCGCGGTCCCGCCGCTCATCAGGTACGCCGAGCCGCCGGGTCGCCGCACCCGGGCCAGCCGCTCGGGGTAGGCCAGCCCGACCAGCAGCCCGGCGGCGAGGTCATCGGGCAGCGGTACCGGCGCACCGTTCTCCGGCCCGGTTCTCGTGCCCGGTGGCGTCGTGTCCCGGGCGCCGGCCGGCAGGGCGGCGCGCAGCCGACGCTTCTCAGTGCGCCAGCGCGCGGTGGCGGCCGGATCGGTGCCGGCACGAAGGCGGCGCCAGGCGGCGGCGAGGTCATCGCCCGGCCCGGTCGCGGACTCCTCGGCCAGCAGCGCCACCACCTCGGCGGCGCGGTCGGCGCCGACCCGGGCGGCCCCGTCGAGCAGCGCCCGGGCCAGGCGGGGATGCGCTCCGGCGGCGGCGATCGCCCGGCCCCGCGCGGTGATCCGGCCGTCCGGGCCGAGCGCGCCCAGAGTGGACAGCGTCTCCCTGGCCACCGC
>NZ_POTY01000347.1 GCF_003236315.1 Micromonospora craterilacus
GCGGGTGACTCGGCATCGCTGGCGGTCCTGGCCGACCTGGCCGACCTGACCGGCCGGGGCGGGTGGGTCGAGCAACGTCTCCGGGTCCTGTCCGGCGTGCGCGGCGAGCAGCTCGGTGAGGGCGTACGGGTTGCCGCCGGTACGCTGCCAGATCCCGTGCACCAGCCGGGCACCGGGCGGGCGGCCGGCGTACACCTGGGTCAGCACCTCGGCGACCTCGGCCGGGCGCAGCGGCCCGAGGTGCTGGCGCACCGCGCCGCGTACCCCGCAGAGGCGGGCCAGGGTGCGGCCGGCGAGTTCCGGCGCGACCGCGTGTGCCGCGGGCCTGGTGGCGACGACCAGCAGGGCCGGCAGCCCGGCGGCGGTGGCCAGCTCGCCGACCAGGTTGAGGCTGGCCGGGTCGAGCGCGTGCAGGTCCTCCACCACGAGCACCGCCGGGCCGGCACCGACCAGCACCCGGACGGTACGCACGGCGAGGCGGAGCAGGGTGCCGGGGGCGTAGCGCTCGCGTGGCGCGGTCGGCTGCTGGGCGAGCCAGGCCAGCGCGTCCGCCGGGAGGTCGAGCCGGCTGGTGTCGCGCCCACTCAGCACGGCGGCCAACCAGTCGTACGGGGCGGGGCTGTGCACCCGGGCAGCGCCACTGAGCATCACCTCGGGCCGCGGGGTGAAGCCGTCCAGCGCGGCGGCGACCAGCAGGCTCTTGCCCACGCCGGCGCCGCCGGTGATCACGGCGACAGCCGGCGACCGGCGGCCGCCACCGACCACGGTGGACCAGGCCCGGTCCAGCTCAGCCAGCTCACCGGCGCGCCCGACCATGGACACCGGCAACATTCCTCAACCCTACGCAGTAGTGCGTAGAGACGCGGGAAGGGTCTTCTTGGCAAGCTTGACCCCATGACGCTGATCCTCCGCTCGGCCATCCTCAACGACATCGGCCTGGTCCGCACCAACAACGAGGACTCGGCCCTTGCCGGCGAGCGCCTCGTCGCGGTGGCCGACGGCATGGGTGGGCTGCCCGCCGGTGAGGTGGCCAGCGAGATCGTCATCCGGATCCTCGACGAGCTGATCCCGCCGACCACGCCGGACGCCGCCGCCGATGCGCTGCGGGCCGTGGTGAGCACGGCCAACCAGCGCATCCACGCCGCGATCGCCGCCGACCCCGCGCGCGACGGCATGGGTACGACGCTGACCGCCGCCCTGCTCGCCGGGGACACGCTGGTGCTCGCCCAGGTCGGCGACTCCCGCTGCTATCTGCTGCGCACGGGCCAGCTGCGCCAGCTGACCCGCGACGACACCTTCGTGCAGGCGCTGGTCGACCAGGGGGCGCTCTCCCCGGAGCAGGCCCGGCACCACCCGCAGCGGTCCCTGGTGACCCGCGCGGTGCAGGGCTCGGACGCGCCGCCGACGATGGGCATGGTGACGGTCGCCGCCGGGGACCGCCTGCTGCTGTGCAGCGACGGGCTCTCCGACTACGTGGCCGACGAGGCGATCGCCGCCACGCTGAGCCTGCACGCCGACCGCCAGCAGTGCGGCGAGCAACTCGTGAAGCTCGCCCACCAGGCCGGCGCGCCGGACAACGTCACCGTCGTCATCTCCGACATCATCACCGGCTGAGCCGGGCCGGGCCACTGCGGCTAGGTAGTTGTGCCATCTAGATAGCGCCACTAGGGTTCGGCGGGTGGATTCCGACCGTCGTGGGCAATGGCTGCGCGGGGTGCTCGACCTCTGCGTACTCGCCCTGCTGCGAGAGGGCGAGTCCTACGGCTACCAGCTCGCCCAGTCGCTCGACGCCGCGGGCGTCGGGCCGATCCAGGGCGGCACGCTCTACCCGGTGCTGCTGCGGCTGCAACGCACCGGCCTGGTCACCGCGCAGTGGCGGGCGGGCGGATCGGGTCCGGCCCGCAAGTACTACCAGCTCACCGACGACGGGCGGGCGGCGCTGCACCAGGGCGGCAACGCCTGGCTGGCGTTCGTGGCGCCGGTGACCGGCATCGTCACGAAGGGGGTCGAGGGGTGAACGCCGACGAGTGGCTGCGGGCGTTCGCGGCCGAGCTGCACCAGCGCCGAGTGGCGGTCGACGCCGCCCGGCACGTGGTCGCCGAGGCCGCCACGCACCTGCGCGAGGGCGGAGGCGACCCGTGGCTGGTCTTCGGCCCGCCGCCGTCGTACGCCGCCGCGATCGTGGAGAGCATCGGCACCACGCCCGGCCCGCGCCCCGGCCCGGTCCGGCTGCATGCCCGAGGCATCACCAAGCGGTACGGGCGACGCACGGTGCTGCGCGACGCGTCGCTGACCGTACGGGCCGGCCAGATCGCCGCCGTGGTCGGCGCGAACGGCTGCGGCAAGAGCACCTTCCTGCGGATCTGCGCCGGGCTGGTCTCGCCCGACGCCGGCGAGGTCAGCGTCTCCGGCCGGCTCGGCTACTGCCCTCAGCAGGGCGGCACCGCCGACTTCCTGCTGCCCGACGAGCACTTCGTGCTGGTGGGCGCCGGTCAGGGCGTGGCACGGGGGCCGGCCCGTCGCGCCGGCCGGGCAGCCGCCCGGCATCTCGGCTGGGACGCCGAGGGCGACGTGCTCGCCCGGCACCTCTCCGGCGGTACGCGGCAGAAGCTGAACCTCACCATGTCCACCCTCGCCGAGCCGGACGTGCTGCTGCTCGACGAGCCATACCAGGGCTTCGACCAGGGCAGCTACGTCAACCTCTGGGACCAGCTGATCCGGCTGCGCGACGAGGGCCGGGCCATCGTCGTGGTGACCCACCTGCTCAACCAGCTCGACCGGGTCGACGTGGTGCTCGACCTGACCACTGCCCAACCGGGAGGCCGCTCGTGAACCGGCTGGTCACCGTGGCCGAGATGACGCTGCGAGAGTTGGCGCGCCGTCGGGGCGTACTCCTGCTTCTGCTGTTGATGCCGTTGGTGTTCTGGCTGATCCGGCGGGACTCCCACGTCGGGCAGTCGATCCGCGCGCTGCTGCTCGGCATCAGCTGGGCGGTCAGCACCGCCGCGCTCTTCGCCACCAGCGCCGCCCGCGAGATCGAACCCCGGCTCCGGCTCGCCGGCTACCGGCCGCATCACCTCTACCTCGGCCGGATGCTCGGCCTGTGGGTCCTCGGGCTGGCCGTGTCGGTGCCGTTCTTCCTGCTCACCGTCTTCGACACGACCAACCTGCGGTACGCCGGGATCGCCGTGGCGATGCTCTGCTGCGTGGCGGTGGCCGCGCCGTTCGGCATGCTGATCGGCGCCCTGCTGCCCCGCGAGTTGGAGGGCACCCTGCTGCTGCTCACCGTGGTGGCGATGCAGATGCTGCTCGACCCGGCCAGTTCGGGGGCGAAGCTGACCCCGTTCTGGTCCAGTCGGGAGATCGGCACCTGGGCGGTGGACCACACCGACGACGGTTACCTGACCCGGGGCCTGCTGCACGGGCTGGTGGTCACCGTGCTGCTGACGGTGACGGTGGCGGGGGTCTTCGCCGTCCGGCTGCGCCGCCGCCGGCACCTGCACCACGTCCCGCTCACCTGACCCTGGCGAAGGCTCGGCTCGACCGAAAACCTCGACACAGGGCCTAGCATCACGGGGTGCGTCTGAGACCCCTCGCCGCCGTGGTCGCACTCGGCGTCGCCCTCACCACCCTGTCCGCCTGTGGTCCGTCCGTGCCACGGGCCGACCCCCGAAGCGCCCAGCCGCCGGTGCTCGACACCGACACCGCCGCGCCGACGGCGGAGGCCGACCAGCCGACCGCCCAGGCCAACCCGCCGGCCCGGACCGGCCTGGGCACGCCCAAGGCCAGTGCCAGCCCCACGCCACCGGCGAAGCCGCAGGGCGCCCGCCCCACCGGCAACCCGTCGGGCGGGGCGGCCATACCGGCCGAGGCGCGGGCGGTCGACACCTCGAAGCCGACCCGTACCGTCGGCACCGGCACCCCCGCAAGCTGCACCTCCACCGCGGTGGTCCGGGCGGTGGCGGCCGGCGGCATCATCACCTTCGACTGCGGCCCGGACCCGGTGACCATCCAGATGACGGCGACCGCCAAGGTACGCAACGCCAACGGCCCGAAGGTGGTGCTCGACGGCGGTGGCAAGGTCACCCTGAGCGGGCAGGGCAAGCGGCGCATCCTCTACATGAACACCTGCGACGCCCTACAGGGCTGGACCACGTCGCACTGCAACGACCAGGACCATCCCCAACTGACCGTGCAGAACCTGACCTTCGTCGACGGCGACGCCACCGGCCAACGGACCGAAGGCGGCGGCGGTGGGGCGATCTTCGTCCGGGGTGGCCGGTTCAAGGTGGTCAACTCGCACTTCGCCGGCAACCGCTGCGACCGCACCGGCCCGGATCTCGGCGGTGCCGCCATCCGCGTGCTCGACCAGCACAACGACCAGCCGGTGTACGTCGTCAACAGCACCTTCACCGGCGGATCCTGCGCCAACGGCGGCGCGCTGAGCAGCATCGGCGTCTCCTGGGTGGTGCTCAACAGCGTGCTGCGGGACAACGAGGCGGTCGGCAACGGCGCCAACCCGGCCCGCTCCGGCACCCCCGGCGGCGGCAGCGGCGGCGCGATCTACTGCGACGGCGACAAGTTCTCGGTACGGATCGCCGGCACGATCATCGAGGGCAACGACGCCAACGAGGGCGGCGGGGCGGTCTTCTTCGTCAGCAACAACCGCACCGGCACCCTCCGGGTCGAAGGCTCGACCCTGCGCCGCAACCCCAGCCACGGCTTCGAGACCTACCCCGGCATCTTCTACCTCGGCTCCGGCGCCCCCACCTTTGCCTCCTCCACCATCCGCTGACCCCGCC
>NZ_POTY01000348.1 GCF_003236315.1 Micromonospora craterilacus
GGGCGGAAGTGTCGACGGGAGCGGTCGAACGAGCGTGGTGCGTGGTGGTGCCGCACCACGTCAGCGGGGCCCGGGTCGCCCGGCACCGGCTCGCCGCCGAGCTGGCCGAGGCGGTGTCCCCGGCGGCGCTGGCGGATCTGGTGGCGGTCCTGGCCGAGCTGGTGGGTAACGCGGTCCGGCACGCCGACCCGCTGCCCGGCGGGGTGGTCCGGGTGGCCTGGCGGCTGCGGCCCACGCCCGAGGGGGCGCACGTGCAGCTACGGGTCACCGACGGCGGAGCCGACGGCATCCCGCGGATCCGCCCGGCGGACGCGGCTGCGGCCGACGGCCGCGGCCTGCACATCGTCTCCGGCCTGGCCAGCCGGTGGGGCGTGGAACGGGACGGCCTCGGCCAGAGCGTCTGGGCCGACTTCGACCCCGCCCCCGACCGGCCGGGCCTGGTGGCCGCCGGCTGAGCCCGGGTAACCAGCGGCACCGGCCCGCTTGCGGTGGCCGGATGCCACGGTAGGGGCGGGTCCTGCCCCCACCGCCTTGTCGGGGCCTCTAGGCTGTGTCGCCGTGAGCAAGCGTCGAAAGAACCAGCGGGCCGCCGCACCGACCGCCAAGCGGGAGCGGGTGCGGGACGTCTTCGTCCCCCGACCCTTCGAGGGGCTGACCGACGAGCCGGAGTGGATCGCCCTGCGGGAGCTGGTCCCCGCCGCCTCCGCGCCGCTGCGCCTCACCCCGGCGCTGGTGGAGGAGTACGGCGACCGGCCGGTCACGCTGGCCACGGTGCTGCCGATGGCCGCCCCCGCGATGAGCCGGACGGACGGGCACATCTTCGTCGGGCTCCAACGGCACCTCCAGTCCGGGGACGTCTCCCGTGATCTCGCCGAGTCGCTGCTCTGCGCGCTGCGGGTCGCCCCGGGTGAACGGGTTCCGGTGCCACCGCTGCCCGGCCCCGGTCCCCGACTCCAGGACATCCTGGTCGACGGCCCGTTGGAGATCACCCTGCACGAGGGCTTCGAGTTCTGGCTGGTTCCGGAGGCCGCCGACGACCCGACCGTGCAGGCGTCCCTGGAACGGGCCAACGCGGCGATCTATCCCACCGTACGGCTGGCTGCCGCGCGGGCGGCGTACTGGTGCCGGGTGCCGGAGAAGGCCCACGTGCGCTGGGTGCTGCCGGAGGCCGAGGAGGCCGCCCTGGACGCGCTGGCCCGGCTGGGCGCGGCCGGCTCGCTGACCCTCGGCGAGGGGACGAAGTTCGCCGGCATGTTCCGCGCCCACGGGCGGCTGGTGCCGGTTTGGGACCTGCCCGAGGACGCTCCGGCCGGTGACTGGGAGGACCCGGTGGCCGACTTCGCCAAGCGGTACGCCGACGCCCTGGCGGAGGCCGGCCCGCTCGACGCGGCGGCCCGGCGGTCCCGGCAGGGCCTGCTCGGCCGCCAGCTCACCCTGCGCTGACCGCGGACCGGTGTTAAGAAGGGCCCTTGCTCTACCGCAGGCGTTAAGAAGGGGCCCTTCCTTACTCCCTCAGCAGAGGGCAGGACATGCAGCGGGGGCCGCCGCGGCCCGAGCCCAGCTCGGAGCCGGCGATCGGGATGACCTCGATGCCAGCCCGCTCCAGTTGCGCGTTGGTCTCGACGTTGCGCTCGTAGCCGACGCAGAGCCGGGGCGCCAGCGCCAGGGTGTTGTTGCCGTCGTCCCACTGTTCCCGCTCGGCGGTCACCGGGTCGAGCCCGGTGTCGATCACCCGAAGCTGGTCCAGGTCCATCGCGTCGGCGGCCGCCCGCAGGAACGGCGCCGGGCCGTCGACCCGCGGGTCGTCGCCCTCCGCGCCGGCGATCACCGTGTACGCCGACAGCGTGCTAGCGATGTTCGGGTACATCAGCACCGCGTCGACATCGACCATCGTGCACACGGTGTCCAGGTGCATGGTCGCCCGTTCCTGGGCGATCGGCACGACGAGGATGGTGTGCGCGAGCCCCGCCGCGAAGACCTGGCGGGCCAGCCGTTCGGCGCCGGCCGGGGTGGTCCGCTCGCCCACCCCGACGGCCAGCACCCCGGATGCCAGGAGCAGCACGTCGCCGCCCTCCAGATGCTCCAGCCCGGGCCGGTAAACGAACTCGGTGCCGGCGAACCGCGGGTGATGCCGGTAGATCGCGTCGGTCAGCGTGGTCTCCCGCCGGCGGGCGGGCATGGCCAGGCTGGTCACCCCCACCCGGTCCCCGATCCACAGTGACGAGTCGCGGGTGAACAGGAGATTCGGGAGCGGGTCGATCACGAAGTCGTACCGGTCCATCAGGGTGTAGACCAGACCGCCACCCCGGCCCCCGCCGAGCCGCAGCTCCTCGTGGGCCAGGCCGGCGATGAGGACGCCGGCGAGCGCGGCCGGGTCGAGGTACGTCAGGTGCGCGCCGACCCGGGCGCGCAGGGCGTCGCCGAGCCGGGGTGAGCTGAGCACCTGCTCGGTCAGTTCGGCCCGGGCCTCCGGCGCGGCCAGTGCCTCGGTGAGCAGGTCGGTCAGGTAGAGCACCTCGACACCGCGCTCGCGCAGCGCCCCGGCGAAGGCGTCGTGCTCCTCCTGCGCTCGGCCCACCCACGGAATCGCGTCGAACAGCAGGGAGTCGTTGTTGCGTGGGGTGAGCCGGGCGAGTTCCGGCCCCGGCCGGTGCAACAGGACGGTGCCGAGCCGGCCGACCTCACTGTCCACGTAGTGGGTCACTCTCGCAGCGTAGGGGACGGGTTTGGCGGCATCCGGTAAAACAACTCCGGGTGAATATGGCATTCATCCACAGTCATTCCGGCGCTCCGGCTTGCCGAGTACCGGGACCAGCAACGTAGGGTAGTGAGAACGTAACTTCGAGGGACCTTTTGCCGGAGGTCGCGATGACTGTCTTCCCCGCTCGTCGAGCCGTACCGTCCGCCCGGGCGCTGCCGCCCGTGGCGGTGCCGCATCCCAGGATGGAAGCGCCAGGGGTGATCGCGGCCCCTCGTCCGTCCCCACTGGAGTGGGCTCGCCGTCGCCGGGCCGAGCGGGGTGCCCGGCGGCAGGAGGCGGCCGGTGCCCGCGCGCTCGGCCAGCTCGACCACCTCGGGCCGGCGTGGCACGTCGTCGACTGGCCGCGCACGGAGGCCGCTGACGCCCTGCTCGACGACAGCGACGACAACCACGCCGGGTTCCTGGCCATCGGCCCGAGCGGCCTGTTCGCCGTCACCATCGCCGACCACGGCCGGGCCCGGGTCCTGGTCGCCGGCGACGTGGTGCAGATCAACGGCAAGCGCCCGCCGTACGTGGCCGAGGCCCGCCGCGATGCCAGACGCGCCAGCAAGGCGCTGACCACGGCGGTCGGCCACCCGATCCCGGTGACGCCGGTGCTCACCTTCGTGGGCTCCGGCGTCATCAGCGTCTACGGCCTCCCCAAGGACTGCCTCATGGCGACCCACCGGGAGCTCGACAGGCTGCTCGTCGCCGCCGGCAACCGGATCAGTCCGGCCACCGCCGAGAAGCTGTCCCGGGTGGCGCAGCACCCCGCCACCTGGATGAACGGCACCTACCCACCGGCGGCGGACTACCGGTGGTACGAGGACGGCCGAACGGCCGCTGACAAGCCGGCCACCCGCCGGTAACGTCTGCCTCGACGCCACGCGGCCGGGCCCGGCTCAGCACTCGCCGGCCCGCGCCGTCGCCGACCGGGCCCCGATCAGCACCGACAGCCCGGACGCCCAGCGCGGTCGGCGGTCGCCGCGGCGACCGGCTAGCGTGGACGTACCGTCGGTGTGCATAGGAGGCGCGGTGGCCCACGTCGAACTCTCGCTCTCGGAAGTGTTCGCGCCCGCGGCAGGGACACCGACAGAGCAGGGGTACGACAACATCGGCCGGTGGTCTGCCACGGTCTCCAGCGCCGGCGAGCCCTGCCTGCTGATCGACGCCGAGACCCGGGTGGTGGCCGTCTCCACCGCCGGTTGCGAGCTGCTCGGCCTGGGCACGCCGGAGGACGTCATCGGGCTGCCGCTGCTCGACGGCGGGCTGCGGCTGGTGGACTTCACCGCGTACCGGGGCGAGCTGGCCGAGCCCGAGATCGACAAGATTCCGCCACTGCTGGCGCTCTCCTCCGGCCGCCTGGCCCGTGGCCTGCTCCGCATCGAGGCGGTGGAAGGGGCGTCTGACGCGACCGTCGACGCCATCTCCACGCCGGTGCTCGCCAACGGGGTGGTCGCCGGCTCGCTCACCTTCTTCTCCGAGGTCTGACCTGCGGCGGAGGGTGACGCTCGACGCACACGGCGGGTGGTGGGGCGGCCGGCACCGAGGTCGTAAGGTGCCATCATGCTCGAAATCGCTGTGCTGCCGGGGGAGTACGCCGTGTGCCGGATGGCGGCGGACTCCACCCTGCCGCCCGGGCTGTCGGGCGGGCTCGCCGGCGACCACATCGTCACGGTGAGCTGGACGGCCGACGGGATGTCGGTGATCTGCCCGGCCGAGCGGGCACCGGGAGAGGCCGACCGGGAGACCGCATGGCGGTGCCTGCGAGTGGCCGGTCCGACCGATGTCGCGGTGACCGACACCCTCACCGCCCTGGTCGACCCGCTGGGCGAGGCCCGGGTCAGCATCGTCGCCTTCTCCACGTACGACACCGACTACGTGCTGGTTCCGGCCGTACTCCTGGCCGAGGCGACGGCCGCACTGGTGCGCGCCGGTCACCGCGTACTCGACTGACCTTCACCACAGCGACAGATCCTCCTACCATGGGCTCGGCCGCCGGCCACCCCACAACGCTCCCCGCTGCCCTCGAGGAC
>NZ_POTY01000349.1 GCF_003236315.1 Micromonospora craterilacus
GCTCAGGGGGTGGGGGCTTCGCCGGCGTCCAGGACGGCTTGGGTCCAGCCGCCTTCGATCACGCCGGCGCCGTTCAGGACGGCCCAGTCGACCACGTCGGTGGCTTCCACCACGACCGGGGAGCCGATCCGCACGGTGGGGTCGGTGTTGGCGTCGCTGGCGCTGGCGCCGACGATCCGCTCCGCGGTGTCCCAGGAGGTCACCCCGGCCCACACGTACTCCGGGCCGTCGTCGCCGGGCAGCCCGTACTTGACCACCAGCTGGGTCTCCGCCGGCAGCTGCCCGGCGCGGAACCGGGCCCGGATGTCGTCCAGCCCGGCGCGGGCGGTGGCGATCGCGCGGCTCATCGCGTCACCCGGCCGGGCGTAGCGCACGTCGGGCTGGATGCCGGCGAACAGGGTGGCGCAGGCGGCGGCGAAGTAGCGCCCGGCCGGGCCGGGATGCCCGGCCGGCGGACGCAGGCTGAGGAACGAGTCGGCGTCCGGGTCGGTGGCCGGATCCAGCTCCAGCCGGAGCAGCACCGGCGCGGTCGCCCCGTGCTGCTCCGGATTGCCGTACGCCACCGCGATGTCGTGCCCGGTCACCGTGGCCAGCACCGGCAGCTGCACGAACGCCGGCACCTCCTCGCCGGCCAGCCCATCGGTCCAGTCCCGCAGCAGCCGGCGGGCGGCGCCGGTCATCACCGCGCCCCAGGCCCGGGTGAGGTGATCCGGCACCCCCTGCGTCTGCAACTCCAGCAGGCCGAAGCGGCGCAACCCCTTGGTGGTGAACCAGAGCCCGTCGGCGTCCGACGAGTACGGCACCAGCACCCAGTCGACCAGCCGGACCCGTCCCTCGGCGTCGGGCAGCGAGCGCAGCGCCGCGGCCGGGTCCAGGAACTGCAACCCGAAGACGTCCACCACATCGCTGCCCACCGCCTCGGCGACCGCCGCGGCCACCGCCCGGGCCGCCCACTCGTGCGCCGGAGGCCAGCCCGGCCGGTACTCGGCCTGCACCACCACCAGGTGGCTCGCCGCGGCCAGCCGGTCCAGCTGCGCCTCGGTGGCCCCGAACGCGGTGAGCAGGTCCGGCGGCAGCTCGGGGAACTCGTCGATCGGGCGGACGTCGACGCTCATCAACGGACTGTCCAGCATCTGCTTGGCCAGCCCGTGCACCGGTTCGGCCAGCCGGCCGGCCAACCCCCGCACCGCGGTCCGCGCGCTGACCGCCGGCAGTCCCCCCGTCGGCACCAGGTACGTCGCGTTGAGCGATTCCGGGACCGGAACGGGCAGGAAGTCGTCGGTGATGAGCATCTCGTCCCCCGGGTGGCCGCGCCGGTGCTGTCGTGGGAGAACGCTACCCGCCGCCGGGTGCCCGGCTCAGCCGGACAGCACCAGTCCCAGGTAGACGAGCGTGGTGACCACCTCGACGGTGGCGCCGAGCACGTCACCGGTGATCCCGCCCAGCCGGCGTACCACGTGTCGGAGCAGCCCGGCCGCGACGGCGAGCGCGGCGAGCACGGCCAGCGGCCCCTGCCAGGGGCGGCCCGGCACCGCCGCGACCGCCAGCAGCGCGACGGCGACCGTCCCGGCGGCCAGGGCGGTCGGCCCGACGGTGCCGGCCACCAGCGCGCCGAGCCCCTCCGGGCGGGCCGCCGGAACACCGCGCCGGCAGGCCAGGGTCACCCCGAGCCGGCCGGCCGCGGCGGCAGTCACGACCGCGGCGAGCGCCGCCGGGCGGGAGCGGGCGGCCAACTCGGCCAGCGCCGCGGCCTGCACCAGCAGGACGAGCACCAGCGCGACCACGCCGAACGGTCCCACGTCCGGCTTCTTCATGATCTCCAACGCGGCCGGCCCCCGCCGGTACGACCCGAGCGCGTCCACGGTGTCGGCCAGCCCGTCGAGGTGCAGTCCCCGGGTGAGCAGGGCGCCCGCGGCGACGGTCATCCCGGCGGCGACCAGTGGCGTGGTGACCGCGGCGAGCAGCAGCAGCACCCCGGCGAGCGGCAGGCCGAGCAGCGCGCCGACCGCCGGGGCGAGGACCATCGCCGTACCGGCTGTGGCCCGGTCGACCCGGCCGGCCCGGACCGGTGCGATGGTGAGGGTGGTCAGCGCCAGTCGCGCCCCGTCGCCGAGCCGGGGCTCAGCCGGCACGCGAGCCCTGGTCCGCCGGCTCCGCCGGTTCGGTGCTGGTCGGCCCCGGCCCGTCGGGCTCGGGTTCGCGGAAGTCGGGCTCGGCCTCCTCGGCCTCCTCGACCGGCTCCGGCTCCGGCGTCTCGTCCGCACCGCCGCCGTTGTCGCGGGCCGGGCGGGCCGGCAGTGCGGCGGCCAGCCCCAGCACCGACCGCAGCAGCGGTAGCACGGTCAGCGCGTTCGCCCCCTCGCCAAGGTCGAGCCGCAGCTCCGCCAGCGAGGTCAGACCGAGCACGTCGGCGGCCAGCTGGACGGCGGGGTGCCCGCCGTGGTCGGCCAGCAGGCACCAGTGTCGGGCCTGCCCGGCCAGGTCCCGGCTGATCAACCCGGCCGCCACGCCGACCGGCCCGTCCAGCAGCACCGGAATCCGGCGGGCGGTCGCCCCGAGCAGGATGCCGGTGGCGATCGAGATGTCGCCACCGCCCAACTCGGCCAGCACGTCCTTGGCGTCGCGGGAGGAGCGACGGGTGCGGTGCAGCGCGTCCCGGACCGCCGCGCAGCGGGCCATCCAGGCCACGTCGTCGATCTCGCCGGTCTCGGTGACCACCCGGGCGAGCACCGTGGGTGCCTCGGCGCCGGCGGTCGCCGCCAGCACCGCGGCCGCCGCGGCCTCGGTGCCGGCACCGCACGCCGCCAGCACCAGCAGCTGTACGCCGGCGTCGGCGGCCTCCTCGGCCAACCGCCAGCCGTAGTGCAGGGCCGACTCGACCTGCTCGGCGGTCAGCGCCGGGCTGTGCTCGATGGGCGCGGCGGCGGGGGCGTCGACCACCTGCAGGCTTGCCCCGCTCTCGGCGGCCAGCCGGGCGAGCACGCCTTCACCGGCGCGGGCCTGGTCGGCCCGGCGGGTCGACTCCCCGGCCACGGTGCCGGCGGCGGAGCCGCCGGCGTGGTCGCCGTGCAGCATCAGCACCCGGACCGACTGCCAGGGCGCCGGAGTCGGCGTGCCCTGGGTGGCGGCGGCGAACGAGACCACCTGCTCCAGGACGCCCAGCCCGGTGCCCGGCACGTCCAGGTTGGCCAGCCGGTCCACCGCCTGCGGCCCGGCGTGCTCGTCGGGCATCGGCAGATCCATGCCGGGTTGGATGACGGCGCCGCTGGCGACCACCGGTGGGGCCGTCGGGGGCGCCGTCCACCCGGTGGCGACGGGCGCGGCGGGCAGCTCCGGAGTGGTCACCGGCGGCGAGGCCGGCAGCGTGGGGGCGGCACCGTTGGTGGGCTGTTCGCCGGCCGGACCGGCCTGCGCGGGCACCGTCGTCCCGAGGCCGTTCACCGAGGGCCGGCCGGGCGGCGGCGGGACGGCCGGCGCGGGTTCGGCGGTGGCCGGCTTCAGCCGGCACGGCTGCCCGGCGACCACCAGGACCACCGTGTCGCAGGCGTCCGCGACGGCCCGGTTGGCCGCGCCGAGCGCGTCGGTGAACGCCCGACCCAGCGGCGTGGTCGGTACCAGGGAGAGCCCGACCTCGGGGCTGACCAGCACCAGCCGTGCCGCGCAGCCGCGGACGGCGGCGGCCAGCTCGTCGATGGTGGCGGTGTCGTCGGCGGGCTGGTGGGCCGGGTCGAGCAGCACGGTCACCCAGCCGCCGAGGTCGTCGACGAGCAGCGTCTCGTCCGGCTGGGCCGCGGCGATCACCTCGGCCAGCCGGCGGGGGCTGGCCGCGGTCTCCTCGGTGCTCCACGTCGCGGGCCGGCGGGTGCGGTGGGCGGCGAGTCGGGCCGCCCACTCGGCGTCGTCGTCGCCTGCGCCGGCGGCGGTGGCCACATACCGGACCGTGGCCGCGTCGGCCAGCAGGGACTCGGCGAACTCAGACTTGCCGGACCGGATACCGCCGAGCACCAGGAGCGTGTTCCACCCGTCTAGGGACATGCTCGTACCTTACGGCCAGTCGGGCGGGGCGGGCACCGCAGGTTGGCGGCGAAGCCGGCCGCCCGGTACGGCTCACCGTTGCTCGGGACCGCGGTAGAGGAAATCGTTCGGATTGACGTCCACCGGCTTCGGATCCTCCTGCCAGGCGCCCTCGCCGGGGCGTGCGACCAGGGCGTCGATCAGTTCCTCCCGGTCCATCTCCCGCGCGCCCTGGATGCCTCCGTGCAGCGCGATGTCGCGTAGCTCCGCCGTGTCCATCTCCGGTATCGGTTTCGTCATCGCCGCCTCCTGTACCGACGTCGGTGCGGAAGACGGGGCATACCCAGGCGGGGGGCGGTCAACCGCAGTGTTCGAAGGGACTGCTGTGGCTGGCACCGCCGGCGGAGCCGCCCCACTTCACGCAGATCCCGGCGGCACTGGCCCGGACCGGCCCGGCGTAGTACTTGAACGAGCCGCTGTCGGTGGACCGCGCCCGGCCCTGCACCTCCAGGAAGGCCGTCACCGAGGTCGCAGTGCCGACGGCGGTCTCCTTGAGCGTCACCACGCAGTTCGACCCGGTGCCGGCGTGGTAGAGCAGGTGGACCTTGCCCTGCCGGCGGCCGTTCGCGGTGAGCGTCGCCGAGTTGATCACCTTGTACCCGCTGCCGCACGCCTGGACGGCGGTGTAGGGGTTCGGTGTCTCGGCACCGCCGGTGGTGGGCGCGCTGCTCGGCCGGCTCGGGGAG
>NZ_POTY01000034.1 GCF_003236315.1 Micromonospora craterilacus
GTGTAAGGAAGGGCCCCTTCTTATCGCCTCGCGTGGTTAACGGGCCCCTTTTTAACATCTCCCCACCGCCCCGCGACCAGTGCGCCGTGAATCCGGTCTGTTACCGGATGGTCATTTCTGGTTACGCTGGTAGCGCCGTCGGTGGACGGCCGCTGGCTGGGGGAGGCGGCGTGCTGCAGCGTGCGACGAGAAGCCTGATCGCGGCCTTCGCCATGGCTGCGCTGCTGGTGGGCTGCGGCGCACCCGGCGGGCTCGACGGCGACCTGGTCGACGACTGGGTGGCGCTGCCGCCGCCCGGTCCGTTCACCCCGGCTGCCGAGGTCTGCCACGAGGCCGACTTCGCCGACGCGGTGCCCGTCGCGGCATACACCCCGGTGGACTGTGCCGCGCCGCACCGGGTGGAAACCGTACATGTCGGTGCTTTTCCCGACGGACGGAGTGAGCCACCACCGATCGCGTCGGCCGAACTACGCACGGCGTTCGCCGACTGCGACAACCGGGCTAACGGCTACGTCGGTGACAACTGGCGGGCCGGCCGGATCCGGCTGGCGGTCGCGGTGCCGTCCGGGCCGGGCTGGGCGGCCGGCTCGCGGTGGTACCGCTGTGACCTGATGGAGGTCAGCACGGCCGAGGCGGCGGCCACGGTCGTGCTGCGTACCGGCTCCCTGCGCGACGCCCTCCGGGCGCCGTCGCCGCTGCGGCTGGGGTGCCAGCAGACACGTGCCGGCCGGGGCGGGGTGGTGGAGACCCTGCGGCCGGTGGACTGCGCCGAGCGCCACGACGCCGAGTTCGCCGGGGTGTGGCAGGCCCCCGACCGCCCGTACCCGTCGGGGAGCGCCGAATGGGCGCCGGTCTACGACGGCTGCCGTTCCGTGCTCGCCCGGTTCGCCAGCCTGCCGGACGACGGCGACCTGGCCTTCCGCAGCGACATGGTGGTCCGCCCACCCGGTGCCGGCCGGTGGCGGGCCGGGGATCGGGGCGTCCGCTGCTACCTGTGGCTCGCCGACCGCGCCGTGACCGGGTCGCTCAAGGGCGTCGGCCCGGCCGGCCTGCCGGTGCGGACGAAGTAGCCGGAACCACTCGTCCCGCCCCCGCCGCCCGAGCTGAGCAGCGCTCGGGTTGACTGTGGGTATGGAGCTACCGACCGTCGGCCTGCCGGCACTGCCGAGCCTGCTGGCCGCTCCGGCGCCCGGCTGGGTGGAGACCACCGACGTGATCGTGGTCGGCTCCGGGGTGGCCGGGCTGACCGCCGCGCTGCACCTGCGCGAGGCGGGCCTGCACGTCACCGTGGTCACCAAGGTCAACATCGACGAGGGGTCGACGCGCTGGGCGCAGGGCGGCATCGCCGCGGTGCTCGATCCGGCGGACACGCCGGCGATGCACGCCTCCGACACCGAGATCGCCGGGGTGGGCCTGTGCGACCCGGCGGCGGTGCGCGTCCTGGTGGAGGAGGGGCCGACCCGGCTGCGCGAGCTGATGCGCATCGGCGCCGAGTTCGACCGCAATCCCGACGGCTCACTGATGCTCACCCGGGAGGGTGGGCACCGCGCCGACCGGATCGTGCACGCCGGTGGCGACGCGACCGGTGCGGAGGTGCAGCGGGCGCTGCACGAGGCGGTCCGCCGCGACCCGTGGATCCGGCTGGTCGAGCACGCGCTGGTGCTGGACCTGCTCCGCGCACCCGGCGACGGCCCGGACGGGCTCGGCCCGGCGTGCGGTATCACCCTGCACGTCCTCGGTGAGGGCAGCGAGGACGGCGTCGGCGCCATCCTGGCCCGGGCGGTCGTGCTGGCCACCGGCGGGATGGGCCAGATCTTCGCGGCGACCACCAACCCGGCGGTCTCCACCGGCGACGGTGTCGCACTGGCCATGCGCGCCGGGGCGGCGGTCACCGACGTGGAGTTCGTGCAGTTCCACCCGACCGCGCTGATCGTGTCGGAGCAGGCTCGCCTGACCGGCGCCGGCCACGCCCAGCAGCCGCTGGTTTCCGAGGCGTTGCGGGGCGAGGGTGCGCACCTGGTGGACGCCGACGGCAAGCGGTTCATGCTCGGCCAGCACGAACTGGCCGAGTTGGCGCCCCGGGACGTGGTGGCCAAGGGCATCCACCGGGTGCTGCTGGCCACCGGCGACGACCATGTCTACCTGGACGCCCGCCACCTCGGCGGCGACTTCCTGGCCCGCCGCTTCCCCACCATCGTCGCCTCCTGCCTGGCCATCGGGGTCGACCCGGGCACCGACCTGATCCCGGTTGCGCCGGCCGCGCACTACGCCTCCGGCGGGGTCCGTACCGACCTGCACGGCCGGACCTCCATCCCCGGCCTGTACGCCTGCGGCGAGGTCGCCTGCACCGGCGTACACGGTGCGAACCGGCTGGCCAGCAACTCGCTGCTGGAAGGGCTGGTGTTCTCCCGGCGGATCGCCGACCACATCGCGTCCGGCCTGCCCGAGCAGGCGCGCCCGGCGGACACCGGAGCCTGGCGCGGCGGTACCGGCTGGGTGGTACCGGCCGCGGTGACGCCGGCGTTGCAGCGGGCCATGACCCGTGGCGCCGGAGTGCTCCGGTCGGCCGCGTCGCTCACCGCGACCGCCACCGAACTGGTCGACCTGAGCACCGGTCGCGGCACCCCCCGTACCGCCGACTGGGAGGCGACCAACCTGATCACGGTCGCGGCCACGCTGGTCGCCGCCGCGTACGCCCGCCAGGAGACCCGGGGCTGCCACTGGCGGGAGGACTTCGGATCGGCCGACGAGCGGTGGCACGGCCACCTGGTCGGCGCGATCGGCACGCAGGGCCGGTTGACCACTCGGTGGGAGGAAACCTGATGGTTGATACGGAGCGGATGCTGCGCGAGGTCGGGCTGGACCCGGACCAGGTGCGCGGGATCATCGAGAACGCACTGGCCGAGGACCTCGGCCCGGACGCACTCGACGTCACCAGCGTGGCGACCATCCCGGCCGCGCAGACCGACACCGCCGACCTGGTGGCCCGGGCCGGCGGGGTGGTCGCCGGGCTGGCCGTCGCCGCCGCCGTGTTCGAGCTGGCCGCCGAGGTGACCGGGGCGGGCCGTACCGTCGAGGTGTCGCTGGTGGCCCGCGACGGCGACCGGGTGGCCCGCGGCGACGTGCTGGCCACGGTGACCGGCCCCAGCCGAGTGCTGCTCACCGCCGAACGGACCGCACTCAACCTGCTCTGCCGGATGTCCGGCGTGGCCACCCACACCCGGGCCTGGGCGGACGCCCTGGCCGGCAGCAAGGCGATGGTCCTGGACACCCGCAAGACCACCCCGGGAATGCGCGCCCTGGAGAAGTACGCGGTCCGCGCCGGCGGCGGCACGAACAAGCGGATGGGCCTGCACGACGTCGCCATGATCAAGGACAACCACAAGTACGCCGCAGGCGGAATCACGCCCGCCTACCGGCGGGTCCGGGAGGCGTTCCCGGACGTGCCGGTGCAGGTCGAGGTGGACACGCTCACCGAGGCGGTGGAGGCGGTGGAGGCCGGCGCGAAGTTCCTCCTGCTGGACAACATGCCGCCGTCGGTGCTCGCCGCCGTGGTGGCGGCCGTCGGCGACCGGGCCGAGCTGGAGGCGACCGGCGGGCTGACCCTCGCCGACGCCGCCGAGGTGGGCGCCACCGGCGTCGACTTCCTCTCGGTCGGCGCGCTCACCCACTCCTCGCCGATCCTGGACATCGCCCTGGACCTGCGTACGGAGTGAACCCGTCTAGGCTGCGTGCGTGCTGCTCTGCATCGACATCGGGAACACCAACACCGTGCTGGCGACCTTCGACGGCGACAAGCTGGTGCACTCCTGGCGGATCAAGACCGACGCCCGCTCGACCGCCGACGAACTGGGCCTGATGTTCCGGGGGCTGCTCGCCGGGGATGCCGTCGAGATCACCGGTGTCGCGGCCTGCTCGACCGTCCCGGCCGCCCTGCGCTCGTTGCGGACCATGCTGACCCGTTACTACGGGGAACTGCCGAGCGTGATCGTGGAGCCCGGGGTACGCACCGGAGTGCAACTGGCCATCGACAACCCGAAGGAGGTCGGCGCCGACCGGGTGGTCAACACGCTGGCCGCGTACACCCTCTACGGCGGGCCGTCGATCGTGGTCGACTTCGGCACCACCACCAACTTCGACGTGATCAGCGGCCGGGGTGAGTTCCTCGGCGGGGCGTTCGCGCCGGGCATCGAGATCTCCTTCGACGCGCTCGCCGCCCGCGCCGCTCAGCTGCGCAAGGTCGAGGCGACCAAGCCGCGCTCGGTGATCGGTAAGAACACCGTCGAGTGCCTCCAGGCGGGGCTCTACTTCGGCTTCGCCGGGCAGGTGGACCGGATCGTCGAGCGGATGGCCGCCGAACTGGGCGAGCTGAAGGCGGTGATCGCCACCGGCGGGTTGGCGTCGCTGGTGCTCAACGAGTGCCGGACGATCACCCACCACGAGCCGATGATCACGCTGATCGGGCTGCGCATGGTGTACGAGCGGAACCTCTGACGCTCTGTTTCTGGGTCCTTGCGGTGGGGGTTTCCGGGCAGCCCGGCCGGCTCCGGGCGGTCAGGCTTGATCCCTCCGCCGGGCACGGTCGCCCCCAGCCCGTCGTGGTCGGGTGCCGCGCAACCGCTCAGGCAGTTGTTTCTGGCTTGGGGCTGCTGGCCGGCTTGCGCGGCTGTTCGGCTTGCCTGGGTGGTTGTGGAGACGGCGCTGGCCGGCACCCTTTGTCGGGTGCCGGCCAGCGGCTCTGCTTTGTGCGGTTGTCAGCTGTTCCAGTACTGGCTGACCAGGTCGGCGGCCTGCTGCTCCCACTGGGCGTAGGCGTCCGGGTAGGCCGAGACCTGCACCGTCTGGGCGGCGTCGGTCAGCGGCATGTCCTGCCAGCCGTCAACCTGCTTGAGGCCCTTGAGGAAGGCCAGGGTCGAGTACTCGGGGTCGGTGATCTGCTCCGGGCTACCCCAACCGCTCGACGGCCGCTGCTGGAACAGGCCCAGCGAGTCATGGTCGTTGAGGTCACCGAGGTGGCCCAGGTTCTCCAGCTTCGACTCCTGCAGGCTGGTCGCGATCGACACCACCGCCGCCCGCTCGGGCAGGCCCGCCTTCTTGGTCGCGGCGATGATCGCCTTCGCGTTCGAGACCTGCTCGCCGTTCAGGTCGATCTTCGACTGCGCGCCCTGCACACCGTGCGGGATCAGCTTGGCGCTGTCCGGCTTGTCGGCCTGTACGGCAGCAACCAGGTTGCCGGTGACCGGGCCGGGGTCGGCGTGAGCGGCGATCGGACCGGCGAACACACCACCGGTGAAGGCCAGACCAGCAATACCGAGAACGGTCTTACGGAAGATCGTGTTCATGACAAAGCTCCATTCGGGGGTTGGCGCACACACACCCATGGGGGTCGGGCCGTGCACGCGGGCACCGTCAGGCGCTCAGAAGACAAGGGGAAGTACTGGGGATCCGGCGCGTGGGGCGGAGCCTCTTCACGGCGCCGGGACCATCTGTAACGACCGCCGGCCCACCATCATTCCGGGCCCCGCACACCCACCTCGCCGGGCGTCACTCACCCTCGGCGGGCCACACCCGACAACAGGGACCACCCGACAACAGAAACCACCGGGAAAACCAGGAACCACCCGGAGAGACAGACCCCCGGCAGACCCGCGAAAAGTCAGGCAGCAGGCCAGTCCTGGGAGGCCACACGCGGCGAGACCGCCCCCGGAGGGGCGGCCTCGAGCCAGGAGAGGAATCCGGTGACGGTGGATCGTGCCATGGCGATCTCGACCGGAGCGTGTCGGCTGGTACACCGGAGGATGATCCAGTCGGCCGGCATGGACATCCGTTCCTGCCCTTCCGGCAGGCGCCGTCGCTCCACGGTCAGCCCGTCGCGGGACAACACCCGCCGCGGGCGTACCGCGAAACTGAACATCCGGTACCAGCGGAGTTCGTCGCCGAGAAACCGGCCGAAGCCGGGCGACCAGCCGCGGCCGTCGAGCATGGTGGAGGTCCGGACGCTGAGCCGGATGATGCCTCCGCTACGGGTGACGATGGCCCGCCGAACAAAGAGGAACAGGATCGCGCCGAGGATCACGGCGATGCCGATTCCGATCCCTTCGACGATCTCCATCGGCGGGTCGACTCAGCTGCTCTGAGCGGCGGAGGCCGGGGTCGCGGTCTCGGCCAGCACGGTGACACCCTGCTCGCTCACCGACAGGAATCCGCCGGCCACCTCGTAGGCGAGCTGCTCGCCACCGGCGAGCTTGATGCGTACCTGGCCGGGCTCGGCGAGCTGGCCGAGCAGGGGCGCGTGCCCCGGCAGCACACCCAGCTCACCCTCGGTCGTCCGGGCCATGACCATCTCGGCCTTGCCGGACCAGACCTTCTCCTCGACGGCCACGAGCTGGACGTTAAGCTGCTCTGCCACGCTGTCTCCTTGCTGAGGCGGCGAATTGGGGAAAGTCTAGTCCCGCCCTGGTCATGTTCTTCATGCGGGTGCCGAGACCTGCGCCACGATCAGCCCTTGTTCACGAATTTGGGGTGTTCGAGCAGGAACGGATCCAGCAGTTCCTTCTCCAGGGCCACGAAGAACTCGTCCACCTCGGGCACGAACTTCTCGCCGCGGTACTTGCCGTTCTCGTTGTTGACACCGCCGCCCGGCAGCTTGATCATCTGGATGTTGCCGGGGCGGATGTCCTTGAGCGCGAGACCGAAGTCGACCACGCTGTGGCCCCGGCCGTTGAAGATCAGCGACTCGCCCGCCGCCCGGAGCACCTTGTCCAGCTTCACCGGGTTGGTCACCACGTCGGCGCTGAACGCCTGGCTGGCCATCGCCTTGACGAACTGCTGCTGGTGCCGCTGCCGGCCGTAGTCGCCGTCGGGGACACCGCTCGAAGGGTAGCGCTGGCGGACGTAGTCCAGCGCCTGCCAGCCCTCAAGGTGCTGCTTGCCCTTCGGGTAGACCGCCTGCGGCCCGATGTAGCCCTTGCCGTTGGGGTTGCCCTTGCGGTGCTTGCCGTCCGGCTCCCGGTGCTCGGAGCGGACCTCCCGCTCGATGTTCATGGTGACGCCGCCCATGGCGTCGACGATCTTCTGGAAGCCGGAGAAGTTGATGATCGCCCCGGCATCGAAGCGCTCGATCCCGGTGACACGCTGCGCGGTGATGGCGAGCAGTTCGAAGCCTCGTGCCGCGTCCGGCTTCCCGCCGGGCACCCGGCTGCCGAAGGACATCGCGGCGTTCAGCTTGGTGGTGGAGCCGTTGAACTCCGCCTTGGGGAACGCCGGGATGTCGACGACGAGGTCACGCGGCAGGGAGAAGAGGTACGCCCGGTCCATCCCCTTCGGCACGTGCAGGACCATGATCGCATCGGACAGCGGCGGAGTGTTCTCGTCTCGTGGGTCGATGCCGACCAGCAGGATGTTGAGCGGGCCCTTGATGTCGCTCTTGCCGGCGCCGGCGCCGGCCGCCTCGTCGCCGAAGAGATCCGCCTTGCCGATCGCGCCCTCGTAGCGGGCCATCAGCGCCTCGGCGCCGACCAGCGATGTCCCGCTGAGCATCATCAGAACCACGCCGAAGATGGTGCAGAACCGGGCCCAGCCGGGCACGCCCTTCCACATCGACGATTTACCACTGCGCTTGCCGCGCTTGCCGCCCCTGCCGGCCTTGCTCACGTGCGTCTCCGTTCGTCACGCCCGCTGGGAGATACGGACGTGCGTAGCGAATGGTTGAAGTCGATGTGCCGCTCATCGGCGCATGAGCGTGGCTAGACGGTATCTCGCGGACGGCAACATCGCCGACCCGGGGAATCGGGCAGCGGCGATGATACGTCCCGAAGATGAACAGAAGGCCGCCCCGGAGTTACCGGGACGGCCTTCTTTCGTTCGGCTCGAAGGGTCAGCCCTTCATCAGCTCGGCGGCCTTCTTCTCCAGGTCGTCGAGCCCACCGCACATGAAGAACGCCTGCTCGGGGAAGTGGTCGTACTCGCCCTCGCTGATCTTCCGGAACGCCTCGATGGTCTCCTTGATCGGGACCGTCGAGCCGGGTACGCCGGTGAACTGCTCCGCCGCGTAGGTGTTCTGCGACAGGAAGCGCTCGATCCGCCGGGCCCGCTGGACCGTGATCTTGTCTTCCTCGGAGAGCTCCTCGATACCGAGGATGGCGATGATGTCCTGCAGGTCCTTGTAACGCTGCAGGATCCGCTTCACCTCGCTGGCCACCTGGAAGTGCTCCTGGCCGACGAAGTCGGGGGCCAGGATCCGGGACGAGGACGCCAGCGGGTCCACCGCCGGGTAGATGCCCTTGTCGGAGATCGACCGCTCCAGGTTGGTGGTCGCGTCCAGGTGGGCGAACGTGGTGGCCGGGGCGGGGTCGGTGTAGTCGTCCGCCGGCACGTAGATCGCCTGCATGGAGGTGATGGCCTGGCCCCGGACGGAGGTGATCCGCTCCTGCAGCTCACCCATCTCGTCGGCCAGGGTCGGCTGGTAACCCACCGCGCTGGGCATCCGGCCCAGCAGGGTGGAGACCTCGGAACCGGCCTGCGTGAAGCGGAAGATGTTGTCGATGAAGAGCAGCACCTCCTGCTTCTGCACGTCGCGGAAGTACTCCGCCATGGTCAGCGCGGAGAGGGCGACCCGCAGCCGGGTGCCCGGCGGCTCGTCCATCTGGCCGTAGACCAGCGCGGTCTTGTCGATGACGCCGGAGTCGGTCATCTCGTGGATCAGGTCGTTGCCCTCGCGGGTGCGCTCACCCACGCCGGCGAAGACCGAGGTACCACCGAAGTTCTTGGCAACCCGGGTGATCATCTCCTGGATGAGCACCGTCTTGCCCACGCCGGCACCGCCGAACAGGCCGATCTTGCCGCCCTTGACGTACGGGGCGAGCAGGTCGATGACCTTGATGCCGGTCTCCAGCATCTCGGTCTTCGGCTCCAGGTCCGCGAAGGCGGGCGCCTTGCGGTGGATGCCCCAGTGGTCGTCGGCCTGGATGGTCTCGCCCTCGGTGAGGTTGAGGCACTCGCCGATCGCGTTGAAGACGTGGCCCTTGACCCCGTCGCCAACCGGCACCTTGATCGGGCCGCCGGTGTCGCGCACCTCGGCACCACGGACCAGACCGTCGGTGGGCTGCATCGAGATCGCCCGGACCAGGTTGTCACCCAGGTGCTGGGCGACCTCCAGGGTCAGCGTCTTCTCACCGCCGGACAGGGTCACGTCGACGTGCAGGGAGTTGAACAGGTCCGGCATGGCGTCGCGCGGGAACTCGGCGTCGACGACCGGGCCGATGACCCGGACCACGCGACCCGTGGCCGTCTTGGTCTCTACTGGGGCAGTCATCACACTTCACTTCCCGACGCGGCCAGCGCGTTCGCGCCGCCGACGATCTCGCTGATCTCCTGGGTGATCCCGGCCTGGCGGGCCGAGTTCATCTCACGCGTGTACTTGTCGATCATCTCTTCGGCGTTGTCCGTGGCGCTCTTCATCGCCCGCCGCCGGGCCGCCGACTCGCTCGCCGCCGACTCCAGCAACGCCGCGTAGATCCGCGTGTTGATGTACTTCGGCAGCAGCGCGTCGAGCAGCGCCTCGGGGTCCGGCTCGAAGTCGTAGTCCGGCAGCACGCCCGGAGCCGCCTCCGACCGGGGCCGCTCCTCGACCTGCAACGGCCCGATGATCCGGGTGACCGGAGTCTGCGTCATCAGGGACTTGAACTCGGTGTAGACGATGTGCAGCTCGTCCACCCCGAGCACGCCGTCCTCGCCGGCATCGCCGTCGACGTCGTCCGCGCCGGCGGTGAACGCCTTGATCAGCGTCTCACCCACCTCGCGGGCGTCGGCGAACGACGGCTGCTCCGAGAACCCCGTCCAGCTGGCCTCGATCGGCCGGTTGCGGAACCGGTAGAACGACACGCCCTTGCGCCCGATGACGTAGAGCACCGGCTCCTTGCCGTCGGCCTGGAGCCGGGCGATCAGCGACTCCGCCGTCCGGATGGCGTTGGAGCTGTAACCGCCGGCCAGACCACGGTCGGCGGTCACCAGCAGCACACCCGCCCGGCGCACCCGCTCGCGCGGGGTGAGCATCGGGTGGTCGATCCGCGCGTTGGACGCCAGCGCCGTGAGCACGCCGGTGATGGCCCGGGCGTACGGCAGGGACGCCGCCACCCGCGCCTGGGCCTTGGCGATCCGGCTCGTCGCCACGAGCTCCATCGCCTTGGTGATCTTCTTCATCCCCTTCGCCGAGCGGATCCGTTGACGAAGAACACGTACCTGCGCCGCCATGGCCCGGCCCTACTGCTTCTGGGCCGGGGCCCCGCCGCTGTAGCGGGTGACCGTCTCGTGCTCGGCCTCGCCCTCCAGCGGCGCTGCCGGCGCCTCGTTGATCGTGCGCTCGTCCTCACGACCGAGGAAGCCCTGCTTGAACTCCGTCACGGCCGACTCGAGGACAGCGATGATGTCGTCGTCCCACTTGTTGTCGGCGATCGCCTGCAGCGTGGCGTTGTGCTTGCGCCGCAGGTGCTCCAGGAACTGCGTCTCGAAGCGCCGTACCTCGCCGACCGGGACGTCGTCCAGCTTGCCCTCGGTGCCGGCCCAGACCGAGACGACCTCGTCCTGCACCGGGTACGGCGAGTAGTTCGGCTGCTTGAGCAGCTCCACCAGGCGGGCACCGCGGTCCAGCTGAGCCCGGGAGGCCTTGTCCAGGTCCGAGGCGAAGGCGGCGAACGCCTCCAGCTCACGGAACTGGGCCAGGTTCAGCCGCAGCGAGCCGGAGACCTTCTTCATCGGCTTCACCTGGGCCGCGCCGCCGACCCGGGAGACCGAGGTGCCGACGTTGATGGCCGGCCGGACGCCCTGGTTGAACAGGTCGGTCTCCAGGAAGATCTGGCCGTCGGTGATGGAGATGACGTTGGTCGGGATGAAGGCCGAGATGTCGTTGGCCTTCGTCTCGATGATCGGCAGACCGGTCATCGAGCCGCCGCCCATCTCGTCGGAGAGCTTCGCGCAGCGCTCCAGCAGGCGGGAGTGCAGGTAGAAGACGTCACCCGGGTACGCCTCGCGGCCCGGCGGGCGACGCAGCAGGAGCGACACGGCCCGGTACGCCTCGGCCTGCTTGCTCAGGTCGTCGAAGACGATCAGAACGTGCTTGCCGCCGTACATCCAGTGCTGGCCGATCGACGAGCCGGTGTACGGAGCGAGGTACTTGAAGCCGGCCGGGTCGGAAGCCGGCGAGGCGACGATGGTGGTGTACTCCATCGCGCCCGCCTCCTCCAGCTGGCCCTTGATGGAGGCGATCGTGGAGGCCTTCTGGCCGATGGCGACGTAGATGCAGCGGACCTGCTTCTTCGGGTCGCCGGAGGCCCAGTTCTCCCGCTGGTTGAGGATGGTGTCCAGGGCGACCGTGGTCTTGCCGGTCTTGCGGTCACCGATGATCAGCTGCCGCTGGCCCCGACCGATCGGGGTCATCGCGTCGATGGCCTTGATGCCGGTCTGCATCGGCTCGGAGACGGACTGCCGCGCCATCACGTTCGGGGCCTGGAGCTCGAGCTCCCGGTAGCCCTCGTCGGCGATGTCGCCGAGGCCGTCGATCGGCTGGCCGAGCGCGTTGACCACGCGACCCAGGAAGGCGTCACCGATGGGCACCGAGAGCACCCGGCCGGTGCGCTTGACGCGCTGCCCCTCTTCAAGACCGGAGTAGTCGCCGAGGACGACGACACCGATCTCCCGGACGTCGAGGTTCAGCGCCACGCCGAGCGTGCCGTCCTCGAACTCCAGCAGCTCGTTGGTCATGGTCGAGGGCAGGCCCTCGACGTGGGCGATGCCGTCACCGGTGTCAGCGACGGTGCCGACCTCCTCGCGGGAGACGTCGGGCGAGTAGGAGGAGACGTAGCGCTCCAGGGCGCCGCGGATCTCCTCCGTCGAGATGGTCAGCTCGGCCATCCTCTGCTTCCTTAAGTATCAGGGGCCCGGGATACCTAGTACCGACCGGTCCTTGGGTCGACTGTCATTCCGGGCGCTTCGCGGGGTGCTGGTCAGCGCTTCGCGAGCGCGTTACGGGTCTCGTTGAGGCGGCGCAGGATCGTCCCGTCGTACAGGTCCGAACCCACCCGGACGCTCGCTCCGCCGAGGATCGTCGGGTCAACCGTAAGCTTCACGGCGACCGCCCGGCCGTAGATGGCCGAGAGCTGGTCACCCAGCCGGCGTTCCTCGTCCTCGGTGAGCGGTGCCGCGACGGTCACGTACGCGACCTGCCGGTCGCGCCGCTCCGCCGCCAGCTCCACCAACCGGGTCAGCGCGGCGGAGAACGACCGGCCGCCGAAGCCGGCCAGGGCCGCCTCCACCAGCCGCACCGTCACCGGCCGGGCCTTGTCCGAAAGGAGCATCCCGACCAGCTCGGCCCGCTGGGCCACCGACGCGATCGGGTCGGACAGGGCGTTGGACAGCTGGGAATCCGCGGCGACCACCTGGCCGAAGCGGAACAGCTCGTCCTCCACCTCGCCGAGCTCGCCGGCCCGGTCGGCGCTGGCGAGCAGGGCCTGCACGCCCAGCCGCTCGGCACCCTCGAGCAGTTCCGAGGGCGCCGACCACCGGCCGGCGACCAGCGTGCCGAGCAGGTCGAGCGCGTCCGCGCCGACCTTGCCGGAGAGCACCCCGGTCAGCAGCCCGCTCCGATCCGCACCCTCACGGGCCGGGTCGGAGAGCGCCCGGCGCAGCCGGACCTCGCGCCGCAGCAGATCCGCCACGGCGAGCAGCTCGCCGCCGGTGGTGGCCACCGCCGACGGCTCGGCACCCCGGACGTACTCCTCCAGCCGCGTGTGGGCGGCGGTGTAGGACTCCCGGCTGGCGGCCTGCATCAGCGGGCCCCCGCGCTCTCGAGATCGGTGAGGAACCGCTCGACGGTGCCCTTGCGGCGGGCCTCGTCGGCGAGCGACTCGCCCACGATCCGGCTGGCCAGGTCGACCGCGAGGCCGCCGACCTCCGCGCGCAGCTCGCGCACGGTGGTCTGGCGCTCCACGGCCAGCGACTCCCGGCCGGCGGCGATGATCCGGTCGGACTCCTCCCGGGCCTTGGCCAGGATGTCGGTACGGATCGACTCGGCGTCGGCGCGGGCGTCGTCCCGGATCCGAGCGGCCTCGGTACGCACCTCGGCGAGCTGGGCGCGGTACTGCTCGAGCAGCTGGTTGGCCTCGGCCTGAGCAGCCTCGGCACGCTTGAGGCCGCCCTCGATCGCGTCGACCCGCGCCTGGTACATCGCCTCCATGCGCGGCATGACGAACTTCAGCAGGACGAAGCAGAGCAGGGCGAAGGCGATCGACCCGATGACCAGCTCCTGCCAGATCGGCACGAGCGGGTGGTGCTCCACGCCTTCGGCGGCGATGAACATGTCAGACCTCCAGGTCGAGGAGTGTGGCGCGTCAGCCGCCGACGGCGAAGGCAAGCACCAGGCCGAACAGCGCAAGCGCCTCGACCAGCGCGAAGCCCAGGACCAGCCAGGTGCGGTTGTAGCCGGCGGACTCCGGCTGGCGGGCGCTGGCCTGGATGTAGGCCGCGAAGATCAGGGCGACACCGATACCGGGGCCGATGGCGGCGAGGCCGTAGCCGATGGTGTTGACGCTGCCCTCGATGGCGGCAAGTGCAGTCATTGCGGGTATTCCTCCTAGTAGACGCGTGAGGTCTCACGCGTACGCGGTCTTACCGGAAGCTTTGTCGGGCCGGGCGGCCCGCCGGGTCTGCGTGGATCAGTGCTCGGCGGCGAGCGAGCTGCCGACGTAGTTGGCGGACAGGGTGACGAAGACGTACGCCTGCAGCAGCGCGACCAGCACCTCGAAGAAGGCCATCAGGATCGCCATCAGGAACGAGAAGACCGACGTCACCTGGATGAAGACGTTGTCCGAGGCGAGCATGACGAAGCCGCCGACGGTGAACACCAGCAGGATCAGGTGACCGGCGAACATGTTCGCGAAGAGTCGCACCGCCAGGGTGACCGGCCGGTTGATGAAGTTCTGCAGGAACTCGATCGGGATCAGCAGGAAGTGCATCGGCCACGGCACGCCGGGGATGATCAGGTTCTGCTTGAGGTAGCGGCCCAGGCCGTGCTTGCGGACGCCGATGTAGAGGTACATCACGTAGGTGATCGCGGTCAGCACGATCGGGAAGGCGATGTGCGAGTTCGGCGAGATCTGCAGGCCGGGCACGATGCCGAAGAGGTTCGTCAGCGCGATGAAGGCGAACAGCACGGTGAAGTAGGGCGCGAACCGGATGCCGGCGTTGCCCATCTGCTCGCGGACGATGTTGTCCCGCACCAGGCCGTAGAGCGACTCCGCCATCCACTGGCCCTTGCTCGGCACCAGCTTCGGGTTCCGGTAGGTGGCCATGAAGAAGATGATCAGGAGTCCGACAGCCAGCCAGATCATGAGGGTGAACTTGGTGACCCACGGGCCGGCCAGGTCCGGCGGGTAGAAATCTTCGACCCTGGGAGGCCAGGGAAGGCCCTCAGCGGCGATCAACTGTCCGCTCACCGTGTCATCCTCCGCACTCGACAGACCCGCGCGTGCCGGAACTCAGGCACCGAGCCTCTTCATGATCAGGTAGATCGCTCCGGCTGCGCCGAGCATCATGCCCACACCGATCCCGATGCCGGTCGGAAAGCCGAGGAGTTCCCCCGCCAACCAGCCGAGGAATCCCCACACCACGATGCCGGCGAGCAGGTAGCCGATGACGGCTCCGGCAACGCCTTCCGACGAGTGCTCGTCGGAGCTTCCGGGGTGAGGGTTGTCGGCCATGACGAGGCGAACACTATCAGCCGGGTGTGCCGCGAGTGTGCGGCACCCCCCACACTGCGAGCAGCGTGCGGGCGGCGGGTACGGGCGCGTCAAGCCGGGGTCAGCCTACTCCTGAACGGCCAGCAGAACAGGAGGATGAAACGCCCGGGAAACGCCAGCCGTACGGTCAGTGCTCCGCCGAGCGGTCCACGGTGGGCAGCGGGGAGCGCAACGCCCAGGTCAGGTGGGCTCCGGTCCATACCACCACGGCCGCGATGATCGACACGCCCATGTCCGGCAATCCCGACCAACCGGTGGCCGCCACGGCCGCCAGCGCCACACCCAGGAAGACGATCTTCGTGACGTAGGTGAGCAGCCCCACCGACATGATCAACTTCGGGTGCACCGCGTCGGCCCAGGCCACCGAGAGGCTGGAGATCAGGTAGCTGACGATGACCAGGGCGATCCCGGCGGCCACCCCGGCCGCGCCGGTCGGGCCACGCAGCAGGGCGGCCGCCGGTACCCCGACCACGGCCAGCACGGCGCAAGCGAGCAGCGGCAGGCGCAGATGCGGCAGGCGGGCCCGGATGGCGCCGGGCTCCCCCGCACGAGGCGCGGACATCGGGGGTACGCCGGGCTCACCGGCGCGGGGCGCGGTCATCGGGGGTACGCCGGGAAGTCGGCGACCAGCTCGGCCACGTCGGCGGCGATCCGGGTCAACTCGTCGGCCCCGCCCGGGGCCGCCGGATCGGTTCGCACCGCCCGGCCGATCAGCTCCGCGACCTGACGCATCTGCGCCTCCCCCAGACCCTGTGTGGTGATACTCGGCGTGCCCACCCGGATTCCCGAGGCGACCATCGGCTTCTGCGGGTCGTACGGAATGGCGTTCTTGTTCAGCGTGATCGTCGCCACGTCGCACCGCGCCTCGGCCTCGGCCCCGGTCACCCCGAGATCCCGCAGGTCGATCAGGGCCAGGTGGGTGTCCGTGCCACCGGAGACCGGGCGCATCCCCTCGGCCGCCAGCCCGTCGGCGAGCGCCCGCGCGTTGGCCACCACCTGCGCGGCGTACGTCCGGTACTCCGGCTGCGCCGCCTCGCGCAACGCGACGGCCTTGGCCGCCACGGCATGCATCAGCGGGCCCCCCTGGGTGAACGGGAAGACCGCCTTGTCGATCCGCTCGGCCAGTGACTCGCGGCAGAGGATCATGCCGCCGCGCGGACCGCGCAGCACCTTGTGGGTGGTGGCGCAGACCACGTCGGCGTACGGCACCGGCGACGGGATGGCCTGCCCGGCGACCAGCCCGATGAAGTGCGCGGCGTCCACCATCAGGTACGCGCCGACCTCGTCGGCGACCTCCCGGAACCGGGCGAAGTCGATCAGCCGCGGGTACGCCGTCGCGCCACAGATGATCATCTTGGGCCGGTGGGTACGGGCCAGGTCACGTACCTCGTCGTAGTCGATCAGCTCGGTGTCCCGCCGGACGGTGTAGCCGACGGTCTGGAACCACCGGCCGGAGAAGTTCACCCGGCTGCCGTGGGTCAGGTGCCCGCCGTGCGGCAGTTCCATCGCCAGCACGGTGTCGCCCGGCTGCACCAGCGCGGCGTACGCGGCCAGGTTGGCGCTCGCTCCGGAATGCGGCTGGAGGTTGGCGTGCTCGGCGCCGAACAACTCCTTCGCCCGGGCGATGCCGATCTCCTCGGCCCGGTCCACCTGCGCGCAGCCACCGTAGTAGCGCCGCCCCGGGTAGCCCTCGGCGTACTTGTTGGTCAGCGTCGAACCCAGCGCGGCCAGCACCGCCGGCGAGGTGAGGTTCTCGCTGGCGATCAGTTGCAGGCCGCCGCGCAGCCGGTCGAGTTCGCCGAGCACCACCTCCGCGATTTCCGGGTCGGTGGTGCTGAGCTGCTCGAAGTCCGGCCCCCAGAAGGTGCCCTTAGCGGTCTCCACAGCGCCAGAGTCTAGGCGGCCCCAGACTGGAGACCATGAGATGCCTGGTCACCGGCGCGACCGGTTACATCGGTGGGCGGCTTGCGCCCCGCCTGCTGGCCGAGGGAAACGAGGTGCGCTGCCTGGCCCGCCGGGCCGGCCGGCTCCGCGACGTGCCGTGGGTGTCCCGGGTCGAGGTGATCGAGGGTGACCTGAGCCGACCGGAAACCCTGACCGGGGTGTTCGACGGCGTCGACGTGGCGTACTACCTGGTGCACTCGCTCGGGCAGCCCGGCTTCGAGGCCGCCGACCGGCGGGCCGCCACGGCCTTCGCGGCGGCGGCCCACGCCGCGGGCGTACGCCGGATCGTCTACCTGGGTGGGCCGGAGCTGGCGGCCGGCGACGCGGCCACCTCGGCGCACCTGCGCTCCCGCAGCGAGGTGGGGCGGATCCTGCTGGACAGCGGCGTGCCGACGGTGGTCCTGAGGGCGGCGGTGATCATCGGCTCGGGCTCCGCGTCGTTCGAGATGCTGCGGCACCTGACCGAGCGGCTGCCGGTGATGGTCACCCCGCGCTGGGTCGCCAACCGGATCCAGCCGATCGCGGTCGACGACGTGCTGCGCTACCTGGTCGGCTGCGCGGGCCTGCCGCCGGAGGTCAACCGCGGCTTCGACATCGCCGGCCCGGACGTGCTCACCTTCGGCGAGATGATGCAACGCTACGCCCGGGTGGCCGGGCTGTCCCGCCGGCTGCTCGTGCCCGTCCGTCCGCTGACGCCCGCGCTCTCCTCGTACTGGGTCGGGTTGGTCACCCCGGTACCCAACGCGCTCGCCCGGCCGCTGGTGGCCAGCCTGGTGCACGAGGCGGTCGCGCACGAGCACGACATCGCGGCGTACCTGCCGGACCCACCGGGCGGGCTGACCGGCTTCGACCGGGCGGTCGAGCTGGCCCTGACCCGGGTACGCGACGCGGAGGTGGAGACCCGCTGGTCGACCGCGGCCGGCCCGGACGCACCGGCCGAGCCGCTGCCCAGCGATCCCGACTGGAGCGGCGGCACGGCCTACACCGACCTGCGCGAACGGGCGGTGGCGGCGTCACCGGAGGCGCTCTGGCGGGTGATCGAGGGCGTCGGTGGCGAGCACGGCTGGTACTCGTTCCCGCTGGCCTGGTCGGTGCGGGGCTGGCTGGACCGGCTGGTCGGCGGGGTGGGGCTGCGCCGCGGCCGGCGCCACCCGCACCACCTGCGGGTGGGCGAGGCGCTGGACTTCTGGCGGGTGGAGGAGATCGTGCCGGGCGAGCTGCTGCGGCTGCGCGCCGAGATGCGGCTGCCCGGCCGGGCCTGGCTGGAGATGCAGGTGCGGCGGGACGGTGCCGGGCAGGTCCAGTACCGGCAGCGGGCGGTGTTCCTGCCGCGGGGGCTGGCCGGGCACGCGTACTGGGCCGCGGTGGCGCCGTTCCACGCGCTGGTCTTCGGCGGGATGGCCCGCAACATCGCCGAGGGCGCCGAGCAGTTCGCCGCGGAGGCCCAGCCGCCACGGTGAGGCTCAGTTGCCGGAGCGGTCCCCGCCGACCCGGTACGCGGTCCGCTCGCTGGGCGGCACGAAGTCGCGTACCGGCTGGTCCCGCAGGCCGAAGGCGAGCGTCTCCGCCACCGCCTCCACCATGTCGGCCTGCACCTTCGCGCCGACCCCGTCCTGGGGCTCGTCGGGATTGGCCGCCATCATGGCGACCGCCAACTGCGGGGTGAAGGCCACCACGGTCTCCGTGGCGTACCCCTCGGAGCTGCCGGTCTTGCCGGCCACCGGCCGGCCGAGCTGGCCGCGCAGTCGGGTCGCCGTGCCGCCGTCGCAGGCGTGGTACATGGACTGGTCGCCGACCGGGCAGCGGGCCGCGTCCGCCGCCGCACGGGCCACGTCGACGTCGAGCACCTGCCGGCAGTCCGGCTGCCCGGCGGTCACCCGCCGGCCGGCCGCGTCGGTGATCGAGGTGATCGGAGTGGGCGCGCACCAGGTCCCCTCGGCCGCCACTGTGGCGTACGCGCCGGCCAGGTCCAGCGGGGTGGTGGCGGCCACGCCCAGGGTGAATGGCCCCCACTCGCGTGCGCCGTGCCGGGCCAGCAGCGCGTCGTCCTCGGCCCGCAGCACGATGCCGAGCCGCTCGGCCATCTCCACCACCCGGTCCGCGCCGATCCGCTCGGTCAGCCAGACGAAGTACGTGTTGACCGAGCGGCCGAACGCCGTCCACATGTCGTGCTCGCCGCTCATCGACGTGCTGGCGTTCGCCGGGCACCAGTAGCCGCCGCAGCTCGCGTTCCCGCTGACCTTGTAGTCGGTGACGATCCGCGACGGGGCGTCGAACTGGGTCCGCAGCGGCAGCCCGGCCTCCAGGGCGGCCAGCATGGTGAAGAGCTTGAACGTGGACCCGGCCTGGTACCCGACGATCGTGCCGCCCCCGGCGACGAGTTGGTTGACGGTGTTCGGGTGGTTCTTCTGCCGAGGCGGGTTGGCCGCCACGCTGTAGACGCGGTTGACCGACATGGCGAGGACCCGCCCGGTGCCCGGCTGGACCACGGCGGTCGGCGCGGCGAACCGGTTCTTGACGGAGTAGATCCGCTGGACCTGCTCGGTGGTGGCCTCCTGCACGGCCGGGTCGAGTGAGGTGACGATGCTGAAGCCGCCCCGGCGCAGGGTGCGCTGCCGTTCGTCGACGCTGCCGCCGAAGGCCTGCTGGTCGTTCCACCAGCGGGTGAACCAGTCGCAGAAGAAGCCCCAGTCGTTGTGCCCCTCGGGCACCGCCGTGCAGTCGTTCGGGGTCTCGTGCGGGCGCAGGTCCAGCGGCTCGGCCTTGGCGCCGGCCGCCGCCTCCGGGGCGACCTGACCCGACTCGACCATCCGGTCCAGCACGTACGCGCGGCGGGCCGTGGCGGCGTCCGCGTCCCCGTTGATCGGGTCGTCGGTGTTCGGGGACCGGACCAGCCCGGCCAGCAACGCCGCCTGGGCCAACGTGAGGTCGGCCGGGGAGGTGGAGAAGTAACGCTTGCTGGCGGCGGCGATGCCGTACGCCCCGGCCCCGAAGTAGGCGATGTTGAGGTACCGGGTCAGGATCTGGTCCTTGGTCAGCTCCCGCTCCAGCGCCAGCGCGTAGCGCATCTCCTGAATCTTGCGGGCGGGGTTCACCTCGGTGGCCGCGGCCCGTTGCGCCTCGCTCAGCCGAGGGTCGGTGCTCAGCACGTTACGGACGTACTGCATGGTCAACGTGGACGCACCCTGTCGGGTGGAGCCGGCACCCTGGTTGACGGCGAAGGCCCGCACCACACCCCGGAGGTCCACCCCCCGGTGTTCGTGGAACCGGATGTCCTCGGCGGCGATGATCGCCTGCCGCATCACCGGCGCCACGTCGTCCAGCGGCACGTCCACCCGGTCCTCCTGGTAGAAGGACGTGATCAGGGTGGTGCCGTCGTTGGCGTACAGGTTGGACCGCTGGGCCGTCGGTGGCGTACGCAGCGTGCTGGGCAGCTCCGCGTACGGCCCGGAGAGCGACGCGAAGCCGATGCCGAACACCAGCGCGGCCGGCAGCGCCGCCGTCGCCAGTACCAGGCCGGCCAGCGCGCCGGACAGCAGGACGGTGAACACTTTCGGCAGGATCGCCCGGGTCATCAGCTCTCCCCGCAGGAGCCGGCAGGACCCTCCCAGAATGGCGCTAATCGCCTTTTCTGCCGCGCTTTTCCCTCAAACCCGGAGGAAATTCGCACGGGTGGGTGTCACGGCCGGAACCCGACCCGCGGTCAGGGCAGCAGGGCCGCCGCGAGCGGATGAACCGTCTCCTCGATCTCGTCGGCCACCCGGCTGAAGCACTGGTCGCCGCGCCCCCACGGGTCGTCGAGGTCGTCGGTGGGCAGCGGGGTGGTGCCCAGCCGGGCCGCGTGCGCCGCCTCGACCAGCGCCGCGCCCCGGGCGTAGACCGCCTCCGGGGTCGCCTCGGCCGGCGGCAGCGTGGCCGGATCCAGGCCGGCCAGCAGCCGGCCGAACTCGCCCAGCACGAACGTGCGGGACGCGGCGTCGGGACGCAGCGCCACCACGTACTCCTGCTGGTCGGCGGTGGCGGTCAGGACCAGGTCGGCCGCGTCGATGTGGTCGGAGCGCAGCTTGCGCGCGGCGAAGCCGGCGACGCTGCCGCCCCGGGTGGTCACCTGGCGGGCGGCCGGTGGGTTCATCTCCTCACCGGCGTGCCAGCCACCGGTGCCCGCGCTGTGGCTGTGCAGCAACTCCTCGGCCCGGGCCGGGTCGACGTCACGCCGGGCCAGCCGCTCCCCCACCGCGAGGCCGAGCAGCCGCTCGGCCATCGGCGAGCGGCAGATGTTTCCCATGCAGACGTGCAGGACGGTGAACGGAGGCACTCACGCCACCTGGCTCTCACGCAGGTCCGGCACCACGTCGCGGAGCCGGTCGAGGTCGATGGCCCCCTCCCGGACGAGCACCGGCACCTCGCCGGTCAGGTCCACGATCGTGCTCGGCACCGGATCCACCGCCGGCCCGGCCTCCAGGTACGCCCGCACCGAGTAGGCCAGTTGGTCACGCGCCTCGTCGGCGGTGAGCGCGGCCGGCTGGCCGAACTTGTTGGCCGCGGCGACGGCCATCGGGCCGGTCTCCCGCAGCACCTCCAGCGCCACCGGGTGCAGCGGCATCCGGACCGCCACCGTGCCGCTGTCGTCACCCAGATCCCACCGCAGGCTCGCGGAGTGCTTCACCAGGATGGTCAGCGCGCCCGGCCAGAACGCCTCGACCAGGTCGCGGGCGGCCGGCGGCAGCGTGTAGACCAGGCCGTCGAGGGTGTGCCGGGAGCCGATCAGCACCGGTGGTGGCGCGTGCGGCGCGTCCTTGGCGTCCAGCAGCGCCTTGACCGCGTACGGGGTGAAGGCGTCCGCGCCGATCCCGTAGACCGTGTCGGTCGGCAGGACGACCAGTTCGCCGTTGCGAACCGCCTCGATGGCCGCAGCGATGCCGCGGTCCCGGTCGGCGAGCGACCGGCAGTCGTAGAGCATCACGAGGAGCCAGTCTGCCACGTCACGGCCGAGTCCGGTTGCGGGCGGTCCGCCCGGCGGGACGCCGTGGCGAAGCGGGGTCGGCCGGCGAGGTCGTGGTGCTCGGCGATCGCCGCGTACCGGCCGTCCGCGGCGAGCAGCCTGGGCACCACCGTGCCGTGCGTGTCGTCGTGCTCGACGCCGAGGACGCCACCCGGTCGCAACAGGGTCGCCGCGCGGTCGACCACCGGCCGGAGCACGGCCAGGCCGTCCGCCCCGCCGAACACCGCCTCCGCCGGGTCGTGCCCGGCCACCTCCGGCGGTACGGCCACCGCCTGCGGGACATAGGGCGGGTTGCAGAGCAGCACGTCGACCCGGCCGGTCAACTCGGCCAGCAGGTCGGGATCGGTCACGTCCGCCTCGACCACCTCGATCGGCCGGTCCCCGGCGGCGACCCGGGCCGCCGCGTTGCGGCGCAGCCAGGACAGCGCGGCGGGCGAGCGTTCCACCGCCACCACCCGGGCGGCCGGCACCTCCTGAGCCACCGACAACGCGATCGCCCCGGACCCGCTGCACAGATCCACCACCAGCGGCTCGGCGCGGTCGCCGGCCGGGTTCCGCTCGACGGCCCGGGCCTGCTCGACACCCCAGCCGGCGAGCAGCTCGGTCTCCGGGCGCGGCACGAAGACACCCGGCCCGACGGCCAGCTCCAGATGCCGGAAACCGGCGCTGCCGGTGAGATGCTGCAACGGCTCGCGCCGGGACCGCCGGGCCACCAGCGCCTGGTAGCGGTCCAACTGCCCGTCGGTGAATCCGTCCGCGAGGGCCAGCCGCCCGCGCGGCACCTGGAGCACGTACGCGGCCAACAGCTCCGCCTCGGCCCGGGCGGAGGCGACCCCGGCGTCGGCGAGGCCGCGAGCGGCCCGGGCCACCACGGGAGAGGGACGGTGTCGTCTCGTCCCTTCGGACGGGTGTTGCGGCACAGAGGTCACGCGATAATCATGAATCGTCGCGGTGCACGTGCATACGCCGGTGCAGCCAGCGACACACCGACGGGAGGTCGCGGGTGGGCTGGCTCGGCCGGGTCGATGACCAGGTTGACGCCCTGACGAAGGCGCGGGCGTTGCAGGAGATGAGCCGCTCGACCGAGGCGTACACGATCCTGGAGCGGGTGCTGCGCGGCACCCGGGACCCGCACGCCCGGGCCGACGCGCTCGTACAGCGCCTCTCCGCGCTGATCAACCTCGGCCGGACCGCCGAGTACACCCGGGCCATCGAGGAGGCGTCCGCCGCGGTCCGCGACCTCGCCGAGCCCTACCTGCACGGGCACCTCAACGCGTTGGCCGCGCTGGCCGCACACCATCAGGGCGCGCTGGACCGCTGCGTCACGCACCTGGTGAAGGCCGCGCGGGCGTTGGGCGCGGTGGACGACCCGGACCGGGACACCGCGTGGGGCTGGCACGACCTGGCGATGGCCTACTCCTACCTGAGCTTCCACGGGTACGCGCTCGGTGCGATCGAGCGCGCCCGACAGCTCGGCACCGCCGCCGGGATTCCCGAGGAGACGTTCGCCGCCCCGGGCATCCGGCTGCGCAACGCGGTCGCCCTGGACCACACCGGCGACAGCGACGGCTGCCTGCGCGTACTGCGGGACGTCGCCACCGACCTGGACCGGTTCGTGGCCGTCGGGCGCGCCGACCAGCTGCGGCCCAGCAGCCTCGCCGCCTACGGTTACGCGGCGGCCCGCCGGGCGGCGCTCGGTGACACCGTCGCCGCCCCGGGCACGGATCCGGCCCGGCTGCTCGGGCACGGCGCGGACAGCGCCCGCGCCCGCGACATGCGCCAGCTGGGTCAGGTCTGCCTGGCCATCGCCATCGGACGGCCGATCGAGGCGGTCACCCGGCTGGACGCCGTCCTGGTCTCCGCCGAGACGCTCGGTGCGGCCGAGCCGGCCCGGCTGCGCAGCATGGCGCTGGCCCGGGCGGGCGACCACGCGGCCGCACACCGGGCCGACCGGTTGGCCTTCCGGCTCGCCGCCCAGCGGCACGACCGGCTCCGCGACGTCTACATCGACGGCATCGCGGCCCGGATCGACCACGAGGAGATGCGCCGCGAGGCGGCCCGGTTCGAGGGCGAGGCGCTGACCGACCCGTTGACCGGGCTGCCGAACCGACGCCGGCTGGAGCGCTACATCGCCGCGGTGGTCGCTCGCGGTGAGCGCGTGGTGATCGGCGTCTGTGACCTGGACGGGTTCAAGGCGGTCAACACCCGCCACGGCCACCACTCGGGGGACCTGGTCCTCCAGCGGGTCGCCGGGGTGATCAACAGGGTGATGCGCCGGGGCGACTTCGTGGCCCGCTACGGCGGCGACGAGTTCGTGGTGGTGCTGCCCGGGGCGGGGATGGCCGAGGCGGCCGAGGTGGCCCGCCGCATCGACGCCGCGGTATGCAGCGAGGACTGGGAATCCCTCGTCCCCGGTACGCCGGTCGGCGTCAGCATCGGCTTCTCCGAGGTGGGTGTCGGCGGCCCCGGCCAGCGGGACGCACTCAGTGCCGCCTTCGAGGCCGCCGACCGCGAGATGCTGCGGACCAAGGTTCGGCCGCGTACCTCCTGACCAGGATCAGCGACGGGCCAGCTCCGGGTCGCCGGCCAACCGGGCGGCCCGGTCGGCCTCGCCGAGCGCGTCGAGCACGCCGTCCAGGTCTCCGGCCAGCGCCAGGTCGAGGTTGTACGCGGTGTACCCGATCCGGTGGTCGGTGATCCGGTTCTGCGGGAAGTTGTACGTGCGGATCCGCTCGGAGCGGTCCACCGTGCGTACCTGGGCCTTGCGGGCGTCCGACGCCGCTGCGTTGGCCTGCTCCTGGGCGGCGGCGAGCAACCGTGCGCGCATGATCCGCATGGCCTGTTCCCGGTTCTGCAACTGGGACTTCTCGTTCTGGCAGGACACCACGATGCCGGTGGGCAGGTGCGTGATCCGCACCGCCGAGTCGGTGGTGTTCACCGACTGGCCGCCGGGCCCGGACGAGCGGAACACGTCGATCCGCAGTTCGTTGGGGTCGATGGTGACGTCGACCTCCTCGGCCTCGGGCAGCACCAGCACCCCGGCGGCGCTGGTGTGGATGCGCCCCTGCGACTCGGTGACCGGGACCCGCTGCACCCGGTGCACGCCGCCCTCCCACTTCAACCGGGACCAGACGCCGTTGCCGCCCTCGGGCACGCCCTTGGTCTTGATGGCCAGCGAGACGTCCTTGACCCCGCCGAGGTCGGACTCCTGGGCGTCGATCACCTCGGTGAGCCAGCCACGCCGCTCCGCGTACCGGGTGTACATGCGCAGCAGGTCGCCGGCGAACAGCGCGGATTCCTCGCCGCCCTCGCCGGCCTTGATCTCGACGATGACGTCCTTGGCGTCGTGCGGGTCGCGCGGGATGAGCAGCTCAGCCAGCCGTTCCTCCAGCCCCGGCAGGGTCGCCCCGATCGCCTCGGCCTCGCCCGCGAAGGAGGCGTCCTCGGCGGCCAGTTCCCGCGCGGCGGCCAGATCCGCCCGGGCCTGCTCCAGCTCGGCGGCGGCCTTGTGCAGCGGGACCAGTTCGGCGTACCGGCGACCGACCCGGCGGGCGGTGCCCTGGTCGGCGTGGATGGCGGGGTCAGCCAGCCGCTTCTCCAGCTCGGCGTACTCGTCGAGGAGGGCGGCCAGGCGCTCACTGCTCATGCTGGGATCGCTCCTTAGAGACTGACGGGAAACCCCGGGGCATAGACGGACGACGCCCGCGCCCGGCGGAAACCGGACGCGGGCGTCGAACGAGGAGCTACTTGGCCTTCTTGGCCTGAACCTTGGCGTACTTCTGCTGGAACTTCGCGACCCGCCCAGCGGTGTCCAGGACGCGCTGCTTGCCGGTGTAGAACGGGTGGCAGGCGCTGCAGGTCTCGACGTGGATCGAGCCGCCCTTGGCGGTGCTGCGGGTGGTGAAGGTGCTGCCGCAGGAGCAGGTGACGTCGGTGGTCACGTACTCCGGGTGGATGTTGGGCTTCATGTCGCCTCGGTCCTTTCGTGGGTGGTCGCCGGGTCGCCCCCGTCGCGTGGTGCGCGCCGGTTGAGGGCGGGAACCGGAACCGGTGGCCGATTGACCAGTGTGCCACGGGCGTACGCCAGCCCGGAAATCGGGCCGCACTGCTGGTCCGGCATCGACAACGTACGTCTCGCCTGCCGCATTCCCGCCCCCGCGCCGGGCATTCACCTGGCCCGGCCGGCCCCTCCGTGTGCCCCGCCCGGGGCACCGACGGCGCACTGTCGCGGGCACCGGTGGTGGTGAAGCTGAGGGGGCGCAGCCGAGCGGCTGCGCCCCCTCATGTCGCTTTTCCGGGGAGGGTCACTCCCCCGGCGTCGACTTGGCGATCTGCATCAGGAACTCGATGTTGGTCCGGGACTGCTTGAGCCGGTCCAGCAGGAGGTCGAGCGCCGCCTGCGAGTCCAGCGAGTGCAGCACCTTGCGGAGCTTGTGCACGATGGCCAGCTCCTCCGGCGCGAGCAGGATCTCCTCCTTGCGCGTACCGGACGGGTGGATGTCGATGGCCGGGAAGGTCCGCTTGTCGGCGATCTTCCGGTCCAGCTTCAACTCCGCGTTACCGGTGCCCTTGAACTCCTCGAAGATGACCGTGTCCGCCATGGAACCGGTCTCCACCAGCGCGGTGGCGAGGATGGTCAGCGAGCCGCCGTTCTCGATGTTGCGGGCCGCGCCGAGGAACCGCTTCGGCGGGTAGAGCGCGGTGGAGTCGATACCACCCGACATGATCCGGCCGCTGGCCGGCGCCGCCAGGTTGTACGACCGACCCAGCCGGGTCACCGAGTCGAGCAGCACGACCACGTCGTGGCCCAGCTCGACCAGGCGCTTGGCCCGCTCGATCGCCAGCTCGGCGACGGTGGTGTGGTCCTGCGGCGGACGGTCGAACGTGGCCGCGACGACCTCGCCCTTCACCGACCGCTGCATGTCGGTGACCTCTTCGGGCCGCTCGTCGACCAGCACCACCATCAGGTGGCACTCCGGGTTGTTGTGCGTGATCGCGTTCGCGATCGCCTGCAGCACCATCGTCTTACCGGCCTTCGGCGGCGAGACGATCAGCGCCCGCTGGCCCTTGCCGATCGGCATGACCAGGTCGATCACCCGGGTGGTGAGGATGTGCGGCTCGGTCTCCAGCCGCAGCCGATCCTGCGGGTACAGCGGGGTGAGCTTGTAGAACTCCGGCCGCCGCTTGGCCTCGTCCGGCTCCATCCCGTTGATGGTGTCCAGCCGGACCAGCGGGTTGTACTTGTCGCGCCGCTGCTCGCCGTCGCGGGCGGCCCGCACCGCGCCGGTGATCGCGTCACCGCGCCGCAGGCCGTACTTCTTGATCTGGGACATCGACACGTACACGTCGTTCGGGCCGGCCAGGTAGCCGGTGGTCCGGACGAAGGCGTAGTTGTCGAGCACGTCGACGATGCCGGCCACGGGGACGAGCACGTCGTCCTCGCCGACCTGCGGCTCGCGGCCGCCGTCGCCACCGGACTCGCCGCGCTCGCCCCGGCCCCGCCGGCGGTCCCGGAAGCGGCTGCGCCGGCCGCGCCGGCCACCGCCCTCGCCGTCGTCGTCGCCGTCGTTGTCCCGGTCGGCACGCTGCGCGTTGTCCCGGTCGGCACGCTGCCCGTTGTCCCGGTCGGCACGCTGCCCACGCTCGCCACGGTCACCGCGCTCGGCACGCTCGCCGCGCTCGGCACGCTCGCCGCGCTCGGCACGGTCGCCACGCTCGGCACGGTCGCCACGCTCGGCGGCACGCTCACCACGCTCGGCCCGGTCGCCACGCTCGGCGGCACGCTCACCGCGCTCGGCGCGCTCACCGCGCTCGGCACGGTCGGCGGCCCGCTCGGCCCGTTCACCGCGGTCGCGGCCGGTCCGGCCCTCGGCCCGCTCGCCGGCTTCGGCAGCGGCCTCCTCGGCCCGGGGCTCCGCCACGGCGGCCCGGCTGCGCCGGGTCCGGGTACGGCCCTCGGCCTCCACGCTCGCCGCTGGCTGCTCGGCACGCCGCTCGGCCTCCGGCCGCTCGCCCGCCTCGCGTACCTCCGCGTGGACCTCCTCGCGAACCGGGGCGGCGGCCGCCGCGACCTCGGCCCGTGGTCGAGGGGCCCCGGCAGCGCCGCCCTGCCGCTCGGTGATCGCGCTGATCAGCTCACCCTTGCGCATGCGAGCCGTGCCCGAGATGCCGAGCGACGCGGCCAGGCTCTGCAGCTCCGGCAGCAGCATCGCCGACAGGCCCGTGCCGCTGCGCCTGCGGCGGGCAGGGGCAGCTGTGGTGGCATCGCCAGCGACGTTGGAAACATCCGACGTCACGTCGGTGGTGTCGCTCAATGGATTCCTTCCCTCGATAGGCCGGGACTGCCCGGAATCGACAAACAGGTGGCCGGGCGGCCTCGGTGCACCCGCCTCGCATGACGCTTTGCGGGAGTCTGTGACACAGCAGCCGGTCGGTTGCCCGACCCACCAGGGGAGCCGGTGAGCGGGTTTCGCCGTCTGCGGCGACCGGTGAAGACTGCGGTGCGGCGTGGGCCTAGGCAGGGGTGACGGGCTTACCGCCGAAAGCTTCGGGGGTGCGCCGACCCGCAGGAGATCGCATGCTTCGCGGCTGTGCTAAGTCTAGAGCGTAATCAACTCTTCCGACCTGCGGCAACAGGGTCCCGCTCCGCGTGTCCGAGTCTACCCCGCTCGACCTGTGCGCCGCTTACGTCTATCGGCAACCGCAGAACTTCCCAATCTGTTCCCGCGTTGAAGCCTTCGGGCAGGTCAGACAGGGCGAGCACGGTCGGGCCGGCCCCACTGACCACGGCCGCCACACCGGCCTCACGCAGCTCACCGACCAGCGCCGCCGTGCCGGGCATCGAGGGCGCGCGGTAATCCTGGTGCAGCCGGTCGACGGTGGCCGGCAGCAACAGCGCCGGCTGCGCGGTCAGCGCGTGCACCAGCAATGCCGACCGGCCCGCGTTGAACGCGGCGTCGCCGTGCGGCACGGTCGCCGGCAGTGCCGCACGGGCGGACGCGGTCAGGCCGCGCTCGGCGGGTACGAAGACCGTCGGGCGTACGCCGTCGGCCACCGGCAGCGCCACCGCCCGCGCGCCGGAGGGTCCCGTCCAGGCCACCGTGAAGCCGCCGAGCAGGCAGGGCGCGACATTGTCCGGATGCCCCTCGAGCTGCGCGGCCAGCCGCAGTGCGGCAGCGGCGTCGAGCCGGTGCTCCCCGTCGGTCACCAGCGCCCGGGCCAGCAGCACGCCGGCCACGATCGCCGCCGAGGAGGACCCGAGCCCCCGGGCCTGCGGGATGCGGTTCACGCACTCCACCGCCAGCCCCGGCGGCTGCCCGCCGAGCACGTCGAAGGTCGCCCGCATGGCGCGTACCACCAGGTGCCCGTCGTCGACCGGCAGGTCGCCGGCGCCCTCCCCGGTCACCGACACCGTGACCTCGCCGGACGTCACCTCGGCGGCCACGTCGTCGTAGAGCGCTAGGGCGAGTCCCAGGGCGTCGAAGCCGGGGCCAAGGTTCGCACTGGTGGCGGGGACCCGGACCCGGACCGGGCCGGCGGCGAATGTGGTCGGCACGGGCCCATGCTAGGGCCCGGGCCCGGCCGCGCGGACCACCGCCCTTCTCCTGGGACGGCGCAGGGCCGCAACGGCGGGCGGCTACGGCACCGTGGTGCCCTGCGGCGCGGCGGCCGGCGTGGTGAGCGAGAGCCGCCGGGTGGCGATCCGCCAACCGACCGCGTAGGTCAGCGTGACCAGGCCGCAGCCGGCCAGCACGACCCGCACGTCCACCACGTCCACCACCGCCGCCACCACCAGCTGGCTGACGGAGATCGCCAGGGTCGCCAGCATCATGTCGGTGGCGAAGACCCGGCCCCGCAACCGGTCCGGCACCTCGCCCTGCAACGCGAAGTTCGACATCACCCAGTTGCTGCCGCCGGCGAAGTGCGCCACGAAGACCAGCACCAGCACCAGCGGGAACCAGGACACCACCGAGGTGCCGAGGTAGGCCAGCCCGTAGGCCGACATGGACAGTGCCAGTCCCGGCAGCAGCCAGGCCCGGTTGGTCAGCACCCGGCGCATCAGGATCGGGCCGACCAGTGCGCCCGCGCCGCGTACCGCGAACAGCAGGCCGGCACTGAGCGGGCCCGCGGCGAGCAACGGGAAGACGGTCAGCACGCCGTTGCCCAGGCCGACCGCCGACTTCACCGTCACCAGCGCCAGCACCCGCGGGCGGTGCCCGATGTAGCTCAGCGCCTCACGGAGGGCCGTCCAGGTCTGCGGCGGCGCGGCACCCCGCTCGCGTGGGGCCTGCAACGGCCGACGGATGAACGTGGCCAGGCCCGCGGCGACCACCAGGCCCACCGCACCGACCCAGAAGCAGACGTACGGCCCGGCGGCGGCGTCGAGCATGCCGCCGAGCGACGCGCCGACGATGGTCATCGTGCCCCAGGCCGACCCGGCCACCGCGTTGCCCGCCGCCAGTTCCTCCGGGTCGAGCACGTTCGGCAGGGCGGCCTGCGCCGCCGGCGAGTAGAACGCCTTGGCCACCGCGACCACGCCGATGCCCAGCAGCGCCAACCAGGCCGTGCCGGCGCTGCGTACGCCGAGCAGCAGCAGGACGCCGACCAGCGCCGCGACGTTCGCGATGATCATGATCTTGCGGCGGTCGAACCGATCCGCGATGGTGCCGGTGTACGGCAGCAGCAGCGCCACGACGCCGGTGTCCACGGCGAGCACCAGGCCACCCCACACCCCGCTGCCGGTCAGCTTCGGCAGCAGCACGAGCAGCGGCACCATGACGAACCAGTCGGCGCCGAAGACCACCAGCTCGGCCAGGAAGAGATTGCGGAAGTTCCGGTTGCGGGTGAGGACCGAGAGGGTGGACGCCACGAGGCGGACCCTACCCGGCCGTTCTCGGCGGTTGAGTCGCAGCGCGGACAGCGCCGCCGACGCGCGGACGGGCTCCCGCATTGGCCGGGCCCCCTGCGGCACCGGTCGGCGTCACAGGGGGCCCTTCCGTAGTCCGACTACTCGGTGGGCGGGAACGGCGAGTTGCGGCTCTTCGGCAGCCGGAGCACCTCGAACTGGTCGGTGCCGTCGATCAGCGCGCCGGAGGGCGCCGCCGGCACCGGCCGGCTCGCCGGCTTCCGGTCCTCGGCCGCCGTCGCACCCACCGCGGCACCCACCGGAACCCGCTCGGCCGCGTCCAGCCCCCGGCCGTCGAGGCTCGCCGCACCGGGGGCCGGCTGCCCGCCGGCCGGCGCGCCACCGGAGCGACCCCGGCGCACCGCGCGCAGCGACTCCTTGGTGTCCTCCACCATCGCGTACAGCGTGGGCACCAGGATCAGCGTGAGCAGGGTGGAGCTGAGCAGCCCGCCGATCACCACGATCGCCAACGGCCGGGAGATGAAGCCGCCCTCACCGGTGAGCCCGAAGGCCATCGGCATCAGCGCGAAGATGGTGGCGATCGCGGTCATCAGGATCGGGCGCAGCCGGTGCCGCCCGCCCTCGACCACCGCCTCCCGCACGCCGAGCCCCTGGGCCCGGTACTGGTTGACCAGGTCCAGCAGCACGATGGCGTTGGTCACCACGATGCCGACCAGCATGAGCACGCCGATCAGCGCCGGCACGCTCAGCGCGGTGCCGCTGACCAGCAGCAGGGCGACCGCGCCGGTGGCCGCGAACGGAACGGAGACCAGCAGGATCAGTGCCTGGACCACGCTGCGGAACGTCGCCATCATGATCAGGAACACGATCGCGATCGCGGCCAGCACGGCCAGGCCCAGGTCGGCGAAGGTGTCCCGCTGCTCGGCGCTGACGCCACCGAGGGTCAGCGTGGCACCCGGTACGTCGATCGCGTCGAGCCGGCTCTGCAGCTCCGTGCTGATCGCGCCGAGGTCGGAGCCGGTGACCGTGCCGGTCACCGAGACGCTGCGCTCACCGTCGATCCGCCGGACCTGCTGCGGCCCCTCGGCCTGCGTGACGTCGGCGATGTCGTCCAGCTTCACCGGGCCGACCGGGAGCGCGCGCAGCTCCTCGACCGTCACCGGCGGCTTCGCCGACAGCCGCAGCACCACGTCCCGGGCACCGCCGTCGAGGCTCACCTGGCCCAGTGGCGTACCGCGGAACGCCTGCGCGACCAGCTGCCCGACCGCGACCTCGGTGAGCCCGGCCCGGCTGGCGGCGACCCGGTCCACGGTCACGTCGACGCGCGGCACCCGGTCGGCCAGCGTGGTCGAGACGTCCTCGACGCCCCCGATGCCGGCCAGCGCCGCCTCGGCCTGCGCGGCGGCACGCGCCAGCACCTCCGGGTCGGCGGCCCGGACCACCACGGCCAGCTCGTTGGCGGAGGCGCCGCCCCGCCCGGCCGGGAAGGTGATCTCGCCGGCCGCCGGGCCGAGCACCCCGAACCGCTCCCGCAGGATGTCGCGCATCTGCTTGGCGTCGGTGTCGCCGCCGAGCCGCAGCGAGTAGCTGGCCACGTTGTTGCCGGCGGTGCCGGCCCAGGGCGAGTTCCCACCCCCGGCGGTGACCTGGTACGACGCCACGCCCGGCGTACTGGCCAGCACCGACTCGACCTCCCGGGCCGCCGCGTCGGTGCCGGCCAGCCCGGTGCCCACCGGCAGCTCCTGCCGGATGTTGAGGGTGTCCTGGCCGGAGTCGTCCAGGAAGTTGGTCTCCAACTGGCGGGCCAGGCCGAAGGTGCCGAGCAGCACCAGCAGACCCGCCGCCAGGGTCGCCCAGCGGTACGCCCGCCGGCCGGTGGCGAACCGGATGACCGGCAGGTACGCCCGCTGCAACGGGCTGCGCAGCTCGCGCTGCTCGGCGGCCTGGCGGATCGCGGCGCCGTCAGCCCCCGCCACCGGCTTGAGGAACCAGTACGCGAGCACCGGGACCACCGTCAGCGAGACCAGCAGCGAGGCGAGCAGCGCCACGGTGACGGTGATCGCGAACGGCGCGAACAACTGCCCCACGAAGCCGCCGACCAGCGCGATCGGGGCGAAGACGGCCACCGTGGTCAGCGTGGACGCGGTGACCGCCCCGGCCACCTCGCGGACGGCGGTGAGGATCGCCTCCCGCTTCGGCTCGCCGTAGGTCAGATGGCGCTTGATGTTCTCCAGCACCACGATCGAGTCGTCCACCACCCGGCCGACCGCGACCGTCAACGCGCCGAGCGTGAGCAGGTTGAGCGAGTAGTCGCCGATCCACAGTGCGAGCAGCGCGACCACCACCGACAGCGGGATGGAGACCGCGGTGACCACCGTGGAGCGCACCGACAGCAGGAACACCAGGATGACCACCACGGCCATGATCAGACCCAGCAGGCCCTCGGTGCTCAGCGTCTCGATGGACTTCTCCACGAACGGGGCCTGGTCGAGCACGACGGTCAGCTCGGCACCGGTGGCGGCCCGCAGGTCGGCGAGCCGGTCCCGGACGGCGTGCGAGATCTCCACCGCGTTGCCGCCCGGATCCGCGGTGACCGCGATGCCCAGGCTCTCCAGGCCGTTCGTACGGGTGATCGCGGTGGCCGGGGCGAGCTGCTCCTCGACCGTGGCGACGTCGCCGAGGCGGACCGGTCCGGCCTTGCCGGCGGGCGGCGCGACGACCACCCCACGCAGCTCGTCCAGAGTGGTCAGCGGGGCACCGACCTGCACCGGCAGCGTCCGCTCGCCGTCGAGCACGGCACCGGCCGGCACCGCCACCCCGCTGGCCTTCAGCGCGGTGCCGATCGCCGTCGGCTGCACCTTGGCCTTGGCCAGCTTCGCCGGATCCGGCGTGATCACCACGAGGTCGTCCCGGACGCCGGTCAGCTCGGCGCTCCGGACCCCCTCGATCGCCTCCAGCTCGGGCACCACGGTGTCGCGCAGCTTCCCGGCCAGGGCCCGTTCGTCACCGCCACCGGTCGCGGCCAGCACCACGGCCGGCAGGTCGTCGGTGCTACCCGCGATCACCTGCGGGTCGACGCCCTCGGGCAGCCGGGTGCGGTTCAGCGCGGTCTGCATCTTGCTGACCACGTCGTCCAGGTCGGTGCCGAACTCGTACTGCACCTGGATGGTGGTCAAGCCCTCGCGGGAGGTCGAGATCACGGTGTCGAGCGCGGGGATGCCCCGCAGGCTGTTCTCGATCGGCTCGGTCACCTGGGACTCGACGACCTCCGGCGCGGCGCCGGGATACGGGGCCACGATGAACGCGGCGGGAAACTCCAGCGACGGCAGGAGTTGCTGCTTCAGCGACGGCACGGCGTACGCACCGAACGCCATGGTCACCACCGCGATGAGGGCTACCAGCCCCCGGTTGGCGAGGCTGAATCTGGCGAGCAGCGACATCGGCGAGGCTCACTCCTGGGGGAGACGGTCGAGGGGTACGAGCAGTCTGCCCGATCCGGTCAGTCCACCCGATTCCGGGGCGGGACCCGTCTCAGCGGTGCCGATCCGCAGCGACGCGACCAGGTCCCGGTACAGCTCGTCGGTGCCCAGCAGGGTCGCGTGGTCACCGACGGCGCGGATCCGGCCACGGTCCATCACGACGATCTGGCCGGCGTCGAGCACGGTCGACAGCCGGTGGGCGATGGTGAGCACCGCGCCGGTCTCGGCCCGTTGCCGGACACACCGGCCGACCGCCGCCTCGGTCAGACCGTCCACCTGGGAGGTCGCCTCGTCGAGCAGCAGCACGTCCGGGGTACGCAGCACGGCCCGGGCCAGCGCGATGCGCTGCCGCTCGCCCCCGGAGACGGTGGTGGCGGTCAAGGGCGTGTCCAGCCCGAGGTCGAGTGAGCCCACCTTGTCGTGCAGGTCGACCGCGCGCAACGCGGCCCACAGCTCGCCGTCGGTGGCGTCCGGATGGGTGAAGCGCAGGTTGTCGCCGATGGTGCCGGGTACCACCGGCGCCTCCTGCTCGACGTAGGCCAGCCGGCCACGGATCTCGCCGGGCGCGTGCTCGGGGTACGGACGGCCGTCGAGCAGCAGCCGACCGTGCTCCGGTTCGAGGAAGCGCAGCAACAGCGAGAAGAGGGTGGTCTTGCCGGCACCGGAGGGTCCGACGATCGCGGTGTGCCCGGCGCGCGGGATCTCCAGGTCGATGTCGCGTACTGCGGGCGGCGCGCCTGGCGCGTACCGCGCGGTGACGCCCTGGAAGGTCAGTACCGGCCCGCCCGGCTCCACCCGCCGGCCGCGGACGGACGACGGGCTCGACGCCGGGCCGGCTGCCGACGGGCCGGCGGTGGACGGCGGGCCGGGCTCGACGGCCATCGCCTCGATCTCGCGCAGCCGGCCGGCCGCCGCGATCCCGGCCTGCATGGCGGTCATGTTCTGGGTCAACTCGCTGATCGGGCCCATCAGTTGGAAGGCGTAGAGCAGGAACGCGATCAGCGTGGACACCTCGATCAGGCCACGCTCCGCCCGCGCCGCGCCGAAACCGAGGATGACGATCACCGCGACCTGGATGCCGGTCCACGAGATGGTCCAGACCAGCGCGGCGCGTCGGGCGGCGTGGATGCCGTGCCGCCCGGACTCCCGGGCGTGCGTGGTGATCATGGCCGCCTGGCGCTGCTCGGCCCGGCTGGCCTTGACCGTCCGGATGGCGCGCAGCGAGCCTTCCAGCGCACCGCCGAGCCGCCCGACCGACTCCTGCGCCGCCTCCTGGGCCCGGCCGATCGAGGGCAGCAGCAGCCCCATCAGCGCGGCCACGGCGACCACCGCGACCAGGGTGGTGCCCAGCAGCACCAGGTCCAGCGTGCCCATCAGCACCAGCGTTCCGACCAGCGCCAGCGCACCGTTTATCAGGCCGACCAGGCTGCCGGACGCCTGGTGCAGCAGCCCGGGGTCGGAGGTGGCCCGGGTGACCAGCTCGCCACCGGGGCGCCGGGTGAGCTGGTCGATCCGGGCGGCGAAGTAGCGCCGGATCACCCCGGTCCGCGCGTCGAGCACCACCCGCTCGGCGACGCCCCCCATCAGCATCCACTGCCACAGCGAGATGGCGGCCCCCACCACCACGAGGACCAGCAGCACGGTGACCGGACGGGCCAGCGAGTCACCGGCACCGAGGGTGTCCAACACCCACTTGGTCACCAGCGGGGTGGCCAACCCGGCCGCGTTGGCCACCAGACCGAGCAGCAGCCCGAGCAGCATGGCCGGCCAGTGCGGCCGGAGGTACGTCAGCAGCAGGGCGGTGCGGGCCCGCTGGGCGGTCGGCTGGTGATCGGGCAACGCGGGAGCGAGGGTCTCGGTCACCCCGCAATGGAACACCACTGTTCCACTACGGGCAAGCTATATTCCGAATCCGTACATTGGTAACCTCTGCGCGTGGTGACCATCGAGGAGAGCGGCAGCCGGGCGCGGACCCGGCAGGCGATCGTGCAGGCCGCGATCGAGGTGCTGGCCCGCAACCCGGCCGCCAGCCTCGGCGAGATCGCCACCGCCGCCCACGTCGGGCGGACCACCCTGCACCGCTACTTCGCCGAACGGTCGGATCTGCTGGCCGGCGTCGCCGCCGAGGGCGTGGCGCGGCTCAACCAGGCGACCGGGCGGGCCCGCCTTGACGAGGGCCGGGGTGCCGAGGCGCTGCACCGGCTCTGCACCGAGTACTTCGACCTCGGCGACCTGCTCTCGCTGATCTTCGCCGAGCCGCAGTTGGTCAGCGACCCGGCCTGGTCCACCCAGGTCTGTGACGACGACTTCCACGCCATGGTCGCCCGCGGCCACGCCGACGGCAGCATCGACCCGGCCCTGCCCGCAACCTGGCTGGAGTCCGTCCTCTGGTCCCAGCTGTATGCCGGCTGGAGCTACCTGGCCGAGCACGACGTGTCCCGGCACGAGGTACTCGGCCTGGTCACCCGCACCATCGCCGGAGCGGTCGCACCCCGCAGCTGACCCGTGGCCACGCCGCCCGGCCCTGTCGAGCCGCCGACCCCGCCCACCGCCGCCGAGCTGCGGCCCCGCGCGCCAGCCCCGCCGAGCCACGGCCCCAAGCGTCGACTCCGCCGAGCTGCCGGTCCTGTCC
>NZ_POTY01000350.1 GCF_003236315.1 Micromonospora craterilacus
GCCGGAGCCATTGCGTCGCGGCCGGGTCGGCCCTCGACCGTCAGGTCTGGCCGGCCGAGCTGGCGTGCCGCCCGGTTGACCAGCCGCTGGGCGGCGGCCAGGGACCGCACCGACAGCAGCCGGCCCTGGCTCTCGCGGCGCAGGACGAAGTAGTGCACGGCGGCGCGCACCTGCGCCCGGTCGGCCGCGCTGGCCTGGGCGGTGGAGATCACCAATTCACGCAGGCAGCCGGCGAGCCGCTCGGCCAACTCGAGCTCGGGACCGTGCAGCCCGGTGCGGAGGGCGGCGACATGGCTGTCGACCTTGCGGATCAGGACATCGGTGCCGGTCCTCGACCTCCGGTCCTCGACGGCCATCCGATCCCCTCCACCGTTCGCCACGTCGCGAGTGAAGTTACTTTACGTTGCCTGCCGCAAGCAAGCAGTTAAGTAAGGCTTAACGGAATCAACGGTCAAGTCGCCTGTAACAACTTAACCAGACATAACCCACCGGGTGGGCGGCGGCGGATGTCGGAGGCCGGGGGCAGGATGGGGTCGTGGCGGATTCCATCGGAGGGTCGGCCGGCGAGGCGGTGCTCTCCCGGTTCGGCCCGGCGACCCGGGAGTGGTTCGGCGCGGCCTTCGCCGCGCCGACTGCGGCGCAGGCCGGTGCCTGGGCGGCGGTCGCCGCCGGGCGGAACGCCCTCGTGGTGGCGCCGACCGGTTCGGGCAAGACCCTCGCCGCCTTCCTCTGGTCGCTCGACCGGCTGGCCCGCGAGCCCGCTCCGGCCGATCCCCGGCACCGGTGCCGGGTGCTCTACGTCAGTCCACTCAAGGCCCTCGCGGTCGACGTCGAACGGAACCTGCGTGCCCCGCTCGCCGGCATCCGGCAGGCGGCCACCCGGCTCGCCCTCACCCCACCGGACATCACCGTCGGCATGCGCACCGGCGACACCCCCGCCGACGAGCGGCGGGCCTTCGCCCGCACCCCGCCGGACATCCTCATCACCACCCCGGAGTCGCTGTTCCTGCTGCTCACCTCGGCCGCCCGCGACGCGCTACGCGGCATCGAGACGGTGATCGTCGACGAGGTGCACGCCGTGGCCGGCACCAAACGCGGCGCCCACCTCGCGCTCTCCCTGGAACGCCTCGACGAGCTGCTGCCCGCCCCGGCGCAGCGGATCGGCCTCTCCGCCACCATCCGGCCGGTGGACGAGTGCGCCCGGTTCCTCGGCGGCGCCCGGCCGGTCGACGTGGTCGCGCCGGTCACCGCCAAGACGATCGAGGTCAGCGTCCAGGTGCCGGTGGAGGACATGACCCGCCTCGACGAGCAGGAGGCGCCGGCGGACGACCTCGCCGGCCCCCGGACGGCGTCGATCTGGCCGGCGGTGGAGGAACGGCTCTTCGGGCTGATCCGGGCGCACCGCTCGACCATCGTCTTCACCAACTCCCGGCGCAGCGCCGAGCGGCTCTGCGCCCGGCTGAACGAGCTGGCCGCCGAGGAGACGGCGGCCGCACCCGTCCGCGCCGCCAGCCGTACCCCGGCGGAGATGATGGCCCAGGCCGGGGCGGTGGCCGGCGCCCCGCCGGTGATCGCCCGGGCGCACCACGGCAGCGTCTCCCGGGAGGAGCGCCGGCACATCGAGGAGTCGCTCAAGGCCGGTCAGCTGCCGGCCGTGGTCGCCACCTCCAGCCTCGAACTCGGCATCGACATGGGCGCGGTCGACCTGGTGGTGCAGATCGAGGCACCGCCGAGCGTGGCCGCCGGCCTGCAACGCGTCGGCCGGGCCGGGCACCAGGTCGGCGCGGTCTCCCGCGGGGTGGTGCTGCCCAAGCACCGCGGCGATCTGCTCTCCTGCGCCGTGGTCGCGGAACGGATGACCGACGCCGCGATCGAGGAGCTGCACCACCCCCGCAACCCGCTGGACGTGCTGGCCCAGCAGATCGTCGCGATGGTCGCGCTGGACCAGTGGCAGGTCGGCGACCTGGCGACGGTGGTCCGCCGGGCGGCGCCCTTCGCCGAGCTGCCCGATTCGGCCCTGCACGCCGTGCTGGACATGCTCTCTGGCCGCTACCCCTCGACCGCCTTCGCCGAGCTGCGTCCACGGCTGGTCTGGGACCGCGCCACCGACCTGCTGACCGGCCGGCCCGGCGCGCAGCGGCTCGCGGTGACCAGTGGTGGCACCATCCCCGACCGGGGCCTGTTCGGCGTCTTCCTGGCCGGCGCGGAACGCGCCGCCCGGGTCGGCGAGCTGGACGAGGAGATGGTCTACGAATCCCGGGTCGGTGACGTCTTCCTGCTCGGCTCCTCGTCCTGGCGGATCGAGGAGATCACGCCGGACCGGGTGCTGGTCTCGCCCGCACCCGGGCAGGCGGCCAAGATGCCGTTCTGGAAGGGCGACCAGCCGGGCCGCCCGGTGGAGCTGGGCAAGGCGATCGGGGCCCGGGTACGCGCCCTGCTCCGGCAGGGCGACGAGGAGGCGCTGGCCGGGCTGCGCACCGCCGGGTTGGACGACTGGGCCGCCGGCAACCTGATGGCGTACCTGCGCGAACAGCAGGCCGCCACCCGCGCGCTGCCGGACGACCGGACGGTGGTGGTGGAACGGTTCCGCGACGAGCTGGGCGACTGGCGGCTCGCCGTGCACAGCGTCCTCGGCGCCCGGGTGAACGCACCCTGGGCCCTGGCGATCGGCCGCCGCCTCGCCGAACGCTACGGCGTCGACGCGCAGGTGATGCCCGCCGACGACGGCGTCGTGGTACGCCTGCCGGACACCGCCGACAGCCCGCCCGGCGCCGACGTGGTGGCCTTCGACCCCGAGGAGATCACCCAACTGGTCGAGGAGTCGGTCGGCACGTCGGCGCTGTTCGCGTCCCGGTTCCGGGAGTGCGCCGCGCGATCGCTGCTGCTGCCTCGACGCGATCCCCGCCGCCGCCAGCCGCTGTGGCAGCAGCGGCAACGCGCCGCCCAACTGCTCGACGTCGCCCGCGAGTACGCCGACTTCCCGGTCACCCTGGAGGCGGCCCGGGAGTGCCTCCAGGACGTCTTCGACCTGCCCGCCCTGACCCAGCTGATGCGCGACCTGGCCGGCCGCCGGGTGCGGCTGGTCGAGGTGGAGACGGCCCGACCGTCACCGTTCGCCCGCTCCCTGCTCTTCGGTTACGTCGGCGCCTTCCTCTACGAGGGCGACGCCCCGCTCGCGGAGCGCCGGGCCGCGGCGCTGGCGCTGGATTCGGCCCTGCTCGGCGAGCTGCTCGGCCGGGTCGACCTGCGCGAGCTGCTCGACCCGGCGGTGCTCACCGAGACCGAGCGGCAGCTGCGCTGGCTGACCCCGCAGCGCCGGCCCCGGGACGCGGAGGACGCGGTCGAGCTGCTGCGCCAGCTCGGCGACCTGAGCACCGACGAGCTGGCCGAGCGCGGGGTGCCCGTCGACTGGCTGACCGACCTGGCGGCCGCCCGGCGGGTGCTGCGAGTACGCATCGCCGGGCAGGACCGCTGGGTGGGCGTCGAGGATGCCGGCCGGCTGCGGGACGCGCTCGGCGTGGCCCTGCCGGTGGGCGTCGCCGAGGCGTACCTCGAACCGGTCGCCGACCCGCTCGGCGACCTGGTCGCCCGGTACGCGCGTACCCACGCCCCGTTCGCCGCGGCGAGTTGCGCGGCGCGTTTCGGGTTGGGCGTCTTCGTGGTGGAGCAGGCGCTGCGCCGGCTGGCCGCCACCGGGCGGGTGGTCTCCGGCGAGTTCACCCCGGACACGGTCGGCACCCAGTGGTGCGACGCGGAGGTGCTGCGGCTGCTGCGCCGCCGGTCCCTGGCCGCGCTGCGCCGGGAGATCGAGCCGGTGCCGCCCCGGGCGCTGGCCACCTTCCTGCCGCGCTGGCAGCAGGTCGGCTCGTCGGCCCGTGGGGTGGAGGCGGTCGCCGCGGCGGTGGAGCAGTTGCAGGGCGTGTCCGTGCCGGCGTCGGCACTGGAACGGCTGGTGCTGCCCGCCCGCGTCGCGGACTACTCCCCCGCACAGCTCGACGAGCTGTGCGCCAGCGGCGAGGTGCTGTGGGCCGGCGCGGGGGCGATCTCCGGCGGGGACGGCTGGGTCAGCCTGGCGTACGCCGACACCGCCCCGCTGCTGCTCCCACCGCCGGACGACACGCTCGCCCGCACACCCTTGCACGACGCGGTGCTGGACGCCCTCGGCGACGGGCAGGCGTTGTTCTTCCGCCCCCTCGCCGACCGGGTCGGGGCCACCGACGACACCGAACTGACCACCGTCATCTGGGAGCTGGTCTGGGCCGGGTACCTCACCAACGACACCCTGGCGCCGCTGCGCACGGTGCTCGGCGGCGGCGGCGCGCACCGGTCCCGGCCGGCCGCCACGCGTGGCCGCTACCGGCGTCCCGGGCGGGTGGCCCTGCCGAGCCGGGGCGGCCCGCCGACCGCGGCAGGCCGCTGGTCCCTGCTGCCGGAGCGGGACACCGACCCGACCCGGCGCGCCGCGGCCCTGGCCGACGTGCTGCTGGAGCGGCACGGGGTGCTCACCCGGGGCGCGGTCGTGGCCGAGCAGGTGCCCGGCGGCTTCGCCGCGGTCTATCCGGTGCTGGCCGCACTGGAGGAGCGCGGGGTCGCCCGGCGCGGGTACTTCGTCGACGGGCTGGGCGCGGCGCAGTTCGCGGTGCCCGGCGCGGTGGACCGGATCCGGGCGCTGGCCGAGCCGCTCGACGGTGGGCGCGGAGCGGGCGGCCCGGCGGGGATGCTGGACGGCGGGCGGGCCCGGGG
>NZ_POTY01000351.1 GCF_003236315.1 Micromonospora craterilacus
ACTGCGACAACCGGGCTAACGGCTACGTCGGTGACAACTGGCGGGCCGGCCGGATCCGGCTGGCGGTCGCGGTGCCGTCCGGGCCGGGCTGGGCGGCCGGCTCGCGGTGGTACCGCTGTGACCTGATCCGCGACGCCCGGGCGGAGGCGATCACCCTGGTCGAGGAGGATCCCGAACTGGCCCGGCATCCGGCGCTGGCCGCCTCGGTCGCGGCCCTGGTCGACGCCGACCGCGCCGAGTACCTCGAAAAAGGCTGAGGGCGCGCCAGCCGGCACGCCCTCAGCGATTGAAAGGAAGGGCCCCTTCTTAACGCCTCCGGTAGAGGAAGGGCCCTTCTTAACGGTCAGCTCACACGGTGAAGTGGATCCGCCGACGCCGTGCCAGCACGAACAGCACCGCGCCCACCGCCAGCAGGGCGATGGCACCCGCGGCGATGCCGCCGGCCGCCGCGCCGGTCACCGGCAGGCCGGGCGGCTCCTCGCCGCCGCCACCGCCGCCGCAGCCCTCGGGTGCGTAGATGACCTCAAGCTCCAGCCCCAGCTCCGGCAGGGCGACCAGCGCCGCCTCGTCGTCACCGGCCGGGAAGGTGACCTTCTCCGATTTGCCCGGCTCGACGGTCCGGGTCTCGGTCTTGTCGCCGTAGGTGAACTCCACCTTGACCGGTACGCCACCCTCCGGGTTCGAGGCGGTCAGCGCGAAGGTCTCGCAGTCGGCGTCGGTGGTCACCGTCGGCAGCGGGCAGTCCTCGGGACGCTCCCAGGAGTACGTGCCGTTCTCGATCACCTTGCCGTCGACCAGCACCTCGATCTTGCCGGCGTTGGCGGCGGGCACCACGGTCTCGTTGTCGGCCTTGCCCGGCTCGACGGTGACCGTCTTGGACCAGCCGTTCTCGCCCCGGACCTCGAACTCGACCGGGTACTTCGAGATCGAACCGTCGTTGCTCAGCGAGACGGTCACGGTGCCGTCGCAGGCGGAGGCGAAGGTGGAGGCCGGGGTGCTGCAGCTCTTGTCACCGCCGTTGTACCAGCCGGGCGGGCCGGCCGAGCGGTTGCCGGGTGCCTCCCGGTCACCCAGCTTCTTGGCGCCGTAGCGCGGGCCGTCCTCGACCAGCGGGTCGATGACCTCGTCCACGCCGCCCCAGATCAGGTCGACCTGGGTGTGGCAGTCCGGGATGCCGACGTTGAGCTCGATCTCGGTCTGGGTGCCGCCGAGGAAGTTGCTGTCCGGCGCGCCGTAGACATACTGCGGGGTGGCGAACTGCGGCCGGGGCGCGAAGTAGGACACCAGGGTGAAGTACTGCTTCTCCTCACCACAGAGCGGCAGGTCGCCCTCCAGCTTGACGGTCGCCGTACCCTTCGGGCCGTCGAAGGTGTGGCTGTACTTCGCCTGGCTGGCGTCGATGCACTTCGGTGCCGGGGCGCACGGGGCGTCGCCGCCGAGGTTGACGGTGCCGCTGTTGGTCTTCTCGCGCTTGTTGTCCCACCGGGCCTCGACGGTGAGCTTGGCGGTCGCGGTGTCACCCGGCACCCGCTGAACGGCCTCGACGGAACCGTTCCGGACGATCGCCACGCCCTCCAGGTCGACGGCGTCGGCGCCCGGTACGAGCACCTTGACCGGGGTCGACGGCTCGGCGGTCACCTTCCTGATCGTGGCGGCCTTGTCACGTTCGCTGTTGGCCACCGTCCACGTGATCACCCGCTCGCCGCTGAGCTGGTCGCAGACGACGGTGCCGGTGATGGTGGTGTGGTGGGCGCTGGCCGGAGTGGCCACCGCCGCTGCTCCGGTCATGCCGATGAGGGTGGCTGCCAGGACAGCCAGCGGTCGCCGCAGCGACAGCTTGGGTCGGATCACGCGTACTCCCGGGGTGAAGAAGCGTCAGGTTCCGCACGGGTGGACGGACGGCGCTGGCGGAGCTTGCCGCGCCTCAGACGGTGCCTCCCGTGCCACGGGCCGGCGGCGATAAAGCCGGCACCCGGCAGACCCTAGCGAGATCGTGAGTGTCGATACAGCCTTCAGTCACACCTAAGAATGATGTTATGAATGCGAAACCATTGATGTACGGCTCGTGACCGTGTGGGCGCTCCATGCGTCGATGTCCGCTTTGGCTGCGGAGCCGGCCCATCGCGCATTCGTCATGCCGGACGGCGTCGCGTGCCGCACTGGCGCTGCGCGGGCAGGGCGGGGCCGAACGCGCCGAGGGCGCGCCGACCGGTTGGTCGACGCGCCCTCGGTTTCAGGCTCGGGTCAGTTCACGTCAGGCGGTGAAGCGCAGCCGACGACGGCGGGCCACCAGGAACATCGCCCCACCAGCGGCCAGCAGCACAGCGGCACCGGCGATGATGCCGCCCGTCGCGGCACCGGTGACCGGCAGACCGCCGCCGCCGCCACCACCGGCGCAGCCCTCCGGCTGCTCCCACGCCACCGGCTCGCCCTCGAACACGCCCTCTTCGTCCACAAGGCTCGGCGTGACGACCAGGCCGTCGTAGGCGTCGAACGCGACCTCGGTCTTCTCGCCCGGAACGGCCTCCAGCGTCTTGACCGTGCCCTTCTCGGAGGTCAGGGTGACCGTGAAGGCGATGCCGTCGGCCGGGTTGTCGATCCCGAAGATCAGCTCGTCGCAGGTCTCGGTGAGCTCGAAGGTCGGCTCACCCGGCTCCGGCACGACCGGCTCGTCGGTCGGCGACGGCTCGGGCGTCGGCTCGGTGGTCGGCTCCGGCTCCGTGGTCGGCTCGGTGGTCGGCTCCGGCTCGGTAGTCGGCTCCGGCGTCGGCTCCGTGGTCGGCTCCGGCTCGGTGGTCGGCTCCGTGGTCGGCTCCGGCGTCGGCTCGGTGGTCGGCTCCGGCTCCGTGGTGGGCGACGGGCTCGGCTGGGGCTTCGGGCACCAACCGGTGACCTTCGCCTTCTCGGTGCGGGTGTTGGTGACGGTCGACCGGTCCTTCGTCCAGACCGCCGTCACCGTCAGGTGGGCGGCATTGCCGCGGGGCACGAGCTGCTCGCCGACCAGCGAACCCTCGCCCAGCTTCGGCAGCTTAGCGCCGACCACGATGTTGGTGATCGAAGAGCGGGACGGCGAGGACACCCGGGTGATCTCGGCCTCCCACCGGGACTCGCTGTTGGTGACGGTCCATTCGACCTTCACGTCACCGTTCTTCAGCTTGCAGCCAACGCCCTTGATGACCGGGTGGTGGGCGCTGGCGGGGGAGGCGACCACGGCGACGCCGGCCAGGCCGATCAGCGCGCCGGCGGCAGCCGCCGCCACACGCCGGAAGTTCAGACGGTTCACGTCTACTCCTGATTGGAGGGAACTCGGAGGTGACATCAGGCGGGCGGGAAGCAACACACCGCGCCCGACACCCGGCAGACCTTATCGATCTGGCGTGACTTGTCTTGCCCTTCAGCGACGCCTAAGGATCTTGTTGTTAATCTGTGATCTTACATATACGGAAAGTCCTCGGATGGCTGCGGAGCGATCAAGTGCCGGTCGTCCGACGTCGGCTGGGGCGTCGCGTAGCGTCGGGGCATGAGCGACCGGCAGGTGACGGCATGAGCGAGCGGCAGCGAGCGAATCAGCAGCGCAGTGCGGAAACTGCTCAGGTCGACGCCGAGCGCAGCGGGGTGGCGGCATGAGCAGGTGCAGGCGATGACCCGGATCGTCGCCGGCAGTCTCGGCGGCCGGCGGATCACCGCACCGCCGGGCGCCGGCACTCGACCCACCTCCGACCGGGTACGCGAGGCGCTGTTCAGCGCGGTGCAGGCGGAGATCGACCTCGACGGTGCGCGCTTCGCGGACCTGTACGCCGGCTCGGGCGCGGTCGGGCTGGAGGCGCTGTCCCGGGGGGCCGCACATGTGCTGCTGGTCGAGTCCGACGCGCGTGCCGCCCGGGTGATCCGGGAGAACGTGGCCGCCCTGCGGGTGGCACCCGCCGCCCGGTTGGTCACCGGCAAGGTCGGCACGGTGCTGGCCGCCGGCCCGGACGGCGATCCGTACGACGTGGTCTTCGCCGATCCGCCGTACGCGCTGCCGGACGAGGGCGTGACCGCGATGCTCGCGGCGTTGGTCGACGGAGGCTGGTTGGCGCCCGACGCGTTGGTGGTGGTGGAACGGTCCAGCCGGAGCGGGCCGGTCGAGTGGGTGGAGAGCGTCACTGGCCTGCGCAGTCGCCGTTACGGCGAGACCACCCTTTGGTACGGTCGCCGATCATGAGACGTGCGGTGTGTCCCGGCTCCTTTGACCCGGTCACCAACGGTCACCTCGACATCATCGGCCGGGCCAGCCGGCTGTTCGACGAGGTGATCGTCGGCGTACTGGTCAACCAGTCGAAGACCGGCCTGTTCACCGTCGAGGAGCGCATCGACATGCTCCGCGAGGTGACCGCCTCCTACGACAACGTCCGGGTGGAGTGGTTCCGCGGGCTGCTGGTGGACTTCTGCCGGGCCCAGCGGGCGACCGTACTGATCAAGGGCCTGCGGGCGGTCAGCGACTTCGACTACGAGTTGCAGATGGCCCAGATGAACATCGGCCTCGCCGGGGTCGAGACGCTGTTCATGCCGACCAACCCGCTCTACTCGTTCCTCTCTTCCAGCCTCGTCAAGGACGTGGCGAAGTGGGGCGGCGACGTCACCCCCCACGTCCCCGACGTGGTCCGCGAAGCCCTCAAAACCCGCCTCACCCCACCAGCCTGACCCGGTCACCACTGCGTCGATCTTGCACTTTCGGTCGCGTTCTTGCCCCGATATCCCCC
>NZ_POTY01000352.1 GCF_003236315.1 Micromonospora craterilacus
ACCTGCTCTCGGGCGGCGGCCTGGGCGCGGCCGGCACCGCCGGCACCACGACGGTGGCCAGCGCCGGGGGTGCCAACTACGACGGCACGCCGCGCAACCCGGTGGTGTTCACCGCGACCGGGCTCAACCTGAACCACACCGGTGGGCAGACCACGTTCGACCTGTTCCTCGACGCCGGCAGCGCGGTGGGCAACGGTGTGCAGGTACGCGTCTCGTACGACCTGACCGGCGACGGGAGCTGGGAACGGGTGGAGACGTACCGCTACTTCGCCACCGACCCGGTGCCCGGCTGGGAGCACTACACCCAGTCCGCCGGGCTGCACTCCAGCAGCGGCTCCCTCGGTAACCTGCGCGGCGGCACGGTCCGGGTGGAGGTCTGGTCCGCGATCGGGGCCAATCCCACCACGCTCGGCGTCGGCGACCGCTCGGTCGTCCGACTGCCGTACACCTGATCAGTTCCCACCACCACCCCCGCGCCGCCGGTCGTTCCCCGACCGACGGCGCGGGCGCGTAGGTTGCAGGGCATGAGCGAGCGCCAGCGAGCGAATCATCAGCTCGGTGCCCTGACCGCTCGTGGCGGCACGCAGCGAAGCGGAGTGCCGACATGAGCGAGCGCCAGCGAGCGAATCATCAGCTTGGTGGCCCAGCATGAGCCGGGATCCCATCGCCGACCTGCGCCGGATCGCCTTCCTGCTGGAGCGGGCGAACGAGGCCACCTACCGGGTCCGTGCCTTCCGATCGGCGGCAAACGCGCTGGCCGGGCTGCCGAAGAAGGAGGTGGCCGAACGGGCCCGCGCCGGCACGCTCACCGAGCTGGCCGGGGTCGGTGACGTCACGGCCCGCTGCGTGGCCGAGTCACTGGCCGGCGAGGAACCGGTCTACCTGCGCCGGCTGGTCGCCACCGAGGGCAGCGACCTCGACGCCGAGGCCACCAACCTGCGTACCGCGCTGCGCGGCGACTGCCACACCCACTCGGACTGGTCGGACGGCGGGTCGCCGATCGAGGAGATGGCGCTGGCCGCCGTCGAGCTGGGTCACGAGTACGTCGTGCTGACCGACCACTCGCCCCGGCTCAAGGTGGCCCGTGGGCTCACCGCGGACCGGCTACGCCGCCAGCTTGACCACGTGGCACGGCTGAACGACGCGCTGCCGGAGGGATTCCGGATCCTCACCGGCATCGAGGTGGACATCCTCGCCGACGGTTCCCTGGACCAGGACGAGGAGCTGCTGGCCCGGCTGGACGTGGTGGTCGGGTCGGTGCACAGCGGCCTGAACGACGACCGGGCGAAGATGACCCGACGGATGCTCACCGCGATCGCCAACCCGCACCTGGACATCCTCGGCCACTGCACCGGCCGGATGGTGTCCTCCCGCCCGGCCGGGGTGACCGGACCGGGCGACCGGGGACACCGCGCGCGGACCCGCGCGGAGAGCGACTTCGACGCCGACGCGGTCTTCGCCGCCTGCGTCGAACACCGCACCGCCGTGGAGATCAACTCTCGTCCGGAGCGGCAGGACCCGCCGAAGCGGCTGATCCGGCGGGCGTTGGAGGCCGGCTGCCTGTTCGCCATCAACACCGACGCGCACGCCCCCGGTCAGCTCGACTGGCAGCGCTTCGGCTGCGAGCGGGCGGCCCGCTGCGGCGTCCCCGCCGACCGGGTGGTCAACACCTGGACGGCCGACGACCTGGTCTCCTGGACGCACGCCTGAAACCGGGCCCGGCGGCTCAGCGGGTGGCGGGCTCGGCGGCGGGTGCCATCGGGGTGCCCGTACCGGCCGCGATCGGCCGCCGCCGGCGGCCGATCAGGCCCTGCGACACCGCCACGCCGAGCAGCACGATCAGCGCGCCCACCGGCTGGTGCCAGGTCAGCCGCTCGTCGAGCACGACGGCACCGATCAGCACCGCGAAGATCGGGATCAGGTAGGTCACCGTGGATGCGGTGGTCGCGCCGACGATCCGGATGTTCCGCAGGTTGATCACGAAGGCCAGTCCGGTGCCGAGCGCGCCCAGCGCCAGCACGGCACCGAGCACCTTGGGCGACAGCGCGGTCGGCAGCGGCGGCGCGCCGGCCACCAGCGGCGCCACGACGGCCAACTGGACCGCGGCGACCACCAGCTGCGCGGCCGACAGGGACACCCCGGACAGCGCGCTGCCGGCGATGAACTTCTTCTGGTACGGGATGGCGAGGCCGTAGCAGGCCGCCGCCCCGAAGCACATCAGCTGGCCGACGAAGTGTGCCCCGCCGACGCCCTCCCAGACGCCGAGCACCACCATCACGCCGACGAAGCCGAGCCCCAACCCGACGGCACCCCGGGAGGTCAGCCGTTCGGTACGGAAGGCCAGCACCGCCAGCGGCAGCACGATCAGCGGGGTGGTGGCGTTCCAGATGCCGGCGAGCATCGACTCGACCCGCTGCTCGCCATAGCCGAACAGGGTGAACGGCAGGGCCACACCGAAGGCCGCGATCACGGTGAGGTGGGCCCACACCCGGAGATCCCGGGGTAGCCGGTCACGCAGCACGGCGAGCACCACGAGCAGGGTCAGCGCGCCGGAGGCGACCCGGTAGAGGGTGAGGTGCAGCGGGTGCAGCTCGGCCACGCCGACCTTGATGAACAGGAAGCTGGAGCCCCAGATGGCGGCGAGGGCGACAAAGCCGGGCAGCCAGCTGCGCAGCGCCGGCCGGTCAGGGGTGAAGTCCGCTGTCACCCCTGACACTCTGCCCCTGGCGTACGACAAAGTCCCGCGGTTTTCGGCCACCGTGTTGCGGACCACAGCTGCCGGTCCCACCGGCCGCGGCTCGGCCTCCCGGCGGGCTCCGGCTTGACCGGGTTGAACACCGCAAACAGGGTCAACACGACGGCGGTGAGGTCACGTAGGGTCGCAGCGTGGGACGAATCGATGACCTCGCGAACCGCTACGTGGCCGACTGGGCCGCGCTGAGCCCGGCCGGCGCCACCTCCGTCGGCATCGCGGGCTACGACGACAAGTTGGACGACCTGTCGCCGGACGGGTACGCCGCGCGCGCCGAGCTGACCCGGCGCGCCCTGGCCGACCTGGAGGCGACCGAGCCCGACACGGAGGCCGAGCGCACCGCCCGGGAGGCGATGCAGGAACGACTGGGCCTCGACCTGGCCCGGTACGAGACCGGCGAGACGACCAGCGAGGTCAGCGTCATCACCAGCGGATTGCACGAAATCCGGATGATCTTCGACCTGATGCCGACCGAGGGTGCCGAGGCGCAGGCCAACATCGCCGCCCGGCTGAACCTCTTCTCCGGAGCGCTGGAGGCGTACAAGACCACGCTGCGCGAGGCGACGGCCGCCGGACGGGTCAGCCCACGGGCGCAGTTGCTCGAGGTGGCCAAGCAGTGTGACGCCTGGGTGGACCCGGACGGCGACAACATCTTCCACGGGCTGGTCGGGCGGCTGGGTGCCGACGGCGCCCTCGGTGCCGACCTGCGCCGGGGTGCGGCGGCGGCCACCGCGGCGACCGCCGAGTTTGGGCAGTTCCTACGCACCGAGATGGCCCCGCACGGCCGGGAGAAGCAGGCCGCCGGTCGGGAGCGCTACGAGCTGGCCTCGCAGTATTTCCTGGGCGCCCGGGTCGACCTCGACGAGACGTACGCCTGGGGGTTCGCGGAACTGGCCCGGCTGGAAGCCGACATGCGCACGGTGGCCGGGCAGATCGTCAGCCCCGGTGCCACCATCGACGAGGCGGTCGCGGCGCTGGACGCCGACCCGGCCCGCACCATCCGGGGCAAGGATGCCTTCCGGGATTGGATGCAGGCGCTGGCCGAGCAGGCGATCAGCGACCTCAACGGCACCCACTTCGACATCCCGGAGCAGGTGCGGCGCATCGAGTGCATGCTCGCGCCCACCAGCGACGGCGCCATCTACTACACCGGCCCCAGCGAGGACTTCACCCGACCGGGCCGGATGTGGTGGGCGGTGCCACAGGGCGTCACCGACTTCTCCACCTGGCGTGAGGTGACCACCGTCTACCACGAGGGGGTGCCCGGTCATCACCTTCAGATCGGGCAGACCGCCGTCCGGGCTGAGCTGCTCAACCGCTGGCAGCGGCTGCTCTGCTGGGTCTCCGGGCACGGCGAGGGCTGGGCGCTGTACGCCGAGCGGCTGATGGACGAGCTGGGCTACCTGGAAGACCCGGGCAACAAGCTCGGCATGCTGGACGGCCAGGCGTTCCGGGCCGCCCGAGTGATCGTCGACATCGGCATGCACCTGGAGCTGGAGATCCCGAAGGACAACCCGTTCGACTTCCACCCCGGCGAACGCTGGACGCCGGAGCTGGGCTGGGAGTTCCTCCGGGCGCACTGCCGGGTGCCGGACGAGATGCTGCGCTTCGAGCTGAACCGCTACCTGGGCTGGCCGGGGCAGGCACCGTCGTACAAGGTGGGCGAGCGGATCTGGCTCCAGGCGCGGGATGACGCCAAGGCCCGCAAGGGTGCCGACTTCGATCTGCGGGAGTTCCACCGGCAGGCGCTCGACCTCGGCGCACTCGGGCTCGACCCGCTGCGCCGGGCACTGGCCCGGCTCTGACCCTGGGCACTGCGCCGCCTGGTGCGCGGCCGGTGGCTGATCGCGGAGGGGGCGGGCCCGTACGGGCC
>NZ_POTY01000353.1 GCF_003236315.1 Micromonospora craterilacus
GCGAGGACCTGGGTGGGCGGGCCGGATTCGATCACGCGGCCGGCGTCGAGGAAGCAGACCTGGTCGGCCACGTCGCGGGCGAAGCCCATCTCGTGGGTGGCCAGCACCATCGTCATCCCCTCGGACTTGAGGTCGCGGATCATGGTAAGGACCTCGCCGACCAGTTCCGGGTCCAGGGCCGAGGTGACCTCGTCGAGCAGCAGCAGCCGAGGCGAGTTGGCCAGCGCCCGGACGATCGCCACCCGCTGCTGCTGACCGCCGGAGAGCCGGTCCGGGAAAGCGTCGGCCTTTGCGCCCAGCCCCACCCGGTCCAGCAGCTCCCGGGCGCGTGCCTCCGCCTCGGCCCGGGAGCGGCGGTGCACCCGGCGCGGGGCGAGGGTGACGTTGTCCAGCACGCTCAGGTGCGGGAAGAGGTTGTACGACTGGAACACCATCCCGATCCGGCGGCGTACCTGGTCCGGGTCGACGCCCGGCGCGGAGATCTCCTCGCCGTCCAGCTCGATCGTCCCGTCGTGCAGCTCCTCCAGGAGGTTGAGGCAGCGCAGCAGGGTCGACTTGCCTGACCCGGACGCCCCGATCAGCGCCACCACCTGATGCTCGGCCACGGTCAGGTCGAGCCCGTCGAGGACGACCTGGCCACCGAACTCCTTGCGCAGCCCCCGACACCGCAACACGTCCACGGTCGGCCTCACGTCCATGGTCAGCCTCCGGACTGGCGTCGGGCCGCCCGCAGGGTCACCTGGTCGGTGACCGCGATCAGCGGGATCGCGAGCAGGACGAAGAGCACCCCGGCCACGATGTACGGCGTGTAATTGAACGTCTGGGCGGTGGCGATCTGCGCGGCCCGGACCGCGTCGATCGGCCCGGCCAGGGAGACCAGGCCGACGTCCTTCTGCAACGCCACCACGTCGTTGAGCAGCGGCGGTGTCACCCGCCGGACAGCCTGCGGCAGTACCACGTGCCGCATGGTCTGCCGGTAGGTCAGGCCCAGCGAGCGGGCCGCCGCGAGCTGGCTCGGGTGCACCGACTCGATGCCGGCGCGGAACACCTCCGCCAGGTAGCCGCCGTAGGTGAGCACCAGCGCCAACCCACCCAACACCAGCACCGGCGGCATGCCCTGTAACCGCAGGCCGGGCATGCCGAGGGTGAGCACGTACAGCACGATGATCAACGGCAGGCCGCGGAAGGTGTACGTGTAGCCGGCGGCGAGCGCCCGGATCGGGAAGAAGACCGGCCCGCGCAGGGTACGCAGGATCGCGATCAGCAGCCCGAGCAGCAGCGCCCCGATAGCGCAGCAGACCAGCAGCCGCACGTTGAGCCAGAGCCCGGTCAGCACCCGGGGCAGCGCGTCGCGGGCGATCTCCGGGTCCAGGAACGACTCGCGTACCCGCTCCCAGCCGGGTGCCCCGGTCACCGCGACCGCCAGCAGCGTGCCGATCGCCGCCGTCGAGGCGGCGGCGATCAGCACGCTCAGCACGGTCTGCCGGCGTCGGTACGCGGCCCGGGCCCGCTGGGCGGGCGACGGGTCGTGGTGCAGGGCGGTGCTCACAGGAGTTCAGGGGCTCCGGCGACCTGGGCGAGCCACTGCTGCTCCAGCTGCTTGAGCACACCGTCGGCGGAGAGCTGGCCGACCGCGCCGCTGACGCAACCGGTGAGCGGGGACTCCTTGTCCAGCAGCAACCCGAACGCCTCCGGCGTGCCGACCTGCGGCAGCTGCCCGACGATCACCGCGTCGTCGATCTCCGCGCCGGTGATGTAGAAGGCGGTGGGCAGGTCGACCACCAGCCCGTCGAGCTGGCCGTTCTGCAGTGCCTTCTTCGCGTCGTCGTTGCTGTTGTAGACCTGCGGCTCGACCGTCGGCTTCACCACGTCGGTGATCGCCTGGTAGCTGGTCGTGCCGACCTGGGCACCGAGCTTGGCACCGCGCAGGTCGGCCAGCGACGTCTTGCCGGCGATCTTGGAGGACTTCAGCGCGATGACCGTCTGCCGCACCAGGTAGTAGGGCGCAGAGAAGTCGACCGCCTGCTTGCGCTCCTCGGTGATGGAGAACTGGTTGATGTCGAAGTCGAAGTTCTTCGGCCCGGGCGCGATGGCGGAGTCGAACTTCACCCGTGTCCAGACCACGTCGTCCCGGGCGTAGCCGAGCCTCTCGGCCACCGCGTAGGCCACCGCCGACTCGTAGCCCTCGCCGCTGTCGGGTTTGTCGTCGACGAACCACGGCTGGTAGGCCGGCTCGTCGGTGGCGATGGTGAGCTTGCCCGGCGTGTGGGTGAGCAGGTTCTCCTTGGCGCACGCGGCGGCGCCGGTGGCGGAGGGCCTGGGAGTGGGCTCGGCCTGCGGGGCGCAGGCGGCGACCGCGAGCAGGAGGGTGCCGGCGGCGGCGAGCGTGAGCGTGCGTGGGGTGCTGACCATGGCGGACAGCGTACGACCAACATCGGCAGGCACCGAAGGGGTGTCCCACCATGTTGGTAGGGAATGCTGTTCCGCCCATCGGTCACCACCGGACCCGGTGCGCGCGACCACCGAGGGCGACTGCGAGAATCCGATGCCGTGAAGACGTTCGAGGAGTTGTTCGCGGAGCTGCAGGCCAAGGCCGCCGCCGGCACCCCCGGCTCGGGCACGGTCGCCGCGCTGGAGAAGGGCGTGCACTTCATCGGCAAGAAGGTCGTCGAGGAGGCGGCCGAGTCGTGGATGGCCGCCGAGCACGAGGGGCCGGAGCGTACCGCCGAGGAGATCTCCCAGCTGCTCTACCAGGTTCAGGTGCTGATGCTCGCCAGCGGTCTCGACCTGAAGGACGTCTACCGACATCTCTGAGTGCCCGCCGTCGACCCGATCCCGATCGAAGGAGCACTCCGTCATGCTGCGTGTCGCCGTACCCAACAAGGGCGCGCTGGCCGAGTCGGCCGCCCAGATGCTGCGTGAGGCGGGCTACCGCCAGCGCAGCGACCCCAAGGACCTGGTCTGCCGGGACCAGCCCAACGACCTCGAGTTCTTCTACCTGCGGCCGAAGGACATCGCCACCTACGTCGGCTCCGGTGACCTGGACGTCGGCATCACCGGCCGGGATCTGCTGATCGATTCCGGCGCCCCGGCGGAGGAGGTGGTCGACCTGAACTTCGGCCGGGCCACCTTCCGCTTCGCCGCCCGGCCCGACGACGTCGACGACGTGCGGGAGCTGGGTGGGCACCGGATCGCCACCGCGTACCCGGGGCTGGTCGAGCGTCACCTCGTCGAGCTGGGCGTCAAGGCCGACGTGATCCGCCTCGACGGCGCGGTGGAGAACGCCATCCGACTCGGCGTCGCCGACGTGGTCGCCGACGTGGTCGAGACCGGGGCCACCCTGCGCCAGGCCGGCCTGGTGGTCTTCGGGGAGCCGTTGCTGCAGTCCTCGGCGGTGCTGGTACGCCGTGCCGGCGCCGCGCCCCACCCGCAGGCCGAGCAGCTGCTGCGTCGGCTGCACGGGGTGCTGGTGGCCCGCCGCTACGTGATGCTCGCCTACGACGTGCCGGCCGGGCTGCTGGACCGGGCCAGCTCGCTGACCCCCGGCATCGAGTCGCCCACCGTCTCCCCGCTGCACCGCGAGGGCTGGGTGGCGGTGCAGGCCATGGTGCTCCGCGACGACGTGCACCGGATCATGGACGAGCTGTACGAGCTCGGCGCCCGGGCGATCCTGGTGACCAACATCCACGCCTGCCGGTTGTGAGGCCGCCACCGGTCGCGGTCGCCCTCACCCTGGTCACCCTCGGCGGAGCGGCCTCGGCGGCGCAGGGGGTGGTCAACGCCGAACTCGGGCAGCGGGTCGGCAACGCCACCCTGGGCGCGGTCGTCAACAACCTCGGCGGCACCCTGCTGATCATGGTCGGCCTGCTGGTGCTGCCGTCGATGCGCAGCGGGCTGGCCGCCCTGCGCCGGGCCCGGTTGCCCTGGTGGTCGTACCTGGGCGGTTTGGGCGGGGCGGCCATCGTGGTGCTCGGCGCGTACGCCGTCCCGGTGCTGGGGGTCGCGGTGTTCACCATCGCCCAGGTCGCCGGCGGCAGCCTCGGTGGGCTGGCGTCGGACCGGGCCGGGCTCGCCCCGCTGGGTCGGCTGCCGCTGACCACGCCCAGGATCGCCGGGGCGCTGCTCGGGGTGGCTGCCGTGGCCCTGGCCCAGACCGGTCAGCCCGTCGGTGACCTGGCCGTCGGGGTGCTCCTGCTCGCGGTGGCCGGTGGGGTCGGGGTCGCCTTGCAGGCGGCGCTGAACGGCCGGGTCTCCGCCGCCGGCTCGGCCGCCGCCGGGGTCGCGGTGAACTTCTTCGTCAGTACGCCGGTGGTGCTGCTCGTCGCGGCGCTGGCCGGCGCCTTCACCGGGCCACCGGTGGTCTGGCCGGACGGCTGGCATCTCTACGCCGGCGGGCTGCTCGGCGTCGTCATCGTGGCCAGCCTGGTGGTGGGGGTACGCGCGGCGGGCGTGCTGCGCACCGGCCTGGCCCTGGTCGCCGGGCAGCTCGGCGGTGCCCTGTTGCTGGACGTGCTGCTGCCGGGCGGGCCCGGAGCCCGGCTGCCGGTGCTGGCCGGCGCGCTGCTCACCCTGCTCGCGGTCCTGGTCGCCGGCCGCAGCCCACGCTCGACCATCGGCGCACCCC
>NZ_POTY01000354.1 GCF_003236315.1 Micromonospora craterilacus
GTGGGCAGCGCGGGAGCCACCCGTCGCCGCAGGGCGAGCAGGCTGCCGACCGCGCCGGTGAGCAGGAGGCCGGCGACGATCACCGCGGCGGTCAGCAGGCCGCGTCCGGTCTCCTGCTGTCGGGCGGCGGCCGGCACGGGGTCGACGGCGGGGGTGCCGGAGGCACCGGCCGAGGTGGGGGCCGGAGCTGAGGTCGGGTCGGTCGCGCCGGCCACAGGGGTGGACCCGACCGCGGTCGGCGTGGGCGTGGCCCCACCTTCGGGCGGTCCGAGCACGGCCGGCGAGCCGCCGGACGATCCGACGTGCCAGGTGGACCCGGTGACCGTGATCGGCGTGACGAAACGCTCGGGATGACGGCCGGCCGCCGCGCTGAAGCACTCGACGACGACCCACCAGACACCGTCGCCGGGATTCCTGCCGAGCGCGGTGGCGAACGAACGGTTCGGGGCGAAGGTGAGGTTGCGGTTGTCGTACCCGCCCTCGAACAGGGGTTTGGCCAGGTTCGCGAACGGGCCGCCGGGCGGCCCGACCCGCAGCGAGGCGTTCGCGCCGTACGACGCGGGGCACGGGGCGGAGGTGGTCGCCGCCGTGAAGATCGGATCGCTGGTGACGTTGCCGCTGCTGGCCGAGAGGGTGACCGTCCCGAGCGGCGCGGCCAGCGCCGGGGAGGCGACGACGCCGAGGGTGGCGGCAGCCGCTGCGACGCCGAGGACGCCCGCGTACCCACCGGCGCGGACGCGCCGGCCTGGCCGAGTCTCCCTGTTCATCGCACCTTCCTCTGCGTTGTCGGTCGGCGGCCCGCACGCGGTCGCCGGAGCGGGTCACCCGCCGGCACCCGCAGGGCCGGGGCGCCCGATCCCGGACGCCCGGCCCCGCTTCGGCCGACGCTTGTGGTCAGGAGTTGGACTTGAGGTCGACGGCACCGCAGACCTGGTGGAACAGGTCCGTGGTGGACGACCGCAGGCCGAACCCGAAGAGCTGCGCGACGTTGCGCTGCGTGCCGCCGACGTTCACCGTGGTGGTGCACGCCAGGGAGTTGCTGCCGACGAAGACCTGAGCGATCAGGGGATCCGACAGGTTCGCGGTCGGCACGACGTTGTAGACGTCGCGGTTGAGCGGGAAGGTCGGGTTCAGCACACCGCCGGTGATCGGCTGCTGCACCGACTGACCCACCAGGTTCATGCCGCTGAGGATCGCCGGGCCACGCCGGTCGGCGACCGAGACGCCCGGGATGGCCCCCTGGATCGCCGCGCTGTTGGTCTGCGCGATGAACTGGGCGGCCGAGAACGGCACGATCCAGTCGTTGTGCCCCTGGAGAACGGTGCCGTCGTGCTCCTGCGGGTTCGGGACCCCCGCGACCGTCAGGCACGGCAGGTCACCGAGCGAGATCTCCTGCTCGGTGATTTCCATCTGCTGGAGCCAGAACTGCCGGGTGCCCGAGCCCGCCTGCGGGATGAGCGGCTGCACCGGCAGGCCGGTGATGGCGCGGTCGAAGCACTTGTACACGCGCTGCACGCGGGCGAACGAGTTGTTCCGCGGCAGGTCGCTGTTGGCGTTGATGGCCAGGGCCACGGCGTCCACACCCGTCGGGATGTAGGTGAGGTTGCCGCTGGTGCTCGGCGTGGTGCTGGAGAAGGACGACGAACGGGCGAAGTTCACGCAGCCCCGGACGTCCTTGCTCAGGTAGTGGCCGGGCCCGCCGTGGGTGCCGCCGAGGTCCTGACCGAGCGACGCGCGCAGGGCCTGACGGCCGGCGCCGGATCCGTTGGGCCGGGTGAACTCACAGGCGGCCGACTTGGTCTTGATGTCGGTCGAGGTGCCCGACGGCGGGCGGGCGTCCCAGGAGGCGATGACCTTGTTGCCGCTGATGCGCAGCGACTCGGCGAGGCCGTTGCCCAGGTCCTGGGTGGTGTCAGATCCCACGCCGGTGAGCGTGCGGTAGTCCGTCGCCGGCACCGGGTCGGCGGAGGCGGGGCTACCCCAGACGGCGACGGCGGAGAGCGCGATGGCCGCCACCATCGCCCTTCCGAAGGCGTTAACCCTCATGCGATCTCCCTTTCCGAGAGAGAAGGAAATTGCCACTCATTCCACTTTATAAATGAGTTGTGGTAATTCTCCCGGTCTGATACCAAAGACCGAAACCTAGGTTGAGCGAACGTTGGGATTGCTTCTTTTCGGCCACACGTAGGCCAGATGAACAGGCCATCTGCGGCGGCAACCCGTTGGCGCTTCGCGGCCCGTCAGGTCGACCCCCCGTTGTTCGTGCCGAGGCGACGGGACACCAGCAGCAGGACCGGTCCGACGGCACCACCGGCGAGCCCGACCACGAGCAACGCCACGAGGAGATAGCGGATCGGCCCGATCGGGCTGCCCGGGGCGACCTGGGCGACCGGCCGGTCCGACGGCGGCGGTGCGATGGACGGGGTGGCCGACACCGTCGGCCCCACGCCCGGGTTGGGCACCGTCGACGGTGTCGGTTCGGGGTTGGTCGACGGCGCTGGCGGCGCAGTGGTGGTGGTTGCGCTCGGCTGTGGAGTCGGCCGTGACGTCGGCTCCGGTGTCGGGCTCGGGGCCACGTAGCGCTCCAGCTTGTCGGCGGCCTGCAACGCCTCCACCCGGAGGAACTGCGGGAGCGGCGCATAGCCGGCCGGTAGCTGCCCCGGCAGATGCCCCGGCGCCTGACCGGATCCGGTGGCATAGCGGAGCAGGGCGGCGTAGTCCCGGCGCGCCGTGGCGTCCTCGGTGAGGTCGGCCGCCGCGTAGGTGACCATGGTGAGCGGGTACGCCCCGGGAAGCCGGGCCACCCGCGCCGGGTCGATCAGGCGTACGCCGGTGACACCACTGGGCACCATCGCGTTCGCGGCCGTGAGCATCCCCGACGTGGTGGCCGCCCGGCAGTCGTTAGCGGTGAGCTTCCCCTCCGCGTCGCTCACCGCGGTGCAGAGCTGTGCGGTGTGCAGGCCGTAGCGGGCGGCGGAGGCGGAATCGGTGATCGAGAGCGCGAACCGCTGCCCCACCTGCTTGGGCGGCTCCTTGCCGTACCGCCCCGGGATCGCCGGGTCGAACGACGGCTGCCAACCGGAGAGCTGCTTGGTGTCCGCGCGCAGCGTCTGGTACGCGGCCTCGCCGATGCTCGATGCGTACGGGAAGAGGTCGAGCGTGCAGCGGCCCGGGTCCACCTCCTGCTGCCAGTCCTCCAGCAGCGGGGAGTGCAGCGGAGGCAGGCAGGACGGGTCGGTACGGGGGAAGTAGTCCTGTGCCCCGTCGGTGGTGACGAATTTGTAGTTCTCGTTCACCCGCATGCCCGGGCCACCGTCCGGACCGGAGAGTCCGTCGGGTTGGCCGGCCAACCAGGCGCGGGCGGAGGCATCGCCCAGGATCCAGCGCCACACCTCGCGGGCGGCGGAGAAGTTCCCGTACGAGACCACGATGCCGTCCGGGGCGAAACCATTGTCGATGTACTTGAAGTCCGGGTTGAGTGCCAGGAACTCCGGGTCGACACCGATGTGGCGGGGGTTGCCCGCGACGTGGTCCTGCCGGCCGCCGTCCGGCACGTCCCGCTGATACGACTGGGTGAGCAGCTTCGCGACCAGCCGTGGCGTGAGCTTCAGGTCGCGCACCATCGTCCGGCGCAACGACTCGGCCTCCGGCGGCACGGTACCCGCGAGCCGCAGGTCGATGTTGAACGCGATGACCACGGACGAGACGGCCACCGGCGCCTGGACGACCGGGGGCTCCCACTCCTCCGGTTTCACCGGGTCGGCCGTGAAGGCCAACCCCGGCGCGCCGTCCGACGTGGTGAGCAGTTGCCCCGTCCCGTCCTCGTCGCCGGTGGCGGAGTAGCCGAAGACCGGACCGTCGTTGGCGCAGAGCGCCGGCTGCCAGGAACTCATCGCCTCGGCGACGAGTTCCGTACCGACCGTCCGCCGCTCGGCCCGACCCTGGGCGCACCCGGCGTCGAGCGGGGTGAAGTCGAGCGGCACGACCAGCCGGTCGGCGAAGATCGAGGCGGAGAGGGCGCTCCGGCTCGGCAGCACGGGCCGGGCCACCCCGTCCAGGTCCCGTTCACCCCGGGGCACGATGACCAGCCAGCACCGGCGCGGATCGCTGCCGTCGCCGGCCGTGGGGGCGCCGCAGCCGAGATGCGGATCGCGGATCGCGTTGCGCACCTCGAAGACCGCGCGGCCGGTCCCGTCGCCGGTGGTGATGGCGTACGGGATCTCGTTGGTGGTGTAGATGCCGAAGTAGGTGGCGAGCAGCTCGGCGGGCTTGCCCGGATCGGTGGCCGGGAGCCCGCCGGCCGGGAACGGGTTGGTGGCGCTGCCGTCCGGGGTGCGGGTGTTGTCGAACGACGGCCTGCCCGGCCGCGAGGGCGGCTGACCCAGGACTCGTTCTGGGTCGGGCTGCTCGGCGTCGCCGCCTTCGTACCGCTGCTGCTCTTCGGGTTGTGGGGCGGCGCGGTGGCCGACGTCCTGGACCGGCGCCTGGTGCTGCTGGGCGGC
>NZ_POTY01000355.1 GCF_003236315.1 Micromonospora craterilacus
GGGACAAGGGGCCGGGCTGGCAGGACGGGGCGGAGCAGCCGGCCGCGAAGGCGTCGGCGAGCATCAGCGAGCCGGCCGCCGACGCGAAGGACGTGCCTGCCTCCACGGCGATCACGTTCGCCACCAAGGAGTCCAAGGAGACCACGGTCGAGCTGACCGACGCCAGCGGTGCGGCGGTCAAGGGCAAGCTGGCGGCGGACGGCAAGAGCTGGCTGCCGTCGAAGGCGTTGACGTACGGCGGGTCGTACACCGCCAAGGTCACCGCGACCGGCGACGACGGCCGCCCGGTCACCGCCACCAGCGCGTTCACCGTGATGGCGAAGCCGGGCAATCAGGTGCGGATCAGCAGCTTCCTCGGCGACGACCAGACCGTCGGGGTAGCCATGCCGCTGATCGTGCAGTTCGGCCGAGCCATCCCAGAGAAGTACCGGGCCGATCTGCAGCGGCGGATGACGGTGACCTCGACGCCGGCCCAGGAGGGCATCTGGCACTGGGTCAGCCCCACCGAGGTCCGCTACCGGCCGAAGGAGTTCTGGCAGGCCGGCAGCAAGGTGTCGTACCGGGTGCAGGCGGGTGGGCTGCCGCTGGGTGACGGCTGGTACGGCCGGGCCGACCTGACCGTCGACATCAAGGTCGGCCCCAAGCTGGTGATGACGGTGGACAACAAGACCAAGCGGATGGTCGTCACCCGGGACGGCTCGACGATCAAGACGATCCCGGTGAGCCTGGGCAAGAAGAGCACCCCGTCCTCCAGCGGCACCATGGTGGTGATGGAGAAGCTGCGCAAGACGGTCTTCGACACGTACGACGAGCTGGGCCCCGAGGACGGCTACCGGACGAAGATCGACTACGCCCAGCGGTTGACCTGGGGCGGCGAGTTCATCCACGCCGCGCCCTGGTCGGAGGGGCAGCAGGGCACCACCAACGTCTCGCACGGCTGCGTCAACGTCTCGATGGCCAACGGCGCCTGGCTGTTCACCAACACCAGGGTCGGCGACCCGATCGTGGTCAAGGGCACCGAGCGCAAGCTGCAGCTCGGCAACGGGTGGACCGACTGGAACGTCAGCTGGGAGCAGTACGTCAAGGGCAGCGCCCTGCCGTACGAGCCGGCCGAGGACGAGCCGGTCGAGGACGAGCCGGCGGCGGACGACGTGGCCGACCCGGACGTGTCGGCGAGCCCCACCGCCTGAGCCTGCAGTGCCTCACCACGCGGCTCTGCACGACTGAAGCCGGTCAGCCACTGCCTTCAGGCGTCGGCCCGATGGTGAGCGCCCCGGTGGCACCGGGGCGCTCACCGTGCCGGCTAGTCCCCTCCGCGGCTGATCCGCAGGGTCAGCACGTCGGTGCGGACCGTGATGTGCCCGTGGAAGAGGGCTGCACCACCCGCCCCGTAGCCGATCTGGGTCGCGGTGATCAGCGGATGCCCGACCGCCACGCCGAGCCGGGCGGTGGACTCCTCGTCGGCGAGCACAGCGGCGAGTTCGATCTCGGCTCGCCGCACCGGCATGCCGGTCGCGCTGGCGAGGAACTCGAACATGTCCAGGTCGATGCTGACCAGCCCGGACGGGTCGAGGTCGCGGTCGTCGAAACGCAGCGGCAGATGGTCACGGATCCAGGCCGCCGGGACGCCGTCCACGGCGAAGAGCCGGTCGACCCGCCACACCGGCGAGTCCGGCTCCAAGCCGAGCACCTTGGCACAGTCGGCGGGGCACTTCGCCCGGCTGACCGTGGCGTCCTGAAGCGTCGGCCGGTGGCCCGAGGCAGTGATCCGGTCCCGGAGCGCCGTGACGTCGCCGATCGACACCGGCACCCGCTCGGCGCCGTCGTGCACGAAGGTGCCGATCCCCCAGGTACGGGTCACCACGCCCTCTGCGGCGAGTTGGCCCAGCACCTCACGTACGGTGGCCCGGCTGACCTCCAACCGATCGGCCAGGTCCCGCTCGTTGGGCAGCTTGTCGCCCGACCGGAACTCACTGCCGATCAGCTCCCGGAGCCGACCGTGCGCAGTTTGTAGCGCGGTTTCGCGCCGAGCCATCCGCCTTCACCTCATCGTTCCCCGCCGCCCCCGGCGGCCTAGGGAGTGTAGTTCGTCGTTGCCCTCCTGGCCGATCGGCCAGGAGGGCATTACCAGACCTGTTCGAGCACCCGGATGGTGTTGCCGCCGATCACCTTGGCGATCTCGTCGTCGGAGTAGTCGTGCTTGACCAGCCAGCCGACGATGTTCCCGAACGCCTCGCCCGGGTTCTCCAGCCCGGACACGTACTCCACCCGCGGGTGCTCCGGCCGGTTGCCGGCGTCGTGGGCGTAGTTGCCGGCGTAGGTGTTGTGCACCCCCACGTGGTCACCGAACATCGTGTCCGGGCCGAACGTGACGTGGTCGATGCCGACCAGGTCGACGCAGTACGTGAAGTGGTCCATCACCGACTCGATCGAGTGGTGTTTGTGCGCCTCGGAGAGGGTGGTGTGCGGAGCGGCCTCGATGCCGATCACGCCACCGCGCTCGGCGCAGGCCCGGATCACCTCGTCCGGCTTCATCCGGGAGGTGTCCCAGACCGAGCGGGCGCCGGCGTGGGTGATGAACACCGGCACCCGACTGGCCTCGATCACGTCGAGGCAGGTCTGGTCGCCGGAGTGCGAGATGTCGATGGCGATACCGAGCTTGTTCATCCGGTCCACCGCGCGCCGACCGAAGTGGGTCAGCCCACCGTCGTGCTTCTCGGAGAGGCCACCACCGAGCATGTTCGCCTGGCTGTACGCGATACCGAGCTGGCGGACGCCGAAGCCGTAGAGGATGTCGATCCGGTCCAGCTCGTTCTCGATCGGGCTGCTGCACTCCAGGCCGGCGACCAGAGCCAGCCGGCCGTCCCGCTTCGCGGCGTGGATGTCGGCCAGCGAGGTCGCCAGGAAGACGTGGTCCTGCTTGTAGAGGTCGCTCATCCGCATCCCGAGGGCATAGATGAGGTCGTTCCACTTCCAACCGTTCTCGCTGGTCACGCAGGAGGCACCAGCCATGAAGTTGTCGAAGACCGCGGTCAGGCCGGAGCGGGCCAGGCCCTCGTAGCCGGTGCGCTGACGCGCGGTCCGGTTGTAGGCGCGCAGCTCGCGGACGTCCTCGGGCAGGATCACCGGGTGCTCGTGCAGCGAGATCGCGGCGTGCTCGGTGAGCAGCCGGGTCACCCGCTCACGCTGGGCGTCGGCCAGTCCGAGGTCGTGCTCCGGTACCCGACCAACTTCCGTCGCCAAAGCGAACACCCGGTAGTCCGAGTGCGGCTCCAGGTACGAGTACGACCTGTGGCCCTGGTACCGGGGGGCGGGTTCTTGCAGCAAGACACCTTCTCCTTTGGAAACAAGCGGTCGCCGGCCGTCACGCGGCCAGCGGGTAGTGGCAGGCAACCGGATGCGCACCGGCGGCCAGCGGCGGTTCGGTGCTGGCGCAGGTATCGGTCGCCTGCCAACAGCGGGTCCGGAACCGGCAACCCGACGGCGGGTTGACCGGACTGGGCGGGTCACCGGCCAGCAGGACCCGCTGTCGCTGCTCGCGGCCGGCCGGATCGGGCACCGGCACGGCGGAGAGCAGCGCGCTGGTGTACGGGTGCCGGGGCGACTCGTACAGGTCGATCTCCGGGCCGGTCTCCACCAGCTTGCCGAGGTACATCACGGCCACCCGGTCGGAGATGTGGCGCACCACCGACAGGTCGTGGGCGATGAAGACGTACGCCACGCCCAGCTCCTCCTGGAGCCGTTCGAGCAGGTTGACCACCTGGGCCTGGACCGACACGTCCAGCGCGGAGACCGGCTCGTCGCAGACGATCACGTCGGGGTTCAGCGCGAGCGCCCGGGCGATGCCGATGCGCTGGCGCTGCCCGCCGGAGAACTGATGCGGGTAGCGGTCCAGGTGCAGGCTGGGGTCGAGACCGACCAGGTCGAGCAGTTCCTTGATCCGTTCGACCCGACGCCGGCGGTCCAGCACGTCGGGGTGGATTTCGAAGGGCTGGAGCAGGATCTCCCGGATGGTCCGCCGGGGGTTCAGCGAGGTGTACGGGTCCTGGAGCACGATCTGGATCCGCCGACGCAGGGCGCGCAGTTCCCGCCCCTTGGCCTGGTGCACCACCGACCGGCCGAAGCGCACCGCGCCCGAGGTGGGCTGTTCCAGCCCGACCAGCATCCGGGCCAGCGTGCTCTTGCCGCAGCCGGACTCGCCCACCACGCCGAGCGTCTCGCCCCGGCGCAGGTCGAAGGAGACCCCGTCGACGGCCTTGACCATCCCGCCCGAGGTGAAGGGGATCCGCCCCTTGACCGGGAAGTGCTTGACCAGGTTCTCGACCCGTAGCACCACGTCATCGCTGGGCGGCACCGAGCACCTCCTCGTGGTGGTGGCAGGCGCTGGCCCGGTTGGCCGGCAGCGCCCGAAGCGGCGGCAGGGTCACCAGGCACTCGTCGGTGGCCCGGGGGCAGCGCAGGTGGAACGGGCAGCCGGTGGGAAGCCGGGCCGGGTTGGGC
>NZ_POTY01000356.1 GCF_003236315.1 Micromonospora craterilacus
GGGGCGGTGGGTGCCGGGCCGAGCGATCCGGACCGCGACGGCGCACAGCCGGCGGGCAGGAGTAGCAGGACGGTCGTCGCCACGACCACGCGGCGGCTCATCCGGCACCACCCGAACGGTCGGGCCGGTCGAGCACCGCGCCGACCGCACCAGTGTGGGGCCGGTCGAGCACGGCGGCGTCCGAGCTGTCGAGCCGGGCGGCTTCGCCGTCGGGCAGGTCGAGGCGGAATCGGGTGCCGAAGCCCGGGGCGCTGTGCACGGTCAGCCGGCCGCCGAGCAGTCGGGCGTTCTCCTGGGCGATGGCCAGGCCGAGCCCGCTGCCGCCGCCGGAGCGCGCCGGATCGACCTTGTGGAAACGGTCGAACAGGCGCGGCAGATGGTCGGCCGGGATGCCCGGCCCCTGGTCGCTGACCTCGAAGACCACCCGCCCGCCGGCCCGGTTGACGCGCGCCCGGATCTCGCCGTCGCCGTGCTGCACCGCGTTCGCGATCAGGTTGCCCAGCACCCGTTCCAGCCGGCGCGGGTCGGTGCGCAGCCGGACCGGCTCGCCGTCGACCTCGATTCGACGCTGCCAGCCGCGGGCGGCGACGATCGCGTGCAGCAGGGCCGGCGCGTCCACGTCGGCGACGGCGACGGCCTCCTGCCCGGCGTCCAGTCGGGAGATCTCCATCAGGTCCTCCACCAGCCGGCGTAGCCGGACCACGTCGGTGACCAGCAGCTCGCCGGCCCGGCGGGCGTCGCCGGGCAGCTGGTCGAGATGGTCGCGCAGCAGCGAGGCCGCGGCCACCAGGGCGGTGACGGGGGTACGCAGCTCGTGCGCCACGTCGGCGGTGAACCGCCGCTCCCGCTCCTGCGCCCGGTGCAGCGCCGCGATCTTGGCCTCCAGCGCCTCGGCCATCTCGTTGAACGAGGCGGCCCAGGCGCTGAACTCGTCCCGGCCGCGTACCGGCAGCCGGGTGGCCAGCTCCGTCCCGCTCACCTCGGAGATTCCCGACAGCCTCTCGGTGATCGCCCGGGCGGCCCGGCTGGCCCGGCCCACCGGTTCCAGGGTGCGTCGGGCGAGGGTGTGCCCGACCGCGGCGGCGAGCAGCACCACTATGACCCAGCCCGCCGTGAGGGCGTTGCGCAGCTGGCCCAGCCCGGCGGCGAGGTCGTCCTCCCCGGTGATGACGTACAGCTCGGCGGTGGAGCCGGGGATCCGGCCGCCGACCACCAGCAGCCGGGGCGGCCCGGTGCTGCGCTCGTAGCCGAGCTGTCCGGCCGCGACCGTGGCCCGCAGCTGCTCGCCCAGCGGCGGCAGGTCCGCCGGGTGTGACGGCCAGGCGTCCCCGGCGACCAGCACCACGTGCCGGCCGCTGCCCTCGAAGCTGGTGAGCAGCTCGGTGCGGCGCTGCTCGGTCAACGGCAGGAACTGGCCGGCCAGCACCAGCTGGTAGCGGGCGTCGGCGGCGGCGGCGTGCAGCGAGGCGTCGTAGCGGGCCTGTCGCAGCAGCAGGTAGGAGCCGCCGGCGAGGACGCCCGCGGAGACTCCGGCGACCAGTACGAACGCGATGGTCAGCCGGCGGCGCAGCCGGCCGGGACGTACGGTTTCCGTGGCCATCGCCGCCCCCCGGTCATCCGGTGGAGAACTTGTAGCCGGCGCCGCGTACCGTGCGGATCAGGCGCGGGTTGCCGGGGTCGTCCTCGACCTTCGCGCGCAGCCGCTGCACCGCCACGTCGACCAGTCGGCTGTCGCCCAGATAGCTGTGGTTCCAGACCCGTTCCAGCAGCAGTTCGCGGGTGAACACCTGCCCCGGGCGGCGGGCCAGTTCCAGTAGCAGGCGGAACTCGGTGGTGGACAGCGGCAGTTCGTGGCCGTCGCGGCGGGCCACGAACGCGCCCGGGTCGATCTCCAGTCGGCCGATCCGCAGCGGGCCCGGCTCGGGCGGGGCCACCGTGCGGCGCAGCACCGAACGGACCCGGGCCACCAGTTCGGGCAGGTCGAATGGTTTGCGCAGGTAGTCGTCGGCACCGCACTCCAGGCCGACCACCACGTCGATGGTGTCGGTGCGGGCGGTCAGCATGAGGATCGGCACCGCGCTGGTACGCCGGATCTCCCGGCACACTTCGAGGCCGTCCAGCCCGGGCAGCATCACGTCCAGCACGATCAGGTCGACCGGCCCGGCCCGCCAGGCGGCCAGCGCCTGCCGGCCGTCGACGGCGGTGTCGACCCGGAAGCCGGCGCGGCGCAGCCCGAGGGCGGTGACCTCCCGGATGGAGGCGTCGTCCTCGACCACCAGTACGCGGCCGTCCATGATGCACCCAGGGTAGTCCGCGGGGGCCCGATCGTCGCTCGGCGTGACGGCCGGGAACGGGGGACCGGCCGGTGCCGGACCCCCGCCCCCGTGGTTGGTCACTGCTGCCACTGGTGCGCCACGTCGAGCACGATCCGGCTGTGCGTACCGGGGCCGGCCAGGACGAACACCCGGAACGGCAGCCGCGCCCGCACGCCGACGGCGAAGGTGGTGTAGCCCTCGAAGCTGCCCCCGAAGACCACGTCACGCAGCGTCCGGTAGCGCAGCACGTTGGCCGCGTGGTCGCCGACCCGGTACGGCACGGTGGCCGCGTGCCGGTCGTCGTACGCCGGCGCGCGCAGCGAGACCCGCAGCAGCGCGCCGCCGGCGGTGTACGGCGACAGTGCCTGCCCCTCGCCCTCGGTGTACGTCTCGCCGTAGCCGACGGCGTAGCCGGTGACCTTGCCGTTGAACTCGAACACCACCCGGTCGTAGCAGTCGTGCCGGCCGGTGCGCACCGCGCCCAGCGGGGCGCTGCTCAGCTTCCCGGCCGCCTTGCCCCCGCTGCCCCAGGTGATCCCGCAGTACGGCGCACCGGTCGCCGCCGTGCTCGGTGCGGCGGTGGCGGCACCGGCGAGCAGCGCGGTGAGCGCCACGACCAGGGCCGCCATGGTCCTTCTGATTCTCATCGTCGTCTCCTCTCTGCCCGCCCGTCGCCGGGTATGTGCCGTGCGGTCGGGCGCTGACCTCGTCGGTCTCCACCGTCGGCACGGCCCGCCACGGGAGCTTCACCGCGGAGTAACGCCCGGGTAACAGCCTCGGGCGGTATGACACGTCCGCGATGGCATCTATCGAAGGATGACTATTAATATTCACGCACATCGATTGCGGCGCATCGGCGCGCCGCGGGTATCCGCAGGGGAGTGCGTGATGATCCGACGACAACTGCTGCGCGCGGCGACCGTCGCGCTGGCGGCGGTGCTGGCCGCGACCGGAGTGCAGGTGGCCACGGCCGCCGGCGCGTCCGCCGCCCGGACCGTCTACTACGACGCCAGCCAGGCCGGCGAGTTCCGGACCAACTTCGACCAGGCCGCCCAGATCTGGAACAGCCGGGTCAGCAACGTCCGGCTGGTGCCCGGCACGCCCGCCAACGTCACCATCCTGGTCGACAGCGGCTGGCCCCGGGCACAGGTGACCGGGCTCGGCTCCGGCCGGATCTGGATGGGGTGGCAGGCGGTCAACCAGGGCTACCACCGCACCCGCATCGCCACCCACGAGTTCGGCCACATCCTCGGCCTGCCCGACCGGCGTACCGGGCTCTGCTCCGACCTGATGTCCGGCAGCAGCGCGCCGGTCTCGTGCACCAACGCCAACCCCAGCGCGGCCGAGGCGAGCCGGGTCAACCAGCTCTTCGCCGGCAGCCTGAGCGCCCCGGCCGTCGCCGGCACGTACACCTGGACCGAGGACGCGGACTTCGGCACGTTCGTGGTCGGCGGCCGCCCGGCCACCGAGAACTACCCGTGGCTGGTCTACACCTCCGGCTGCACCGGCACCCTGATCAAGGCCAACTGGGTGGTCACCGCCAAGCACTGCCCGACCCCGTCGTCGGTGCGGGTGGGCAGCACCAACCGCAGCAGCGGCGGCGTCGTTGTCGGGGTGAGCCGGGCGGTCAACCACCCGACCATCGACGTCAAGCTGTTCCAGCTGTCGAGCTCCGTCAGCTACGCCCCGGCACCGATCCCGACCTCCTCCGGCGCGGTCGGCACCGCCACCCGGATCATCGGCTGGGGACAGACCTGCGCGCCCCGTGGCTGCGGCTCCGCGCCCACCGTGGCGAACGAGCTGGACACCTCGATCGTGGCCGACAGCCGGTGCAGTGGCATCAACGGTCCGTACGAGATCTGCACCGACAACACCAACGGCAACTCCGGCGCCTGCTACGGCGACTCGGGCGGCCCGCAGGTGCGCCGGATCAACGGCGTGTGGAACGTGATCGGCGCGACCAGCCGGGCGGGCAACAACAACTCCACCTGCGCCACCGGCCCCTCCATCTACGGTGACCTCTCCTCCATCCGTTCCTGGATCAACACCCAGGTAGGCGGCCTCCCCGCCTGACGGCGATCGCGTTGACCATGCAGTGGTGGTGCCCCACAAGGCCGTGAACAGCGGCTTTCGGGCACCACCACTGCATGATCGGCGGGGTGGTGGGTGGG
>NZ_POTY01000357.1 GCF_003236315.1 Micromonospora craterilacus
GAAGATGCGGGTGAGGATGGTGGCGGCGCGGGTTACCGCGTCGTCGGTAACGTCCATGTGGGTGACCAGGCGGGCCGTGCGGGGGCCGAGTACTGAGACGAGTACGCCCTCGGCGCGGGCGGCGGCGGCCAGGGCGGGCGCGTCCAGGGGCGCCTTGGTCAGGTCCAGCGGCACCAGGTTGGTGCGCACGGTGGCGGCCAGCACCCCGAACGGGGCGATCGCCTCGGCCAGTCGGGCCGCCTTCGCGTGGTCCTCGGCGAGCCGGTCGACATGGTGGGCGAGGGCGTACCGCCCGGCGGCGGCCAGGATGCCGGCCTGACGCAGCCCGCCGCCCATCCGCTTGCGGATCACCCGGGCCCGCTCGATCTTGTCGGCGGCGCCGACGACCAGCGAGCCGACCGGCGCACCGAGCCCCTTGGACAGGCAGACCGACAGGGTGTCGAACAGCGCGCCGTAGGTGGCCAGCGGCACCCCGTCGGCGACATGCGCGTGCCAGATCCGGGCACCGTCGCAGTGCAGCGCCACCTGCGCGGCGTCCGCGACCTGGCGCAGCTCGCGCAGCGTGGCCAGCGGAATCACCCCGCCACCGCCACGGTTGTGGGTCTGCTCCACGGCGATCGCCCGGGTGGGCACCGCCCAGTAGCCGTCGGGGCGGATCATGCCGGCGACCCCGTCGGGATCGATCTCCGCGCCCACCGCCGGCCAGGTCCGCGAGGTCATCCCGCCGTACGCGGCAGCAGCCCCCATCTCGTACGTGACCACGTGCGCGTCGGCGTCGCAGAGCAGCTCCGCACCGGGCGGCACCAGCAGTTGCAGGGCGATCTGGTTGGCCATCGACCCGCTCGGGCAGAACAGTGCCGCCTCGTGCCCGAACAACGCGGCGACCTCGGCCTCGAGGGCGTTGACCGTCGGGTCCTCGCCGTAGACGTCGTCGCCGACCTCGGCGGTGGCCATCGCCTCCCGCATCCCAGCGGTGGGCCGGGTCACCGTGTCCGAGCGCAGGTCGATCAACATGTCTCCACTTTCGGTTGGGTCAGCCACGGTCATCCTCTCGGCTGCCGACTGCGGGGTTCGCAAGCTCACTCCTCGCGTCAGCCACAGTCATTCTTTCGGCTGCCGACTGCGGGGCTCGCAAAGCTCACTCCTCGCGTCAGCCACAGTCATTCTTTCGGCCGCCGACTGCGGGGCTCGCAAGCTCACTCCTCGCGTCAGCCACGGAGCATCTCCGCTACGAGGAAAGCCAGCTCCAGCGACTGCTGGGTGTTCAGCCGGGGGTCGCAGGCGGTCTCGTACCGATCAGGCAGGTCGAGGTCCGCGATGCCCTGCGCGCCACCGAGGCACTCGGTGACGTCCTCGCCGGTCAGCTCGACGTGCAGGCCGCCCGGGTGGGTCTCCAGGCCGCGGTGCACCTCGAAGTAGCCCAGCACCTCGTCGACGATCCGGTCGAAGTGGCGCGTCTTGTAGCCGTTGGACGACTCGTGGGTGTTGCCGTGCATCGGGTCGCACTGCCACACCACCTTGGCGCCGGCGGCGGTCACCTTGGCCACGATCGGCGGCAGGGCGTCACGGACCTTATGGTTGCCCATCCGGCTGATCAGGGTGAGCCGGCCGGGGATGTTGTCCGGGTTCAGCTTCTCGCACAGCTCGATCGCCTCGTCCGGCGTGGTGGTCGGGCCGAGCTTGACCCCGATCGGGTTGGCGATCCGGGAGATGAAGTCGATGTGCGCCCCGTCGATCTGCCGGGTGCGCTCGCCGATCCACAGGAAGTGCCCCGACAGCCCGTACGCCCGGGCACCGGAGACCCGGGTCAGCGCCCGGTCGTACTCCAGGGCCAGGGCCTCGTGCGAGCAGTAGAGGGTGACGGTACGCAGCGCGTCGTCGTCGGTCATCCCGCAGGCCCGGATGAACGCGAGGGCGCGGTCGATCTCGCGGGCGATCGCCTCGTACCGCTCCCCGGCCGGGGAGTTGCGCACGAAGCCCTTGTTCCAGTCGTGCACGGCGTGCAGGTCGGCCAGCCCGCCGGCGAGGTAGGCGCGGAGCATGTTCATCGCGGCGGCCGAGTTGGCGTACGCCCGGATCATGCGCTGCGGGTCGGCGACCCGGGCCTCCGGGGTGGTCTCCAGCGAGTTGATCATGTCGCCGCGGTAGGCCGGTAGGCCCCGGGCGTCGGTCGGCAGCGACCGGGGCTTGGTGTACTGCCCGGCGACCCGGGCCACCTTGACCACCGGCAGCGACGCGCCGTAGGTCAGCACGATCGCCATCTGCAGCAGCGTGCGGGCGTTGGCCAGCAGGTGGCTCTCGGTGTTGTCGGCGAAGGTCTCCGCGCAGTCGCCGCCCTGCAACAGGAACGCCTTGCCCTCGCAGACCAGCGCGAGACGCTGCCGCAGCTGGTCGACCTCGTACGGGGCGACCACCGACGGCACCGTGTCGAGCACCTTGCAGACCTCGGCGACCTGGGCCTGGTCCGGCCAGGGCGGGGTCTGGGCGCGCGGCAGATCCCGCCAGCGGTCCAGGCCGAGGGCCTCGTCCTCGGCGGAGTCGACGGTCGGGCGGCTGGTCTGCAGCACCCGGCTGCCCACCGCCGGATGGCTCAACTGATGCCACTCATGGCGCATGACATGCAGCGTACGGCGACCGGCGGGGCGACCGGCCAGCGAGGGGCCGGGTTCCGGCAGATGGACGACGACGGACGACGACGCAGGTCAGGGCGTCGGCTCGGGGGCGGGGCTGTTCCCGCCGGGCCGCTCGTCCGCGATGCACCAGTCGAGCCCGTCGCGGGTGACCGTGAACAGCAGCTTCCGGGTCAACTTGCGGCTGCCGGCGGTCACCGCGATCGAGGTGCTGACCTCCTGCCCGGCCGGACCCGGCCGGACGTCGATGATCTCGGCCCGGGGCACGTCGAAGTGGTCGGCGAAGTCCCCGTTCGGCCCGGTGGCGGCCTCGTCGTACGCTTCGTGCAGCACCGTGCAGAGCTGGCTGCGCCCGGCGGCCACGTCCTTCGCCGCCATCGCGTCGAGGTACGCCTGCACCCGCTCCCGGGACTTCGCCATGGCCTCCTCGGCCGGGGCCCGCCCGGGCTGCTCCGCCTCCTCCTCGTCGTCGAGGAGTCCGCAGCCGAACAGCGCGAACGGCGCGGTCGTGAGCAGCACGGCGGTGGCGGCCGATCGCCGGTACCTCACCCGCATCGCTACCTCCCGACCGCGGACATCGAGACACGTCCGAGCGGCGAGTCTGTCACACCCACCCCCGATGTAAGGAAGGGCCCCTTATTAACACGGCCGGACGGGGAGGGGCCGGTGCGGGCCCCTCCCCGTCGTGTGGGTGATGCGTCGGCCGTCGGCTCAGCCGAGACCGCCCTTGATGGCGCTGATCAACTCACCGTTGCTGGTGTCACCGGAGAGCTCCCAGAAGAACGCGCCACCGAGGCCCTGGTTCTTCGCGTACGTCATCTTGCCGTTGATGGTCGACGGAGTGTCGTAGCTCCACCAGTTGCTACCGCACTTGGCGTACGCCGTCCCGCCGACCGTGCCGGTGGCCGGGCAGGTGTTCTTGAGCACCTTGTAGTCCTCGATGCCCTGCTCGTAGGTGCCCGGAGCGGGCCCGGTCGCGGTGCCGCCCGCCGTGGTCTGGGTCACCCCGGTCCAGCCTCGGCCGTAGAACCCGATACCCAGCAGCAGCTTGTTGGCCGGGATGCCCTTGCTCTTGAGCTTCTGGATGGCCGCGTCCGACCAGAAGCCCTGCTGCGGGATGCCGGTGTACGAGGTGAGCGGCGAGTGCGGGGCGGTGGGGCCCTGCGGGGCGAAGGCACCGAAGTAGTCGTACGTCATCGGCATGATCCAGTTGAGGTTCGCCGCCGCGCCGGCGTAGTCGGCCACGTCGATCTTGCCGCCGTTGCTGCCGTCGGCGGTGATCGCGGCGGTGACCAGCGCCGACGAGCCGAACCGGGTCCGCAGCGCGCTGATCACGTTCTTGAACGCGTTCGGGCCGCTGGAGTCGCAGGTGAGGCCGCAGGCGTTCGGGTACTCCCAGTCGATGTCGATGCCGTCGAAGACGTCCGCCCAGCGCGGGTCCTTGACCATGTTGTAGCAGCTCTCGGCGAAGGCGGTCGGATTCTGCGCGGCCTGGGTGAAGCCGCCGGACCAGGTCCAGCCGCCGATCGAGTAGATCACCTTGAGGTGCGGGTACATCCGCTTGAGCTTGCGCAACTGGTTGAAGTTGCCGCGCAGCGGCTGGTCCCAGGTGTCGGCGACGCCGTCGACGCTTTCCGCCGCGGTGTACGCCTTCTCGTAGTCGGCGTAGCTGTCACCGATGGTGCACCGGCCGCCCGTGGTGTTGCCGAAGGCGTACAGGATGTGGGTCAGCTTCGCCGCCGAGCCGCTGGTGTGGATGTTGCGGACGTGGTAGTTGCGCTGGTAGACGCCCCACTGGACGAAGTAGCCGACCACCTTCTGGGCAC
>NZ_POTY01000358.1 GCF_003236315.1 Micromonospora craterilacus
GTTGCGGGGCGGGCGTGAAGTGGGTGGAGAAGGCGAGCAGACGGGGACGGCCGGGAGTGGCCGCGCCGGCCGCCGGACCGCGCCGGCGGACCGGCCCCGAGACGTACGCGGCCTTGAAGCGCAGCAGCGGCTCGGTGCCGAAGCGCAGGTAACCGTGGCCCGGCGAGCGGGGCAGCTCGTGCGCGTCCGGCACCCCGAGCACTGTCCGGGACTCCAACGCGGAGAAGGTCCGCAGACCGATCCGGTACGACAGGTGGGTGTCGAGCCCCCGCAGCCGCCCCTCCTCCAGGCGCTGGCTGGCCAGCAGCAGGTGCACGCCGAGCGACCGGCCCAGCCGGCCGATCTGGACGAACAGGTCGATGAAGTCGGGCTTGGCCGACAGCAGCTCGGAGAACTCGTCGCAGATCAGCAGCAGCGACGGCAGCGGGGCCAGCGGATTGCCCGCCGACCGGGCCCGCTCGTAGTCGCGCAGGCTGGCGAAGTTGCCGGCCCGGCGCAGCAACTCCTGCCGGCGGACCAGCTCACCGTTGATCGCGTCGACCATGCGGTCGACCAGGGGCAGCGCGTCGGCCAGGTTGGTGATCACGGCGGCGGTGTGCGGCAGCCGATCGAACGAGGCGAACGTGGCCCCACCCTTGAAGTCGACCAGCACGAAGTTGAGCTGCTCGGAGGAGTGGGTGGCGGCCAGCCCGAGCACCAGCGTACGCAGCAGCTCGGACTTGCCGGAGCCGGTCGCGCCGATGAGCAGCCCGTGCGGGCCCATGCCGTCCTGCGCCGACTCCTTCAGATCCAGCTCGACCGCGCCGCCGTCCACGCCGACGCCGATGGGCGCGCGCAGCCGCTCGCGGGCCGACCGCGGGGCCCAGCCCTGCTCGGCGGTGAAACCCTCCGGGTCGCCGAGGCCGAGCAGCTCCGGCAGGCCTGGCTCGGCGCCGGGCGCCGCGTCCGCGCCCCGGGTGGCGGCGGCCAGCCGCAGCGGAGCCAGCCGGCGCGCCACCGCCTCGGCCTCGGCGATCGCCAGCGCGTCGACGGTGCCGACCTCGGCGGGCCCGTCCGCGGAGTGTGAGTGCAGCCGGCCGCGGCGCAGCTCCAGCAGCAGCGCGAAGCGGTCGAGCAGACGCGGTGGCGGGGTGTCCAGGTCGATCAGGGTGACCGCGTCGATGCCGCCGTCCCCGGTCAGCTCCGTGGCCCCGGTGAGGTCGCCGCCATCCAGCACGACGACCAGGTGCGGCCCGTCGGTGGCCGGCCCGGCCGGACTGAACCGGGACCGGCTGGCCAGCACCTCGTCGAGCAGGCGTTCCAGCTCCACCGCCGAGCTGGTCACCAGCCGCACCGGGCCGAGGGCGTCGCTGCGGGTCGGGTGCTGGGCGTGCGGCAGCCACTTGACCCACTCCCAGACGCTCCGCCGTTCCGGCCCGGCGCAGACGGCGACGAGCAGTTCGTCCGGGGCGTGGAACACGGCGAGCTGGGTCAGCATCGCCCGGACCAGCGCCTGCGCGGCCGGCGAACCGGTGGGACCGGCCGGCGTACCCCGGACGAAGACCCGGGCGAAGCTGCGCAGTGACAGGGCCACCGGCAGGTCGGGCACCACCGAGTACGCGTCCAGGAAGCGGCGCAGCGCCCCTGCGGTCATCGGCTCCAGTTCCTCCAGCGGGCGGGTCACCGGCGGAACCAGCGGGGTGGCCAGGGTCTGCGGCCCGACCGCGACCCGGACCACCGCGAAGTCCGGATCGGTCGGGCGGCGCTCCCAGACCCGGTGGCTGTCCACCGTCGACCAGAGCAGCGTCGGATCCGGGTGCCGGTAGCACAGGCCGGCGCGCTGCCGCGTCGCGGTCTGCCGGACCTGCCGCCGCAGCGTGCTCAGGTGCCGCAGGTACTCCCGGCGGGCCGCCATCATCTCGGACTTCTTCGGGGTGCCCGAGGCGCTGCCCCAGGAGGTCGCCAGCATCGCCAGCGAGGAGAGGCCGAACATGCCGCCGACCACGTACGAGTACGCGCCGCCACCCCGGCCGAACATCATCGCCATCGCGACCGTGCCGCCGAGCATCGGCAGCACCATCAGCATCTGGTGCCAGCGTCCACCGGTAACGGCCGGGATCTCCGGAGGCGCCTGGACCGGCAGCTCACCGACCGGAATGTCGGGCGCCGGGCGCCGTGGCGGCCGTCGGATGACGACAGTGGACACTCGACCTCCTGACAGCGCACGGTAACCCGAGCCTGGCTCATGGTAGGTAAAGTCCTCACGTCCGCGCAGCCGTCACCGTGACTGATATGGAGATCAGTCGATGACAACCGGGCTGGCCCGGGTCACCGTCAGCGCCCCCCAGCGGCGGGTGGACGTGGCCCTGCCGGAGCAGGTCCCGCTCACCGAGCTGTTGCCCGAGGTGCTGCGCCACGCCGGCGAGGGGCTCGCTGACGACGGGGAGCGGCACGGCGGCTGGGTGCTGCGGCGGGCCGACGGCAGCGTGTTGGCGGCCGGGCAGGCCCTGCTCGCCCAGGGTGTCCGGGACGGCGAGGTGCTGCACCTGGTGCCCGCCCGCGCCGAGTGGCCCGAGCTGGAGTACGACGACGTGGTGGAGGCCATCGCCGACGCCGCGCGTCGGCGCGGCGGTGCCTGGTCACCCGGTGCCACCCGAGCCGCCGCTCTCGGCGGCGCCGGGGTGCCGCTCGCCGTCGGCCTGCTCGCCCTGCTCGCCGGCGGGCCGGGCCAGGCCACCGGCTGGCTGGCCGCGACCCTGGTAGCGGTGCTGCTGGTGCTGGCCGGCACGGTGCTCTCCCGGGCTCAGGGCGACGGTCCCGCCGGGGCAGTCCTCGGCGGTTACGCGTTGCCGTACGGCGCGGTGGCCGGTGCCCTGGCCGTCAGCTCCGGCGACCCGGTCGGGCCGTTCGGCCCGCTGCGCTGGATCGGCGCGGCCGAGCTGTTGGCCGGCGCGGTGGCGCTACTGCTGGTGTCGGTGCTCGGGCTGTTCGGGGTGGCCACCCGGCTCCGGATCTTCGTGGCCGGCGTGGTGGTGGGCGCCGCCGGCGGGCTGGCCGCCCTCGGCGGCCTGCTGCTCGGACCGGCCGGCACGGCGGCCGTCCTGCTCTGCGTACTGGCCTTCGCGATCGGGGCGATCCCGCTGCTGGCCATCCGGCTGGGCAAGGTCCCACTGCCCCCGATCACCCTGCCCACCGGCACCCCGGACGATCCGGACCGGGCCCGGGACCTGCCGGACCGGGGACGGGTGTACGCGGCCGTGGCCCGCACCGAGGAGATGCTGACCGGAATGCTGATCGGGCACGCCGTGCTCACCGTGGCCGCCGCGGTGCTGCTCGGCGTCACCGGCGGCGTGGCCGGTCGGCTGCTCGTCGCGGTCACCTCGGCGGTGCTGCTGCTCCGCGCCCGGCTCTTCGTGGCGGTGCGGCACCGGGTGCCGCCCGTGCTCGCCGGGCTGGCCGGGTACGCGGTCCTCGGCGGGATGCTCGCCCGGGACGCCGACCCGACGGGCCAGCTCGTACTGGCGGTCGGCGGGCTGCTGGTCGCCCTGCTGGTGGTGGCCGGCGGCACCACGTACGCCCGCCGCCCGGTCTCCCCGTACGTCGGTCGGGTCGCCGACCTCACCGACACCGTCCTGGTGGTCTCCGTGGTGCCGATCGCCTGCGCGGTGCTCGGCCTGTACGAACGAGCCCGGGGACTGCTCGGCTGAGCGGTCCCCGGGCCCGTAAGGACGTGCGGGTCAGTGTGCGGACTCGCCGCGCTCCTCGGCGTCCTTGGCCCGCTTGAACGACGCCACGATCTCGGCCTCGGCCTCGGTACGCCCCACCCAGGTGGCACCCTCGACCGACTTGCCCGGCTCCAGGTCCTTGTACACCTCGAAGAAGTGCTGGATCTCCAGCCGGTCGAACTCGCCGAGGTGGTGGATGTCGCGCAGGTGCTCCTGCCGCGGGTCCTCGTAAGGGACGCAGAGGACCTTGTCGTCGCCGCCCTTCTCGTCCGTCATCCGGAACATGCCGATCGTGCGGCAGCGGATCAGGCAGCCCGGGAAGGTCGGCTCGGGCACCAGCACCAGGGCGTCCAGCGGGTCGCCGTCCTCGCCCAGGGTGCCCTCGATGAAGCCGTAGTCGGCTGGATACTGCGTGGAGGTGAAGAGGGTGCGGTCCAGCCGAATCCGGCCGGTCACGTGGTCCACCTCGTATTTGTTGCGGTGACCCTTCGGGATCTCAACCGTGACGTCGAAATCCATCTCCCACGCTCCCTCGTCTGCCCACGCTGGCTTGACGGAACCGGCGGCCTGACCAGGACAGGCGAATGCCCACCCACTGACTCCGGCCGCCGCATAGTCTTCGGACCGAAGTAGTGTCACCCAGGCCGGTTCCGGCGGGGGAGGAGGGGGT
>NZ_POTY01000359.1 GCF_003236315.1 Micromonospora craterilacus
TTCCACGCGGGCTGCCAAGTCAGTAAAGCGATTGCCTTTTTTTTTTTTTCAAGCAGAAGACGGCATACGAGCTGAGCGCTAGTCTCGTGGGCTCGGAGATGTGTATAAGGGACAGGTGTGGTCGGGGTGGTCGGGGTGGTCGTCGGTTCAGAAGGTCGCCTTGCCGCCGACCGGTACCGCGTCGGTGTATGTCGACTCGCCGACCAGCAGCGGCTCAAGCTTCGCGACCAGGGCCTGGGCCTGCTCGCTGGCGAAGAACGCGCTGTGTGCCTCGGTGCTGGTCCAGCCTTCGATGACGTGGACGACGTTGCGGTCGGAGGCCGAGCGGGACACCAGGAAGACGACGCAGTCCTCGTGGGGCAGGGACGGCGCGTCGAGCAGCAGCTCGATCAGCTCGTCAGCCTTGCCCGGCTGGGCGGTCATGGTGGCGTGGAACCCGTGACGAACAGTCATCGAAGTATCTCCCAGGTTGTCGAGCTCTGATGGGCTCGTAGGAACTTGACACTCCAATAGAAGCATCGCTACCAGCAGAAACGTTAGACACATGCTCTTGTGCACTTGCCTGATCCTACTATTGTGGCGAGTATCGGTTTGTGCTTCAATCGGGTCGTGGACCTTCACGAGCTGCGGGCGTTACTGGCCCGCCACGCCCGGCCGGACATGAGCACCGCCATCGACGGCGTGCTGATATCGAAGGTCGAGCGGCAGACCCCGCCGACCACGTCGATGTCGGGCACCGTCATGGCACTCATCGCCCAAGGCGCGAAGCAGATGGCGGTGGGCGACCGCGTGTACGAGTACCGCGCCGGCCAGTACCTTGTCGCGTCGGTCGATCTGCCCGTCACCGGCCGCTTCACCCAGGCCAGCGCCGACTCACCCGCACTGGGATTCGGGCTGGTACTGCACCCGGCGACAGTCGCGGAGTTGCTGCTACACGCGGCGCCCGGCGATCTCCCACCCCTGGCCAGTGGAACACCATCGGGAATGGTGGTCAGCGACGCCCCCGACGAACTCGGCGACGCGGTGATCCGGCTACTGCGGCTACTGGACCGCCCCCGGGACATCACGGTCCTCGCGCCCCTGATCAAACGGGAAATCCTGTGGCTGCTGCTCACCGGGGAACAGGGCAGCGCCGTCCGGCAACTCGGCCTGGCCGACAGCAGCCTCAGCCACATCGCCCGAGCAGTGCGGTGGATCCGCGACCACTACGCGAAACCGTTCCGGGTGGACGACCTCGCACGCCTCTCCGGGATGAGCGTGTCGGCGTTCTACCGCAACTTCCAGACCGTGACGGCGATGAGCCCGATCCAGTTTCAAAAGCAGATCCGGTTGCAGGAGGCGCGGCTTCTGCTCGCCACACACCCCAACGACATCACCGGAGTAGGCATCCGCGTCGGCTACGAAAGCCCATCACAGTTCAGCCGCGAGTATCGACGCCAGTTCGGCGCACCCCCCAGCCAGGACGCCGCCCGCCTACGCGGCATCACCCGCACCGCAGTACCGGCGGTCGTCTGACCGCCAGCGACCGCTCGGCCTCCGCGGCTTTCCCGGACGCCGAGGTCAGGAAAGGACCCGCCACCAGGGATCGACCTCGGGTGGGGTGTCGGCGTCGACGCGTTCGCCGGGGCGGGGCACGGCGATGGTGACGTTCCGCGCCTTGGCTTCGGCCCACAGCCGCTCGACGGGCTCGACCCAGGGATGCGGCGCGAGGTGGAACGTGCCCCAGTGCACGGGGATCAGCAGGCTGCCACGCAGGCGGACGTGTGCCTCGACCGCCTGCTCGGGCAGCATGTGGATGTCCGGCCAGGCGTTGTCGTAGGCGCCGATCTGCATCAGCGTCACGTCGAATGGACCGTGACGCTCGCCGATGTCGCCGTAGCCGTCGAAAAAGCCGGAATCGCCGGTGTAGAAGACGCGCCGATGCTTGCCGGCGATCACCCACGAACTCCACAGGGTCTCGTTGCTGCCAACAAACGTGCGACCGGAGAAGTGGCGCGACTCGGTGGCGGTGAGTGTGAGCCCGCCGACCTCGGCGCTCTCGTCCCAGTCGAGCTCGACGATGCGGGTCCCCGGCACGCCCCAGCATTCCAGGTGGGCCCCGACGCCCAGCGGGACCACAAACATTGCCTCCTGGGTGCGGTTGAGCGCCCGGATCGTCGGCATGTCGAGGTGGTCGTAGTGGTCGTGCGAGATGACGATCGCGTCCAGCCGGGGCATGTCGGCCAGCGCCACCGGCATCGGGTGCAGCCGCTTCGGACCGACACCCGGGACCGGCGATCCCCGGTCGCTCCACAGCGGGTCGAGCAGTACCCGACGACCTTCGATCTCGATCAGGCCGGTGGCGTGGCCGTACCACGTCAGGTGCAACCCGTCGGAGGCGGGACCCGTCGGTGGCCGGTCCACGGGGATCACACCAGACAAATGACGCTGGCGGCGATGGGTGAGAAAGCCGCGCAGCGCACCCATGACCTCGCGTGGCAACAAGGTACGGGTGGGAGTGTTGTTACGAAAAACGCCGTCGCGAAAGTGTGGCGACTGGCGCAGCCTCAGGGCCCGTGGGCCGGTCGGGCGGCCACCCAGCGTAGCGAAAGGCTCAAACATCGGTAGATCCCCCACTCCTCGAGTGATGTTCGTGGCAATGGCCGTCAGCCGAAGCCGCGACGGCATGATCAGAGCTTGAAACCACCGGAGACCTCGATGTTCTGGGCGGTGATCCAGCGGCCCTCCTGCGACAGCAGCGCCGCGATGAGCATCCCGATGTCGTCGGGCTCCCCGATCCGGCCCAACGCGGTCCTCGCGGCCATCGCGGGCACGGCATCGGAAAACCGCTCGAAGGCGTCATCCGAGATTCGGGTACGGGTCGGTCCTGGCGACACCGCGTTCACCCGAATGCCCCGTCCGCTCAACTCCTTGGCCAGATAGCGGGTCAGCACGATCAGGGCGCCCTTTGCCGAGGCGTAGGCGGAATAGCCGGACTCCACGCCGGATGTCAGCGCCGAGTTGCTGGCCACGTTGACGATGGCACCACCATCGGCCAGCAGCGGCAGCAGCGTCTGAGTCAGGAAATACGGCCCCTTGAACACGACCCGCACGAACCTGTCGAACAATTCCTCCGACGTGTCCTCGAACATCGACATCTGCCCGAACCCGGCATTGTTGACCAGGTAGTCGAACGTCTGTCGCTGCCATCGCTCACGCAACTCCGCGGCCACCGACTGCCGGAACGCGGGGAAGGTGTCGCTGCTGCCGACATCCAACCGCAGCGCGACGGCCGTACCACCCTCCTTCTCGATACGTTCCGCCGTCTCCTCGGCACCTGCGGGATTGCCGCGGTAGGTCAGAATCACCCCCACCCCACGCCGTGCGATCTGAACGGCCGCACTCTGCCCGATACCGGAACTTGCCCCAGTGACCACTGCAAGCTTCACGATTCTTCCCACCTGTTCTCTCGCTGGAAGTGATGCGCTATCGACGAAACCAGGAAAGCATCGAAGGGGGTGGGAATGATATAGGAATCCTCTTGGGCTCTTGCCTGTTCCTACTCAGGGTGGGAGTTTCACGACCGGCGAGCCAGACGCAGCTGCCCGGCGATGACGGTGGCGGCATCATCGCCCGGCGTGAGCCGCTGAGCGTCCAGCGGCGCGGTCCAGGAACTGCGACCGGGCTCCAACGCCGTGACGAACGAGTATGGCCAGCCAGGAATCATCACGTGCTGGTCCCTGCCACGGCCGTAGGTGTGGCACAGGATCCGCTCCGCCGAGGGTGTGCGCGTCCGGCCGCAGCCAGCAGGTGATGTCCACCGCCAAGACCAGGCGGCCGTCGGTAGCGTGAGGCAGCGCAAGCGTCGCCAAGCTCGTGCGGAGCCGCTCGACATCCACCCCGCCCCGGGCCGGCGCCGCGTACAGCGACCCATGGCCACGATGATGCTCGCCCACCAGCGACAACTCCACCAACGAATGCACGGGCCCGTCGCCGCACAACACGGCGTCGGCCAACTCGAACATCGCGTCCGTCCGCGCCGTCAGACACGCGTGGAACTCCCGACGGAACGCCGCCAGTTCCCCGAAGCAGCAGCAGAACCAGCATCATGCACACTGATCACCAAGACAGCCCCTGGTATTGATCCTCTTCCCTCGACAAGAAGATGATCGACCAGGGGCTGTCGGCATGATCAGTCGAGGTGCCCACGGACCCGCCACAGGTTAAGGATCAAGGTGTGCCACGAACGCAAGGAGGAGCTTGATGTAGGTAGAGCGACTTTATGCGGTGCTGTGCAGGAGATGAAGGTTGGCCCTTCGGAGTCGCCCTGCGGGGGGAGACTCCAAACCGCCACA
>NZ_POTY01000035.1 GCF_003236315.1 Micromonospora craterilacus
CCCTGAAGCCGCACCCCACGGACGCGCCGTGCCCAGGTCAGGGTTTCCGGGGGAGCCCACCCGCGGAGGGATCAAGCCTGACCGCCCGGAGCGGGTGGGCTCCCCCGGAAACCCACCCAGCCCAGCGACTCAGACACCCTTCGGATGCCACACCGTCTTCGTCTCCAGCAACGCCGTCATCCGGCCAAGACCCGGATCCGCCGACCAGTCGTGATCAGCCCGCACCGGCCGGAGCACCCGCTTGAGGTTCTCCGCCGCCTTGACCTCCAGGTCGGCCGCCAGCTCGGCGTCGGGCACCCCGGTCAGGTCGATCGCGTTGACGTCCATGTGCCCGGCCAGCGTCGGCACGGTCTCCGACAGCCGGCCGGTCAGGATGTTGACCACCCCGCCCGGCAGGTCGGAGGTGGCCAGCACCTCGGCCAGGGTCACCGCGGCGAGGGGGGCCGCTGGCGAGGCGGCCACGACCACGGTGTTGCCGGTGACGATCGCCGGGGCGATCACGCTGACCAGGCCGAGCAGCGCCGGTGCCTCGGGGGCCACCACGGCCACCACGCCGGTCGGTTCCGGCGCGGAGAGGTTGAAGTACGGCCCGGCCACCGGGTTCGCGCCGCCGTACACCTGGGGCAGCTTGTCGGACCAGCCGGCGTACCAGACCCAGCGGTCGACCGCGGCGTCCACCTCGTCGCCCGGCACACCGAGGGCGACGAACTGCTCGCGCCGCCCCTCCAGCATCTCGGCGACCCGGTAGAGGATCTGGCCCCGGTTGTACGCGGTCGCGCCGGCCCACCCCTTCACGGCGGCGCGGGCGGCCACCACGGCGTCCCGCGCGTCCTTCCGGGAGGCCAGCGACACGTTGGAGTCCTGCACGATGTACGACCGTCCCGACTCGCTACGCGGGAACTTCCCGCCGATGAAGAGCTTGTACGTCTTGCGTACCGCGACCCGCTCAGACATTGAGGTACGCCTCCAGCCCGTGCCGGCCGCCCTCGCGACCGTAGCCCGACTCCTTGTAGCCGCCGAACGGCGAGGTGGGGTCGAACTTGTTGAACGTGTTGGCCCAGACCACACCGGCGCGCAGCCGGTCGGCCATCCACAGGATCCGGGAACCCTTCTCGGTCCAGATCCCGGCCGACAGCCCGTACGGCGTGTTGTTCGCCTTCTCCACGGCCTCGGCCGGGGTGCGGAAGGTAAGCACGGACAGCACCGGGCCGAAGATCTCCTCCCGGGCGATCCGGTGCGCCTGGGTGACCCCGGTGAAGATGGTCGGCGCGAACCAGAAGCCCCGCTCGGGCAGCTCGCACGGCGGCGACCACTGCTGTGCGCCCTCGGCGGCGCCGGCGGCGGTCAGCTCCCGGATCCGGGCGAGCTGGGCGGCCGAGTTGATCGCGCCGATGTCGGTGTTCTTGTCCAGCGGGTCGCCGACCCGCAGCTGGGCCATCCGGCGCTTGAGCGACTCCAGCACCTGGTCGGCGACGGATTCCTGGACCAGCAGCCGGGAGCCGGCGCAGCAGACGTGCCCCTGGTTGAAGAAGATCCCGTTGACGATGCCTTCGACCGCCTGGTCGACCGGGGCGTCGTCGAAGACGATGTTGGCGGCCTTGCCGCCCAGCTCCAGGGTGAGCTTCTTGCGGCTGCCGGCGACCGCGCGGGCGATGGCCCGGCCGACGTCGGTGGAGCCGGTGAAGGCGACCTTGTCCACGCCCGCGTGCTCGACCACCGCCCGGCCGGTCTCGCCGGCGCCGGTGACGATGTTGACCACGCCGGCCGGCAGGTCGGCCTGCTGGCAGATCTCGGCGAAGAGGAGCGCGGTCAGCGGGGTGGTCTCGGCCGGCTTGAGCACCACCGTGTTGCCGGCGGCCAGCGCCGGGGCGATCTTCCAGGCCAGCATCAGCAGCGGGAAGTTCCACGGGATGACCTGCGCGGCCACGCCCAGCGGCTTCGGGTCGGGGCCGAAGCCGGCGTAGGGCAGCTTGTCCGCCCAGCCGGCGTAGTAGAAGAAGTGCGCGGCGACCAGCGGCAGGTCGACGTCCCGGGATTCCTTGATCGGCTTGCCGTTGTCCAGCGACTCCAGCACCGCCAGCTCGCGGGACCGCTCCTGGATGAGCCGGGCGATCCGGAACAGGTACATGGCCCGGTCCCGGCCCGGCATCCGGCCCCAGACCTTCTCGTACGCCTTGCGGGCGGCGCGGACGGCGCGGTCCACGTCCTGGCTGCCGCCCTCGGCGATCTCGGCGAGCACCTCCTCGGAGGCCGGGTTGATCGACTTGAAGCTGCCGCCGTCGGTCGGGTCGACGAACTTGCCGTCGATGAACAGCCCGTACGAGGGCTTGATGTCCACCACCGAGCGCGACTCGGGGGCGGGTGCGTATTCGAACATCGAGTTCAGTCCAGGGTGAAGTAGTCGGGGCCGGCGTAGACGCCGGTCGTCAGCTTGGTGCGCTGCATCAGCAGGTCGTTGAGCAGGCTGGAGGCGCCGAACCGGAACCAGTCCGGGTCCAGCCAGTCCGGCCCGACGGTCTCGTTGACCATGACCAGGTACTTGATCGCGTCCTTGGTGGTCTTGATGCCGCCGGCCGGCTTCACGCCGACCTGCCGCCCGGTGGCGGCCCGGAAGTCGCGGACCGCCTCCAGCATCACCAGGGTCACCGGCAGGGTGGCCGCGACCGGGACCTTGCCGGTAGAGGTCTTGATGAAGTCACCGCCGGCCAGCATCGCCAGCCAGGAGGCGCGGCGCACGTTGTCGTAGGTGGCCAGCTCGCCGGTCTCCAGGATGACCTTGAGGTGGGCGTCCCCACAGGCCTCCTTGGTGGCGACGATCTCGTCGTACACCTCGGAGTACCGGCCGGCCAGGAACGCGCCCCGGTTGATGACCATGTCGATCTCGTCGGCGCCGGCCGCGACGGCCGCGCGGGTGTCGGCGAGCTTGATCTCCAGCGGCGCCTGACCCGACGGGAACGCGGTGGCCACGCTGGCCAGGTGTACTACGCCAAGTCCGGCCGGCGCGACGCCGTCCGGCTGTCGCGGTCCGCCGGATGGCCGCCCGGACCCGGCGCCGGATCCGCGCAGCACCTCGGCCACGTACGGGACCATCGCGGGGTAGACGCAGACCGCGCCGACGTGCGGGCAGGACGGATCGGCCGGGTCCGGCCGCAGCGCCTTGGCGGCGAGCGCGCGCACCTTGCCGGGCGTGTCCGCGCCCTCCAGCGTGGTCAGGTCGACCATCCGGATCGCGAGGTCGATCGCCTGGGCCTTGGCGGTGGTCTTGATGGATCGGGTGCCGAGCTGGGCTGCCCGCTGCTCCGCGCCGACCTGGTCCACGCCCGGTAGGCCGTGGAGGAAGGTCCGCAGAGCGGTTTCGGATCGTCCCAGCTCGGAGAGGTCCGACCGGGCCGACGTCGCTGTCGCCGTCATGGCCTGAAGTCTACGCAGGTGAAAGACGAGTGATCTTGACCACTGCCACCGCTCCGGGAGCGTTCCGCGTGAGCGACGTCGCTGGTCGGGCCACGGGCCGGCGCGCCGCTGACCGGGCCGGGTAGGTTGAGCGTTCGTGGACGTACTCGTCATTGATCACCCGCTCGCCCAGTCCCGGTTGACCGCCATGCGGGACGAACGGACCGATTCCGCCTCGTTCCGGGCCGCGCTGCACGAACTCACCACCATGCTGGCGTACGAGGCCGCGCGCTCCTTCCCAGTCGAGAAGTACCCGGTGCAGACCCCGGTGACCAGCACCGAGGGCACCCGGCTGGCCAACCCGCCGCTGCTGGTGCCGGTGCTGCGGGCCGGCCTCGGCATGGCCGACGCCGCGCTCGCGCTGCTGCCGGAGTCGTCGATGGGCTTCGTCGGGCTCGCCCGCGACGAGGAGACGTTCGAGCCGCGCGCCTACATGGAGTCGCTGCCTCGGGACCTGAGCGGCCTGCCGGTGCTGGTCCTCGACCCGATGCTGGCCACCGGCGGTTCGCTGGAGCACTGCTGCCGGCTGCTGGCCGAGCGCGGCTGCACCGACATCACCGTGCTCTGCGTGCTCGCCGCACCGGCGGGCATCGAGCGGCTGGAGCGTTCCGGCCTGCCGCTGCGCCTGGTCACCGCCGCGATCGACGAGGGCCTCAACAACAGCATGTTCATCGTGCCCGGCCTCGGTGACGCGGGCGACCGGCAGTTCGGCGGCATGCCCCGGTTCTGACGCGCGGCGGCGGTTTGTCCCGCGGGTGGTGGCGTCCAGCGGCTAGCGTCTCGGACCATGACTGCTGTTCCGCTCGCGGAGGAACTGCTCCTCCTCGCGTACGACGACGAGACGGGCAAGGCGAGCATGCCGCGGATCAGCCTGGATCTGGGGATGGCCGCGGCGGTCCTGATCGAGCTGGCGCTGGCCGGGCGGATCGCGTACGCCGACGGTGCCCTGACGGTGGTGAACCCGACACCGACCGGTGAGCCGGTCACCGACGACGTACTGGCCAGGATGGCCGCCGACACGCCGCACAGCCCGTCGTCCTGGGTCCAGCGGCTGCGGCACGGCTTGCGCGACAAGATCCTCGGCGACCTCTGCGACCAGGGCGTGGTCCGGGATGTCGACGAGACGGAGCTGGGCTTCATCCACGTACACCGGTATCCCGTGGTGGACCGGTCGGTGGAGGCGGACACCCGGGGCCGGCTCGCCGAGGCGCTCACCGGGGCCGCCCCGGACGAGCGGACGGCCGCACTGGCCACCCTGGTCGCCGTGCTCCGGATGGAATCCGCGCTCGGCGTCGGCGGCGAGGCGGCCGACGACGCCCGCCGCCGGCTGGACGAGATCGCCACCGGCGCCGGCTTCTCCGGCCAGGTCAGCCTGGACGACTCGGTGGTCCGCCCCTCGGTCGGCCTGGTGGTGGCTGCCCTGGGCCGCGCCGTCGAGGCCGCCCTGGGCCCCCGCCGCTGACTCCGCTCCCGCCGGAGCGAAGTTAAGAGGGGGCCCTTCCTATACCGCAGGCGTTAACAAGGGGCCCTTCCTTACACGCCCAGGGCGGTTGCGGTTTCGGCGCGCAGGGCGGCGACGGACGCCGCCGCGCGGGTTCGCGCCGCGGCGACGTCGCCGTCGGTGACCGGTTCCACCACTTCGAGGTACGCCTTGAGCTTCGGCTCGGTTCCGGAGGGGCGGATCACCACCCGAGCCCCTTCGGTACGCAGGATCACCACGTCCGCCTCGGGGAGCAGGTCCTGTGCCGAGGTGACCGGCTGCCCGAGCAGGGTGGTCGGGGTGGCGGCCCGGACCCGGGCCATCGCGTCGGCGATCAGCCGCAGGTCGTCGACGCGTACCGAGAGTTGGTCGGTGTGGTGCACGCCGAACTCGGCGGCCAGCTCGTCCAGCCGGTCGGTGAGGGTGCGGCCCTGCACCTTGAGGCCGGCAGCCAGCTCGGCAACGGTCAGCGCGGCGGTGATGCCGTCCTTGTCCCGGACGTGCCCCGGGGCGACGCAGTAGCCGAGCGCCTCCTCGTAGCCGAACACCAGCGGCTCGGCCCCACCGCCGGCCCGGACGATCCACTTGAACCCGGTGAGCGTCTCGTCGTACGGCAGGCCCCGCGCGGCGCACATCGCCCGCAGCAGCGACGAGGAGACGATGGTGGTGGCGTACAGGCCGGTCACCCCGCGCCGCATCAGGTGGTCGGCGAGCAGTACGCCCACCTCGTCCCCGCGCAGCATCCGCCAGCCCGAGCCGTCCCGTACCGCTACCGCGCACCGGTCGGCGTCCGGGTCGTTGGCGATGGCCAGGTCCGCGCCGGTGGACTCGGCGAGCGCGACCAGCCGGTCCACCGCGCCCGGCTCCTCCGGGTTGGGGAAGCTCACGGTCGGGAAGTCGGGGTCCGGTTCGGCCTGGTCCGGCACCACCCCGGGCACCGGAAAGCCGGCACTCGCGAAGGCCGCGGTGAGCACCGCCGCACCGACGCCGTGCAACGGGGTGTACGCCACGGTCAGCTCACGGGGGCCGCCCGGCGTGCACACCTGCACCGCCCGAGCCACGTACGCGGCGGCCAGATCGTCGCCGAGCACCTGCCCGGCGGGGCCGAGCGGCACCTCGGCCAGCGGGCCGACCGCGCGGATGGCGGCCTCGATGCCGGCGTCGGCCGGCGGCACGATCTGCGCCCCGGCGCCCAGTTCTCCGCCCAATTCGGCACCGAGGTACACCTTGTAGCCGTTGTCCTGCGGCGGGTTGTGGCTGGCGGTCACCATCACCCCGGCGACCGCCCCCAGGTGCCGCACCGCGTACGCGAGCACCGGAGTGGGTAGCGGGCGGGGGAGCAGCAGCGCCGGCCGTCCCGCCCCGGTGGCCACCCGGGCGGTCTGCTCGGCGAACGCGCGGGAGCCATGCCGGGCGTCGTACCCGATCACCAGCGGGCCGGTGCCGCCCTGGGCGGCGAGCCAGGCGACCAGCCCGGCGGCGGCCTGGGTGACCACCGCGAGGTTCATGCCGTTGGGGCCGGCCCGTAGCGGCCCGCGCAGCCCGGCCGTGCCGAAGGTCAGTGGCCCGGCGAACCGGTCGGCCAGCTCGGGCGCGCTGGCCGGGAGTTGGTCGAGCACCGCCCGCAACTCGGCCCGGCCGGCCGGGTCGGGGTCGTCGGCGAGCCAGCGCTCGGCCCGCTCGCGGATGGTGTCGAGGTCAGTGGTGTCCGCCGCCATTGCCTCTTGATAGCACGGCGGCGGATCACCCCGGACGCGTGCCCCGGCTCAGCCGGCGGCGGTGAGCTGGAACGACTTGACCATCTCTTCGTAGATCGGCTTGCTCTCCTCGAACTGGGCGTCGTTCGAGGTCAGGTAGAAGGAGTAGATCCGCCCGTCGTGGGCCACCCCGTGCCACACCCCGTGCCGCATGGTCTCGCCCTCGCCGCAGGTGTACTCGAACTCGGCCGAGGGCTTGCCGGCCAGCTCCTTTTCGGCCATGGAGATCTGGGTGTAGGGCTTGGCGCACGAGGTGGATTTGGTCCGCAGGAAGTTCTCGGCGCTCTGGGCCCAACGGGCCGAGGTGGTGGATACCTTCTCGTTGAGGATCCGCACCCGCCGGCCGTCGTCCTCCGGGTCGGTGTAGTCGATGTAGACGGCACCGCTGGGTGCGCTCTTCTTCCAGCCCTTGGGCACCAACATCTGCACCCCGCGGGCCGAGTGCTCCTGCATCGCGATGCTGGGCGTTTCCTCGGCGGTGCTGGACGGATCGGCCACCGGGGTGGACGGTGGCGGGTCGCCGCCGCTGGTGAGCGCCACCACACTGATCAGCAGGATCACCGCGAGGCCGCCGGCCGCGGCCAGTTGCATCTTGCGCGGCCAGCCCTTCACGGTGTCGACCAGGCGGGTGCCGGCCGCCTTCGCCCGGTCGACCGGACTGCCGCCCGAGGCCGGGGCCGGTGGCGCACCGTACGGCTGGTGGGGCGCCGGCGCCCACTGGGCGCCGCCGTAGCCGCCGAGCTGCTGGGTCGCCTCCGGCTGCCCCCCGAAGCCGTACTGCCCGGCGGTCGCCCCGGCGCCGATCCGCTGGGTGGCGTCGGCCCCGATCCGCTGGGTGGCGTCCGCGCCGATCCGCTGCGTGGCGTCCGCCCCGATGTGCTGCGTGGCGCCCGCGCCGATCCGCTGGGTGGCGTCGGCGCCGCCGCCGTAGGTGCGACCGGCCGGCGGGGACTTGGCGGCGCCCTGCTGCGGCGGCCGGGCCAGCGTGTCGGCGCTGGTGTCCTCCATCAGGGCGGCGTTGGCCGCGGCGGCCTGGCCGGGGCGCTCGCCCCGGCGCAGCGCGGCCAGCCGATCGGTCAGCGACTCGCCGGGCGCGAGCATCGCCCGGCCGCCGATCTGCCCGGACGGTGTGGGCTGCGCCGATGCGGCCGGTGCGGTGACCGGCGCGGGCTGCGGCACCTGCATCACCGAGTACGGATCGGTCATCGAGTTGACCGCGGCGGCGGTGCTGCTCAGCGGCCCGGCGAGCAGCTCGCGCAGCATGGCGCGGGCGGTGTGCACGTCGAGCCGCCGGGCCGGGTCCTTCTCCAGCAGGCCCATCAGCACCCGGGTCAGCGGGCCGCTGCGCTGCGGCGGGGCCGGCGGATCTTCCACCACCGCGTGCATGGTCTCGATCGGGTCGCCCCGGTCGAAGGGCGGCCGGCCCTCCACCGCGGTGTAGAGCGTCACACCCAGCGAGAACAGGTCGCTGGGCGGGCCGAACTCCTGCCCCATGGCCCGTTCGGGCGAGATGAAGTGCGGTGAGCCGAGCACCATGCCGGGCGTGGTGAGCTGCACGTCGGTGGGCATCCGGGCGACCCCGAAGTCGGTCAGCACGCACCGGCCGTCGGAGCAGATCAGCACGTTGGCGGGCTTGACGTCGCGGTGCAGCACGCCGATCGCGTGGGCCACCTCCAGCGCGCCGAGCAGCGCAATTCCGATCTTGGCGACCACCCGCTGAGCGATCGGCCCGTCCTCGATCACCATGTCGGCGAGGCTGCGGGCGTCGAGCAGTTCCATCACGATCCACGGCCGGCCACCCTCGGTGACCACGTCGTACACCTGGACCACCGCCGGGTGGGCGATGGCGGCGGCGGCACGGGCCTCACGCAGGGTGCGTTCGTACATCGCGTCGCGGTCGCTCGGGGCCAGCCCCGGCGGGAGGACGACCTCCTTGACCGCCACGTCACGGCGCAGAAGTGTGTCTGTGGCCCGCCAGACCGTACCCATGCCACCGTTACCCACCGTGGAGCGCAACGAGTATCGGTCACCGATGACGGTGCCGGGTGTCGCGCGTCCGTTGGTGGGGGTGCTGACTGGTCCGCCGCTCCACGTCGGGATCTGAGTCACAGAAAAGCCACCGGGGGAAGTCGAGAGGGCTGGGACACAACCCCCCTATCTTGCTGGTTCAGACGCCCGATGCGAAAGCCGGCGCGACGGACGTTTCCCGTACTCGACGGTACGTGTGCAGGCACTCACCTCTTGTCGTCGCCCGCCGGTGCGGTGTGCGGTATCCCTCACCCAGTTCCGGGCCCGATCGTCCTACCATCCGGTAATGAGCGAACGGCGGTCAAGCGAGTCCGGTTTCCCGATCAAGGGCGTCTACACGGCGACCGACCTTCCGGGTGACCTGGACTCCCGGCTGGGCGTGCCGGGCGAGTTCCCGTACACCCGTGGGGTCTACCCCACCATGTACACCTCCCGTCCCTGGACCATGCGCCAGTACGCCGGCTTCGGCACCGCCACCGAGTCCAACGCGCGCTACCACCAGTTGTTGCGGGCCGGCACGATGGGTCTCTCGGTCGCCTTCGACCTGCCCACCCAGATGGGCTACGACTCCGACGACCCGATCGCGCACGGCGAGGTGGGCAAGGTCGGCGTGGCCATCGACTCCATCGAGGACATGCGGTTGCTGTTCGACGGCATCCCGCTGGACAAGGTCTCCACCTCGATGACCATCAACGCGCCCGGCTCGGTGCTGCTGCTGCTCTACCAGCTGGTGGCCGAGGAGAACGGGGTGCCGGGCGCGGCGCTCAACGGCACCATCCAGAACGACATCCTCAAGGAGTACATCGCCCGGGGGACGTACATCTTCCCGCCGAAGCCCTCGCTGCGGCTGGTCGCCGACACGTTCGGCTACTGCCGGACCGAGGTGCCGAAGTGGAACACCATCTCCATCTCCGGCTACCACATGGCCGAGGCCGGTGCCTCGCCGGTGCAGGAGATCGCTTTCACGCTGGCCAACGGTGTCGAGTACGTGCGGGCCGCGATCGCCGCCGGGCTGGCCGTGGACGACTTCGCACCCCGGCTGTCGTTCTTCTTCGTCGCCCGCACCACCCTGCTGGAGGAGGTGGCGAAGTTCCGCGCCGCTCGGCGGATCTGGGCCCGGCTGATGCGCGACGAGTTCGGCGCGAAGAACCCGAAGTCGATGATGCTGCGCTTCCACACCCAGACCGCGGGCGTGCAGCTGACCGCCCAGCAGCCCGAGGTCAACCTGGTCCGGGTGGCGGTGCAGGGGCTCGGCGCGGTGCTCGGCGGCACCCAGTCGCTGCACACCAACAGCTTCGACGAGGCGATCGCCCTGCCCACCGAGAAGGCGGCCCGGCTGGCGCTGCGTACCCAGCAGGTGCTGGCGTACGAGACGGATCTCACCGGCACCGTCGACCCGTTCGCCGGGTCGTACGTGGTCGAGGCGATGACCGCCGAGATCGAGGCGGCGGCGGACGCGCTGATGACCCGCGTCTTCGAGCACGGGTCGGCGGTGGACGCCATCGAGGCGGGCTTCCAGAAGCGGGAGATCGAGCAGTCCGCGTACCGGATCGCGCAGGAGATCGACTCGGGCGAGCGGGTGGTGGTCGGGCTCAACCGGTTCGCCATCGACGCCGAGGAGCCGTACGAGCCGCTGCGGGTCGACCCGTCGATCGAGGCGGCGCAGGCCGAACGGCTGGCCAAGCTGCGCGCCGAGCGGGACGGTGCCGCCGTCGAGCGGGCGCTGGCCGAGTTGCGTACCGCCGCGTCGGGCACCGGGAACGTGCTCTACCCGATGAAGGAGGCGCTGCGCGAGCGCGCCACCGTGGGCGAGGTGTGCGGGGCGCTGCGCGAGGTGTGGGGCCTGTACCGCCCGACCGACCGGTTCTGAGCCGGCCGGGTCGGCCTTCCGCTCGCGGAGCGTGTCGGGGCGGCCGTCCCGGGTATTCCCCTCCCGGGTGATCTCGTGACGCACAGATTGTGCGGTCGCGGGGTGCCCGGACGTGTGAACGTCCACGGGTGTCCGTTGCCAGGAGTGGTCGGGTAATTGTCGTAACGTCAGTTAATCGGCGTGACTAATGCGACAATTCGGAACGATGGCGATGGGTTCAGAAGATATTTCTAACCTGTGGGCACGGTTACGCGTTGTAGGAGGTGAGAGGCGGATGACGGCGTTCGACCGCGATCTACCTGCTGTCCCGCACGCCTACGCGCGCTCTCAGCAGGGCATACGTGACGCTGTGCGGTCCGATCATCACCGGAACGAGGTTGCGCAGCGTTACCGCCGTGGGTCTACGCTGTCTGCTGTTCCCGATGATCCATCCATTTCTAGTGATCGAGAAGAATTCGACGTGACGAGTGCGTTGACGATGCCGACCGGCAACCAGCTGGCGCCGTCCTGGCCGGAGGCGCCATCCGGTGCCCAACCCCTGCCCTTCGAGCTGGACCACCTGCTCGCCCTCCGGGTACCAGGCCTGATCGCTACCCGCCGTCACATCCACTCGCACCCCGAGCTGTCCGGCGAGGAGTTCGAGACCACCGCGCTGATCGCCCGGGAGCTCTCGCTGGCCGGGCTCAACCCGCGGCTGCTGCCCAAGGGCAACGGGGTCATCTGCGACATCGACGGCCGCCCGGACGGGCCGGTGATCGCACTGCGCGCCGACATCGACGCGCTGCCGCTGACCGACGTCAAGGACGTGCCGTACCGCTCCACGGTGGACGGCGTCTGCCACGCCTGCGGCCACGACGTGCACACCACGGTCATGCTCGGCGTCGGCATGCTGCTCGCGCAGCTCGCCGACCTGGGCGAGCTGCCGGGTCGGGTCCGGCTGATCTTCCAGCCCGCCGAGGAGATCCTGCCCTGCGGCTCGCTGGAGGTGATCGAGGCCGGCGGTCTCGACGACGTGGTGCAGATCTTCGCGTTGCACTGCGACCCGAACCTGCCGGTCGGCCAGGTCGGCCTGCGGGTGGGGCCGATCACGGCCGCCGCCGACAACGTCACCGTCCGGCTCACCGGGCCGGGTGGCCACACCGCCCGCCCGCACCTGACCGTCGACCTGGTCGACGCCCTCGGCCGGCTGATCACCGAGGTGCCCGCCCTGGTCAGCCGCCGGGTGCCGGCGAACAGCGGCCTGCTGCTGGTTTTCGGCCACGCCTCCGCCGGCACCCGGTACAACGTCATCCCGTCCGAGGCGTCCGCCTCCGGCACGCTGCGGGTGATGGACCGCGACGCCTGGGAGATGGCCCCGAAGATCGTTTCTCAGGTGGTCCGGGACGTCATCGCCCCCACCGGGGCCACGGTCGACCTGGAATACCTGCGCGGACGCCCGCCGGTCTGCAACGACGCCCAGGCAATCCGGGTGCTGACCGCCGCCACCACCACGGCGCTCGGCCCGGAGGGCGTCGCGGAGACCCCGCAGAGCATGGGCGGCGAGGACTTCTCCTGGTATCTGGAGTACGTCCCCGGCGCCCTGGCCCGGCTCGGGGTCGGCCGCTCCGGGCCGAACGTCGACCTGCACCGGGCGTCGTTCGACGTGGACGAACGGGCCATCCCGGCGGGCGTACGGCTCATGGTGCAGACCGCGCTCCAGGCACTGGCGGCGGTGCGCTGACCCCGGGCGGTGGCGGTGCGCTGACCCCCGGCGGTGGCGGCGTGCCGACCGGCGCGACCAGCGCCGGCAACGCGGGCCGGTTCCGGCGGCGCCGGCGGCTCCACCACCACAGCGCCCCGAGCGGTACGCCGAACACCAGCAGCCACGGCAGGATCGCCCCGAGCACGGTGAGCAGCACGGTCATCGAGGCCAGGAAGACCTTCCAGCCGCCCTTGAGCCCGACCAGGAAGCCGATCTGGCTCTCCTCGTCGGTGGTGCTCGCGTCCGGGCCCACCAGGGTGACGGTGATCGTGGACAGCGCGGTCAGGTCGCCCAGCCGCCGCTTCTTCGCCTCCAGCGAGGCGAGGTCGGCCTCCCGGCGGGCCAGCTCGTTCTCCACGGTCACCAGATCACCGATCGAGCTGGCCTGGGCGAGCAGCCGACGCGCGCTCTCCACCCGGGCCCGCTGGCTGAGGATCCGCGCGTCGAGGTCGATCGTCTCCTCGGTGACGTCCTGGGTGTCGATCTGCCGGCGTTCCTGGACGCCGAAGCCCGCGACTTCCTCCACGACTTCGTAGAACCGCGCCGCTGGCACCCGCAGCTGCAACTCCGCCACCGCGTCGGCGTCGGCGCTGCGGCGCTGGTCGCCGCCGACGAAACCACCGGCCCGGGTGGCCGTGGCGACGGCGTCACGGGCGGCGGCCTCCACATCGTCCACCTTCAACTGGATCGATCCGGTGTAGATGATCGCGCGTTGGTCGACCCGGGTGTCCGTCGCCGTGCCGGCACCGGCCTGGTTCTGTTCCGGAGCCCCGGCGCCCGGCCCGTGGGCCGGCGCTTCGGCTCCGGCCGCGTTCTCCGATGTCGCCGCCGTGTCGTCGCTGCCGCTGCCGCTTCCGCAGCCGGCGAGCACCAGCAGCGCGACCATTGCCGCCGCCGTCGTCCCGCGACGGCGGCCTCTTCCTACTCGCATCCCCGTTCCCCTTTCGCCTACCCCGGGAGGTGATAGCTCAGACGCCACGCGGCGTCCCACGGGTTCCGGCAGACTGCGCTCAGGACGTCACGATTCGATATGGGAGGCATCACGATGCGGCTCACCAAGTACGCCCACTCGTGCCTGCGGGTCGAGCACGACGGGGGAGTGCTGGTCGTCGATCCCGGAATGTTCAGCGAGCCGGCCGTGGCGCTGGACGGGGCCGACGCGGTGCTGATCACCCACGAGCACCCCGACCACCTCGACGTCGAGGCGGTCAACCGGCAGTTGGAGCGGCGTCCGTTCGTCATCCACGCACCGGCGTCGTTGGCCGGCCCACTCGGCGACGCGGCCGAGGTGCTGCGCCCGGTCAACCCCGGGGAGTCGTTCACCGCCGCCGGCGTCTCGATCCGGGCCTACGGCGGGCGGCATGCGGTGATCCACCCCGACATCCCGGTGGTGGACAACCTCGGTTACCTGGTCAACGACATCGTCTACCACCCGGGAGATTCGCTCGTCGTCCCGGACGACGTGCAGGTCGACACCCTCTTCGCGCCGATCCACGCGCCCTGGTCGAAGTTCTCCGAGGTGGTCGACTTCATCCGCGCGGTGGCCCCGCGTCGGGTCTTCGCGCTGCACGACGCCCTGCTCAACGACAACGGGTATGCCGTGCTCGACCGGCAGTACAGAGCCCTGTCCGGCAGCGAGTACCAACGGCTGGAGCCGGGCAGCCGGATCGACGGCTGAGCCGATGCCCGGCCCACCCCCCGATCTCGTCGAGCAGCTCTACCGCACTCCGCCGGACCGGTTCGTCACCGCCCGGGATGCCGCCGCCGCCGAGGCGCGTCGGGCCGGCGACCCGAGGTCCGCCCGGGAGATCGCCCGGCTGCGCCGGCCCACGGTCGCCGCCTGGCTGGTCAACCTGCTCGCCATCGAACGGCCCGAGCTGGTGGCCGACCTGGTGCAACTGGCGGACGCGCTGCGGGCCGCCCAGCGCGAGCTGCGCGGCCCGCGCCTGCGGGAGTTGTCCGCGCAGCGGCGAGCCGTGGTCGGCGCGTTGGTCGCCGAGGTACGCCGGCTCGCCGCCGGTGTCGAGGGAGCCCCGTCGGCCGGGAAGTTGCCGCTGGCCGAGGTCGAGGCGACGCTGAACGCCGCCCTCTCCGATGCCGGGGTGGCCGAGCAGGTGCGCTCCGGCCGGCTGCTGCGGCCCGCCCACTACGCCGGATTCGGCGAGGTGCCACGGCCGCAACTGCGCCTGGTGACCGGCGGGGAGGAGTTGCCGCCCGCACCGACCCAGCGCTCGCAGGAGCGGGGCGCGCTCCGTGCCGACCAGGCGCAACGTGCCGCTCGGGCCGAGCGGGCCCGCCGTCGCAAGGCGCTGGAGAAGGAACTGACGCGGGCGCGTACCGACCAGGAACGGGCCGAGACGGACCTGGCCGGCGCGGTGGCGGCCGAGCGCGACGGGGCCGCCGCGCTGGACGCGGTGGAGGCGGAACTGGCCGAGCTGGAACGCCGCCGGGCCGTCGCCGAGCAGGAACTCAGCCGCTCCCGGTTGGCCCGTCGGGCGGCCGAACGGGCCGCCACCGCCGCCCGCCGCCGCAGTGGCGAGGTCGAGGCCGCGGTGGAGGCACTCGACGCCGAGGAGGAGGATGCCGGCGCGGGCGGCGGCCCGGCAGACTGATTCGTCATGGGTGGAACTTCGGGCGGATCCGTCAACGACCAACCCTCGGGCGGGCAGGGATGACCCCGGAGCAGGTGGCCACGGCCAGCAAGCCGGCGGTGCTCGCGCTCGGCGAGGCGTACAACCGGTGCCCCACCACCCTGCGCCGGGCCCGGCTGCTCGGCATCTCCGGCTGGGCCTTCTACATCACCGGCCGGGCCGGCGCGCTCGGCGACGTACGGGCCGAGACGGTGGCCGCCGCGCTCGGCTTCATCGCCCCCGACGCGGTGGCCGACGGCTGGGACGCCGCCGCCCGCACGGTACGGCCGTCCGAGGTGGCCGCCGCCAGCCTCGCCGAGTGCTGCCGGTGGGGCGAGGATCGCCTGGCCGCCCTGCCTCGCGTGGACCTGCTGGCCGCGTTGGTGGAGCGGGCCGTCGCGGCGGCCGACGCCAGCGGGATGCCGCTGTTCGCGGCGTGGCGGGCCATGCCGTCGCTGGCCCGGACCCCCGGTGCCCGGGTCGCCGCCGGGCTGCGCCTGCTCCGGGAGCACTTCACCGGCGCCCACCTGGTTGCCGTCCGGGCCAGCGGGATGACCCCGCTGGAGGCGGTGCTGGCCGGCCCGGAGGGGGAGAGCGGGGCGGTGGCCTGCGGATGGCCCCCGCCATACCCGCCGGTCGGGCCGCTGGTGCGGCGCCGGCTGTGGGCCGAGGCGGTGACCGACCGGCTCGTCGCGCCCGCGTTCGCGGTACTCGGCCCAGCCGACGGTGCCGAGCTGGTGGAGCTGCTGGCCGCGGCGCGGGCGCACATCGAGGGCTGACAAACAGCCCGAAATGGCGCGGAACGCCCGGGTGTCCGGGGCCGCCGCCCGACCCGATGGCGACCGGTAGCAGACTGGGGAGGTGGGATACGCGCTACGCCGACGCGGTGCCGGTGGGGCGGGACCGCAGTTCGACGACGTAGTCGTCCGGCGCACCCGCCTTCTCGGCGGCGTTCGCGATCTCCGACAGGTACCACGAGGTGGGCAACCCGCCCTCGTAGCCGTCGAAGACGTACATCCAGGCCGTCACGTCGCCGTCCAACGTCGAGATGCGTACGGTCAGCTTCCGGTACGTGCCCGAGGTGACGCCCTCGATCTCGTCCAGCTGCGCCGCGTCGTACGGGTGGATGTCGTAGAGCGCCACGAACACCCGGTCGCCGGGCGACTCGGCCACCGTGCTGACCGCGCCCTCCCAGCCGATGACGTCCTCACCGGCGAAGGTGAGCCGCCAGCCCTCCAGCCAGCCGACACCCACCATCGGCGAATGCGGACAGTAGGCGCGCATCCGGGCGGGGTCCAGGTTCGAGCCGTAGGCGGCGTAATGACGCACGGCGATGACGATAGCCCGACCGGCGCGTCGGGGAGAATACGACGGTGCGTGTCGGACGCATCGGGGAGAAGAAAGTCACTGTGAGCATGGACGAGGGGCGGTCGTGGTGAGCCGGATCGTGATCATCGGCGGGGGGCCGGCCGGCTACGAGGCGGCGTTGGTCGCCGCCCAGTTGGACGCCGACGTCAGCGTCGTGGAGGCCGACGGCGCCGGCGGGGCCTGCGTACTGTCCGACTGCGTACCGTCGAAGACGTTCATCGCCAGCTCGGAGGTGGTGACCGGGTACCGGGACACCGAGGTGTTCGGGGTGCACTCCGACGGCCTGGAAGCGGTCACCGTCGACGCCCGGGCGGTCCACGAGCGGGTCAAGCGGCTCGCCCTCGCGCAGTCCGCCGACATCCACGCCAAGCTGGTCAAGGCCGGGGTCACCTTCGTCTCCGGCCGGGCCCGGCTGGGCGAGGACACGCTCGGTCACACCCACCAGGTGATCGTCACGCCGGAGGGCGAGGAGGCGGCGTACTCGATCGGCGCCTCGACGGTGCTGATCGCCACCGGGGCCACCCCCCGCCAACTGCCCACCGCCGTCCCCGACGGGGAGCGCATCCTGACCTGGCGGCAGGTGTACGACCTGCCCGAGCTGCCGCAGCACCTGATCGTGGTCGGCTCCGGCGTGACCGGTGCCGAGTTCGCCAGCGCGTACCTCGCGATGGGCATCGAGGTGACCCTGGTCTCCAGCCGGGACCGGGTGATGCCGCACGAGGACGCCGACGCCGCACAGGCGATCGAGCGGGTCTTCCGCGCCCGGGGCATGAGCATCCTGAACAACTCCCGCGCCGAGGGGGTACGCCGGACCGACAGCGGCGTGGAGGTCACGCTCGCCGACGGTCGCAAGGTGTACGGCTCGCACGCGCTGATCGCGGTCGGCTCGATCCCGAACACCGCCGAGCTGGGGCTGGCCGAGTACGGCGTCGAGCTGGCCCGGGGCGGGTACGTGACGGTGGACCGGGTCTCCCGGACCAACGTGCCCGGCGTCTACGCCGCCGGTGACTGCACCGGTGTGCTGCCGTTGGCCAGCGTCGCCGCCATGCAGGGCCGGATCGCCATGTGGCACGCGCTCGGCGAGGCGGTCCGGCCGCTGCGGCTGCGGACCGTCGCGGCGAACGTCTTCACCGACCCGGAGCTGGCCACGGTGGGCGTCTCGCAGGACGAGGTGGACGCGGGCAAGGTGCCGGCCCGGCAGGTGATGCTGCCGCTGGCCGGCAACGCCCGGGCGAAGATGGACGAGGTGGCGGACGGTTTCGTCAAGTTGTTCTGCCGCCCCGCCAGCGGCCAGGTCATCGGCGGCGTGGTGGTCGCCCCCAAGGCCAGCGAGCTGATCCTTCCCATCACCATGGCGGTGGAGAACAACCTCACCGTCAACGAGCTGGCCCAGACCATCACCATCTACCCGAGCCTCTCCGGCTCGATCACCGAGGCCGCCCGCCAACTGATGCTCCACGAACTGGAGTAGCCCCACCCAACCTCTCGCCGATCATTGAGCTGTGCTGGCCGATCGGTGCCGTTTCGCGGCCGCTGTGGGGCTCCACAACTCCATGATCGCGGGGCTGGGAGAGGGCGGCGGCCAGGAGGGTGAGGAGGGCGATCTCGGTGAGGATCAGGGCGCGTTCGATGAGGCCGTAGAGGGCGCGCTCGCCGGGGTAGGCGGACCAGACCATGACCCCGGCGAGGAGCAGGCTGGCCAGGGCCAGGGCACGTAGCCAACGGGCGGTGCGGGCGTCGGCGGGCAGTCGGGCGGCGAGCAGCCAGCCGGCGATCGGCAGGGCCACGAAGGCGACCACCGAGGCGTACCGGTGCACGTAGGCGGCGGTGTCCATGGCCGTGCCGGGCGGATTGGTGGGCACCAGCCCGGACAGCAGCAGCCCGCCGGCCCAGACCGCCAGCAGCCACTCGGCGGCCCGTCCTCGGCTCGCTGCCGGCCGTCCCCACCCGGCGGGCGGGCCGAGGCGGCGCAGGGCCGGGACGAGTACGGCGGAGGCCGCGGCGATCAGCAGCATCGCCACGTGGATGACGCCGCCGGAGTCGGAGACTGCGTAGTCGCTCACGGTCAGGCTCACCGGGTCGAGGTCTTCCACACCGGCGTGACCGATGACGGCGAGCAACGCCGCGAGGGCGATCCCACCAAGGGCCAGTACACCGTTGTTCCGGGTTCCAGGCATGCCTCAGCGTCTCGCCGCGAGCACCCCAGGCGGATCCGGGACGAGCACCGAAATCGAACCCGGGGACCACCCCTACCGGTCATCGCCCGACGGCACGCGCCGACCCTGACGGCGGGTCCGGGATCACCGTAAGCGGTTCCAGGCCGCCGTGACCAGCGCCACCTCGCCCGGCCCGGTTCCGCGACCGTGGGTGGTGCCGTCGCGACCATGAGAGATCGAAGGCGGTTCCCGGCGGGCCGCAGTCGCCGGATCGCCGTCCGGCGGCGTACCGTTATCGGCGCGCGCCCGGCGCGCGTCGGGTCCCCCGTTCCTGACGCCCGGGCCGCCGTCGGGCCGCTGGCAGGTCCCGTGCCAGCGGCCCGACCCTAGTGCGCTACCGGCGGGGTCACCCCGCGGTCGACCCCGCCGGTAGCGCCACCGGGTCGTCCCCGCTGACCGCCTGATGGAACTGGGATTGGTAGAGCCGGTGGTACGCACCGTGCGCCGCGAGCAGTTCCTCGTGGGTGCCCTGCTCGACGATGCGGCCGTTCTCCATCATCAGGATCAGGTCGGCGTCGCGGATGGTGGAGAGCCGGTGCGCGATGACGAAGCTGGTCCGCTCCGACCGCAGGGCCGCCATCGCCCGCTGGAGCAGCACCTCGGTACGGGTGTCCACCGAGCTGGTCGCCTCGTCGAGAATCAGCAACGAGGGCTCGGCGAGGAACGCCCGGGCGATGGTGATGAGCTGTCGCTCGCCGGCGCTGACATTGCTCCCCTCCTCGTCGATCACCGTGTCGTAGCCGTCCGGCAGGCTGTGCACGAACCGGTCCACGAAGGTGGCCCGGGCGGCGGCGAGGATCTCCTCCTCGGTGGCGTCGGGCCGCCCGTACGCGATGTTGTCGCGGATGGTGCCGCCGAAGAGCCAGGTGTCCTGGAGCACCATGCCGATCCGGCCGCGCAGGTCGTCACGGCGCATGGCGGTGATGTCCACCCCGTCCAGGGTGATCCGGCCGGCGTCCAGCTCGTAGAAGCGCATGATCAGGTTGACCAGGGTGGTCTTGCCCGCGCCGGTCGGCCCGACGATGGCCACGGTGTGACCGGGCTCGGCCACCAGTGACAGATCCTCGATCAGCGGCTTCTCCGGGGTGTACCGGAAGGAGACGTGCTCGAACTCGACCCGGCCGTGCGGGTCGGTCACGCGGGCCGGCGCGACCGGGTCCGGGGTCTGTTCCTCGGCGTCGAGCACCGCGAAGACCCGTTCCGCCGAGGCCACCCCGGACTGGAGCAGGTTGGCCATCGAGGCGACCTGGGTGAGCGGCTGGGTGAACTGCCGGGAGTACTGGATGAACGCCTGCACGTCGCCCAGGCTCATCGTCCCCGACGCCACCCGGAGCCCGCCGACCACCGCGATCGCCACGTAGCTGAGATTTCCGATGAAGAACATCGCCGGCATGATGATCCCGGAGATGAACTGGGCACCGAAGCTGGCCTGGAACAGCTCCTCGTTCTTGGCGTGGAAGGCCGCCTCCACCTCGCGCTGCCGGCCGAAGACCTTGACCAGTTCGTGGCCGGTGAACGCCTCCTCGATCTGGCCGTTCAGCTCGCCGGTGTGGGCCCACTGGGCGATGAACTTGCGCTGCGACCGCTTGGCGATCTGACCGGTCACCACCACCGACAGCGGCACCGCGACCAGCGCCACCAGGGCGAGCAGCGGCGAGATCCAGAACATCATGCCGAGTACGCCGACCACGGTGAGCAGCGAGGTGAGCAGCTGGCTCAGCGTCTGCTGGAGGCTCTGCGAGATGTTGTCGATGTCGTTGGTGACCCGGCTGAGCAGCTCACCGCGGGGCTGCCGGTCGAAGTAGGGCAGCGGCAGCCGGTTGAGCTTGTCCTCCACGTCGGCGCGCAGCTTGAGCACGGTCCGCTGGACCACCCCGTTGAGCAGCCAGCCCTGCCACCACATCAGCAGGCTGGCCGCCAGGTAGAGGCCCAACGCCAGCAGCAGCACCCGGCCCAGCGCCGCGAAGTCGATGCCCACCCCGGGCATCACGTCCATCCGGGCGAGCATGTCGGCGAAGTTGTCGTTGCCGGCTGCCCGGGCCGCGTTCACGGCCTGCTCGGTGCTGCTGCCCGCCGGCAGTTGCCGACCGATCACCCCGGTGAAAATCAGGTCGGTGGCATGCCCGAGCACCTTCGGCCCGATCACGCTGAGCCCGACGCTGACCAGCGCGAGCGCGATGACCGCGACGAGGTGCAGGCGCTGTGAGCGGAGCCGGCCCAGCAGGCGCCGGGCGCTCGGCCCGAAGTTCATCGAGCGTTCGGCGGGCATCCCCGCGCCCATGAACGGGCCGCCGCGCTGTCCGCCGGGTGGCAGCCGCTTCGGCGTCCGCCCGTCGGCGGACGGCTGCTGCGGAGGTACGCCCCGCACTCGCTCCCGCTCGCTCATGCCGGCACCTGCGCGGTCTGCTGGGACGCCACGATCTCCGCGTACGTCGGGCAGGTCTGTAGCAGGTCCTCGTGTCGGCCCATCCCGACCACGCCCCCGTCCTCCAACACGATGATCTGGTCGGCATCGACGATCGTGGAGACCCGCTGGGCGACGATCACCACCGCGGCCTCGGCGGTGATCGGCCGCAGGGCCGCCCGCAGCCGCGCGTCGGTACCGAGGTCGAGCGCGGAGAACGAGTCGTCGAAGAGGTAGATCTCCGGCTGCCGGACCAGGGCCCGGGCGATCGCCAGCCGCTGCCGCTGCCCGCCGGAGACGTTCGTGCCGCCCTGCGCGATCGGCGCGTCCAGTCCGTCTGGCATGGCCTCGACGAAGTCCCGGGCCTGGGCGATCTCCAGCGCCGTCCAGAGTTCGTCGTCGGTGGCGTCCGGGTTGCCGTAGCGCAGGTTGCTCGCCACCGTGCCGGTGAACAGGTACGGCTTCTGCGGAACCAGCCCGATCCGGCGCCACAGCTGGTCCGGTGCGAGTTCCCGGACGTCGACCCCGTCGACCAGCACCGCGCCGGCGGTCACGTCGACCAGCCGGGGGATCAGGGAGAGCAGGGTGGTCTTACCCGCGCCTGTGCTGCCGATGACCGCCGTGGTGGTCCCCGGCGTCACCTGGAACGAGACGTCCCGCAGCACCGGCTCGGCAGCGCCCGGGTACTGGAAGCGCACGTTCCGCAGCTCCAGATGGGCGTGGGCCGGTGTCTCGGCGACCGGGTTCGCGGCGGGCACCACCGAGGACTCGGTGTCGAGCACCTCCTCGATCCGCTCGGCGCAGACCGCCGCGCGAGGCACCATCATCAGCATGAAGGTGGCCATCATGACGGCCATCAGGATCTGCATCAGGTACTGCAGGAAGGCGGTGAGCGCGCCGATCTGGATCGCCCCGGCGTCCACCCGCTGCGCGCCGAACCAGAGCACCGCCACGCTGGAGACGTTGAGCACCAGCATCACCACGGGGAAGATCAACGCCATCAGCCGGCCGGTTCGCAGTGCGGTCGCGGTCAGCTCGGCGTTCGCGGTGCCGAAACGGCGCGTCTCGTACGGCTCCCGGACGAACGCCCGGACCACCCGGATTCCGGTGATCTGCTCTCGCAGCACCCGGTTGACCGTGTCGATCCGGGTCTGCATGAGCCGGAAGCCGGGCACCATCCGGCGGATGATCAGAGCCAGCGCGATCGCCAGCACCGGTACGCAGACCAGCATCAGCCAGGAGAGCCCGACGTCCTCCCGGAGCGCCATCGCCACGCCACCGACGCTCATGATCGGGGCGGCGACCAGCATGGTGCAGCTCATCAGCACGAGCATCTGCACCTGTTGCACGTCGTTGGTGTTCCGGGTGATCAGCGACGGGGCGCCGAAGCGGGCGACCTCCCGGGCCGAGAAGCGGTTGACGTGCCCGAAGACCGTCGCCCGCACGTCCCGGCCGAAGCCCATGGCTATCCGCGCGCCGAGGTATACCGCCATGATCGAACAGACGATCTGCACCACGCTCACCGCGAGCATCCACCCGCCGGTACGCACGATGTAGTCGGTGTCGCCCCGGGCGACGCCGAGGTCGATGATGTCGGCGTTGAGGCTCGGCAGGTAGAGCGAGGCCATCGTGCCGACGAACTGGAGCAGCACCACGGCGGCCAGCGGCCGGTGGTAGGGCCGCAGACCGCTGCGCAGCAGCCGGATCAACACTTCGGGCCTCCCGTCATCGTGCCGGGGTCCTCGCCGCTGCCGATGACCTCGAGCAGGAACCGCCGGACGATGGCTGCCTTGGCCGGGTCGGCGTCGACCGAGGTGAGCGGACGTCGGGACTGGATCGCGGCGGTGAGCGCGTCGACCCGGGCCCGCCCGGCCGGGGTCAGCGCGAGCTTGACGCTGCGCCGGTCGTGGTCGTCGCGCTGCCGCTCCACCAGGCCGTCGCGTTCGAGGGTGTCGACGATGCCGGTGAGGGTGGCCGGGCGGACGAAGCACAGCTCGGCCACCGCCCGGTGCGGCAGCTCGCCGTGCTGGGCGAGGGCCATCAGGGTGACCATCCCGGACTGGGTGAGGCCGTGTTCGTCAGCGAGGTAGCGATTCCACCGCTGGCTGGTGAGGTGCCCGGCGACCACCAGCAGCCGGCCGAGTGGCACGTCTCCCAGCTGGATCAGACTCATGGCCCGCAGATTAGCTCCCTGATAGTCAGGGGCCAAACGAATTTGCCGCGGCAGTGGCGACGAACACGATCCGTACCGTCGGCGCGGGCCTCACCAGCTCGTCGGCAGCGGCATCCCCTCGGTGTAGCCGGCGGTGCTCTGCACGCCGACCAGCACCCGCTCGTGGAACTCGGCCAGCGTGCGGGCGCCGGCGTAGGTGAACGCGCTGCGTACCCCGGAGATGATCTCGTCGATCAGGTCCTCCACCCCGGGGCGGGCCGGATCCAGGTACATCCGGGCCGTCGAGATGCCCTCCTCGAAGATCGCCTTACGGGCCCGGTCGTACGCGCTGTCCTCGGCGGTCCGGGCGCTGACCGCCCGCGCCGAGGCCATCCCGAAGCTCTCCTTGTACCGCCGGCCGTCCGCGTCGGTGTAGAGGTCGCCGGGCGACTCGTAGGTGCCGGCGAACCACGAGCCGATCATCACGTTCGACGCCCCCGCGGCCAGCGCCAGCGCCACGTCCCGTGGATGCCGCACCCCGCCGTCGGCCCAGACGTGACGGCCCAGTTCCCGGGCCGCCGCCGCGCAGTCCAGCACCGCCGAGAACTGCGGCCGGCCCACCCCGGTCATCATCCGGGTGGTGCACATCGCGCCCGGGCCGACACCGACCTTGACGATGTCCGCACCCGCCTCGACCAGGTCGCGTACGCCGTCGGCGGTGACCACGTTGCCGGCCGCCACCGGGACGCCCGGGTCGACCCGGCGGACCGTCCGCAGGGCGGAGATCATCCGCTCCTGGTGGCCGTGTGCGGTGTCCACGACCAGGGTGTCCACCCCGGCCTCCAGCAGCGCCGCCGCCTTGCCCGCCACGTCCCCGTTGATCCCCACCGCGGCGGCGATCCGCAGCCGGCCCCGGTCGTCCACCGCCGGCCGGTAGAGCGTCGCCCGCAGCGCGCCCGGCCGGGTGAGCACGCCGACCAGCCGGCCCTCGCCGTCCACCACCGGAGCCAGTCGGCGCCGGCCGGCCGAGAGCCGGTCGAAGCCGGTACGCGGGTCCGCGTCCGCCGGCACGGTGTGCAACTCGGTCGACATCACGTGCCGTAGTTGCGCGAAACGGTCCACCCCGACCGTGTCGGCCTCGGTCACCACGCCCAGCGGACGGCCGGCCTCGTCGACCACGATCACCGCGCCGTGCGCCCGCTTCGGCAACAGGTGGATCGCGTCGCCGACGGTGTCGGTGGGGCCGAGCGCGATCGCGGTGTCGTGCACCAGGTGCCGCTGCTTGACCCAGCCGACGACCTCGGCCACCACTTCGATCGGGATGTCCTGCGGGATCACCGCGATGCCGCCCCGCCGGGCCACCGTCTCGGCCATCCGTCGGCCGGCGACCGCCGTCATGTTCGCCACCACCAGGGGGATCGTGGTGCCCGTGCCGTCGCCGGTGGCCAGGTCGACGTCGAGCCGCGAACCCACCTCGGAGCGGGCCGGGGCCATGAACACGTCGTTGTAGGTCAGGTCGTACGCCGGAGTCGCGCCATTGAGAAACCGCACCCGGCCATCATTCCTGCCCACCGCCGGTCGCGCCGCCGGTGGTAAGCGAAAACACCCGCTCAGCCCAGCAGCAGCGCCGCCGCCACCACGACCATCACCGCCGCGATCACGCCGTCCAGGACCTGCCAGACCCGGCCCCGGGCGAGCAGTGGGGCGAGCCGGTACGCGCCCGCGCCGAGCGCGGTGAACCAGACCACGCTGGCCGCCGCCGCACCGAGGCCGAACAGCCAGCGGTGCGGGTGCTGCTGGGCGATGCCGCCGAGCAGCAGCACGGTGTCGAGGTAGACGTGTGGGTTGAGGTAGGTGAAGGCGAGGCAGGCGGCCAGCGTCGCGCCGAGCCGGGCCGGCGGTCGTTCGGCCGGCGTGAGCGCGCCGGGGCGCAGCGCGCGGCGGGCGGCGAGGGCCGCGTACCCGAGCAGGAACGCCGCGCCGCCCCAGCGGATCGCGGTGAGCAGGTCGGGCCGCCCGGTCACCACGGTTCCCACCCCGGCGATCCCGACGCCGATCAGCAGGGCGTCGGAGACGGCGCAGGTCAGCACGACCGGCAGCACGTGTTCCCGGCGCAGGCCCTGGCGGAGCACGAAGGCGTTCTGCGCGCCGATGGCGACGATCAGGGCGATGGACAGCGAGAAGCCGGCGAGGGCCGAGGTGAGCATGTGCCGACGGTAGGAGCACGGGCTCACATCAGTCCAGCTAAAGATTCTTGGGATGGTTAAGCTCAGCTTCGTGAGTGGCCTGGACTCGACCCAGCTCCGTACGCTCGCGGCGGTCGTCACCGAGGGCAGCTTCGAGGCGGCGGCGCGCCTGCTGCACGTGACCCCGTCGGCGGTCAGCCAACGGATCAAGGCGCTGGAGGAGGCCGTCGGGCAGGTGCTCGTCCGCCGCCACCGGCCCTGCGACGCCACCGAGGCGGGCCGCCCGCTGCTCCGCCTCGCCGGCCAGCTCGCGCTGCTCGAACGGGAGGCGCTGGCCGACGCGCGCGGCCCGCTCGGCGGCGACCGTGGTCGTACCCGGGTCGCCGTCGTGGTCAACGCCGACTCGCTCGCCACCTGGTTTCCCGCGGCGCTGGCCCGGCTGCCGGCCCAGCCGGAACTCTCCTTCGACATCCGCCAGGACGACCAGGACCACAGTGCTGAGCTGCTGCGCGCCGGCGCGGTGACGGCCGCGGTGACCGCGCAGCGGGAGGCGGTGCAGGGCTGCCGGGTGCGACGCCTCGGCGCGATGCGCTACCGGGCGTTGGCCGCACCGCCGGTGGTGGACCGGTGGTTCGCCGGCGGGCTCACCCGTCAGGCGCTCGCCGCCGCGCCGGTGGTGGTCTTCGACCGCAAGGACCGTGTGCAGCACCGGTTCCTGCGTACGGTGACCGGGCGGGCCCTGGACCCGCCCGTGCACTACGTGCCGTCGGTGCCGGCGTTCAGCGCGGCGATCCGGCTCGGCCTGGGCTGGGGGCTGGTGCCGGAGCAGATCGCCGCCGGCGACCTGGCCGACGGGCACTGCGTGGACATCGCGCCCGGTCGGACCGTGGACATCCCGCTGTACTGGCAGCACTGGCGACTCGACTCGCAGGTGCTGACCGCGCTCACCGCCGCCGTCTGCGCGGTCGCCGCCGACGCCCTCCGCTAGCCGAACACCTCAGGCGATGGTGCAGATGGCGGCGCCGGCGGTGATGACCGCGCCGACCCCGGCCGCCAGGCCGCTGACCGTGCCCGCCTTGTGGGCGTGCAGCGGCTGCTCCATCTTCATCGCCTCCAGCACCACGACCAGGTCACCCTCGGCGACGGTGTCCCCGTCGGCGACCGCGATCTTGACGATGGTGCCCTGCATCGGGGAGGTGAGCGCGTCGCCGCTGGCCGCCGCGCCGGCGGTGGCGCCACCGCCCCGGCGGGTCGGCTTCTTGGCGGCGGGTGCGGCGGTGCTCGTACCGGCGCCGAGGCCGGCGGGGAGGGTGACCTCCAGCCGCTTGCCGCCCACCTCGACCACGACGGTGTCGCGCTCGGCCGGACCCGCGACGGCACCCGCGGCGGCGGTGAACGGCGGCACGGTGTTGTCGAACTCGGTCTCGATCCAGCGGGTGTGCACGGTGAACGGCTCGGCGGTGAACGCGGGGTCGCGGACCACCAGACGGTGGAACGGCAGCGCGGTGGCCATCCCCTCGACCACCATCTCGTCCAGCGCCCGGCGGGCCCGCTCCAGCGCCTCGGTGCGGGTCTCGCCGGTGACGATCACCTTGGCCAGCAGCGAGTCGAAGTTGCCGCCGATCACGTCGCCGGCCGAGATGCCGGTGTCCACCCGCACGCCGGGGCCGGTGGGCAGCCGCAGCGCGGTGACCGTGCCCGGGGCGGGCAGGAAATTGCGGCCCGGGTCCTCGCCGTTGATCCGGAACTCGATCGAGTGCCCGCGCGGCGTCGGGTCCTCGATGTACCGCAGCTTCTCGCCGTCGGCGATCCGGAACTGCTCGCGTACCAGGTCGAGGCCGGCGGTCTCCTCGGTGACCGGGTGCTCCACCTGGAGCCGGGTGTTGACCTCCAGGAAGGAGATGGTGCCGTCGTTGCCGACCAGGTATTCGACCGTGCCGGCACCGTGGTAGCCGGCCTCCCGGCAGATCGCCTTGGCGCTGTCGTGGATCTGGGCGCGCTGCTCGGCGGTGAGGAACGGTGCCGGTGCCTCCTCGACCAGCTTCTGGTGCCGGCGCTGCAACGAGCAGTCCCGGGTGCCCACCACGATCACGTTGCCGTGCTGGTCGGCCAGGACCTGCGCCTCGACGTGGCGGGGCCGGTCCAGGTACCGCTCGACGAAGCACTCGCCCCGGCCGAACGCGGCGACCGCCTCGCGGGTGGCCGACTCGAACAGCTGCGGGATCTCCTCCATCGTGCGGGCCACCTTCAGGCCGCGCCCGCCGCCGCCGAAGGCGGCCTTGATGGCCACCGGCAGGCCGTGGTCGACGGCGAAGGCCATCACCTCGTCCGGGCTGCCGACCGGGTCGGGGGTGCCGGGGACCAGCGGGGCGCCGGCACGCTGGGCGATGTGCCGCGCGGTGACCTTGTCGCCGAGGTCCCGGATCGCCTGCGGGGTGGGGCCGATCCAGGTCAGCCCGGCGTCGATGACCGCCTGGGCGAAGTCGGCGTTCTCGGCGAGGAAGCCGTACCCGGGGTGCACGGCGTCGGCACCGGCCCGGGCGGCGACGTCGATCAGCTTGTCGATGCGCAGGTACGTGTCGGCCGCGGTGTCACCGCCGAGGGCGTACGCTTCGTCGGCGAGCGTGGCGTGCAGGGCATCCCGGTCGGAGTGTGCGTACACCGCGACGCTGCCCAGGCCGGCGTCCTGGCAGGCGCGGATCACCCGGACGGCGATCTCGCCCCGGTTGGCGATGAGTACCTTGCGCACCTTGGTGACTCCTCCCGGCGGGTTACTGACCGGGAGTTTATAGCTCACCCTGGCGACCCAAACGATCGCTCAGTGTGGGATGGCGCACTGTCCGATCCAGGTCGTGGGCGGCGTGGTGTCGTACGGATGTGGTCGAGTGCCGGTGACGATGATGGCCGACGGAGGCCACGAGCGGGGAGTACAGATGATCGAGACCAGAGGGCTGCGGAAGTCCTTCCGCAGCCGGGCCGGTCGGGAGACGAAGACCGTCGAGGCGGTACGCGGCGTCGATCTGGACGTCACGGCGGGCGAGATCTTCGGTTTCCTCGGCCCGAACGGCGCCGGCAAGACCACCACCCTCCGGATGCTCGCGACGCTGATCGAGCCGGACGGCGGCCAGGCCACCATCGCCGGTGCCGACCTGCTCAAGGATCCGGGTGAGGTACGCCGTCGGATCGGGTACGTCGCCCAGGGCGGCAGCACCTGGGACGAGTCGACCGCCCGGGAGGAGTTGGTGCTCCAGGCCCGGCTGTACGGCATCGGCAAGGCCGAGGCGCAGCGCCGGGCCGCCCGCGCGCTGGCGGCGTTCCAGCTCACCGAGTTCGCCGACCGCAAGTGCAAGACGTACTCCGGGGGCCAGCGGCGGCGGGTCGAGATCGCGCTCGGCATCATCCACGAGCCGAAGATCGTTTTCCTGGACGAGCCCACCACCGGGCTCGACCCGCAGAGCCGGGCCCACATGTGGGACGAGATCCGGCGGCTGCGTACCGACGGGATGACGGTCTTCATCACCACGCACTACCTGGACGAGGCCGACGCGCTCTGCGACCGGATCGCGATCATGGACCACGGCGAGGTGGTCGCCGAGGGCACGCCGACCGACCTCAAGCGGGAGATCTCCGGCGACGTGGTGCAGGTCGGTCTCGACCTGGCCGCCACCGGCGAGGCCGAGAAGCTGCTCGACGGCGAGGAGTACGTCAACCGGCTGGAGGTCCTCGAAGAGGGCGGACTGCGCCTCTTCGTGGACGAGGGCGCCACCGCCATCCCGCGCATCCTGCGCCGGATCGACGGCGCCGGGCTCGACCTCAAGTCGATCGAGCTGCACCGCCCGAGCCTCGATGACGTGTTCCTCACCAAGACCGGCCGCTCGCTGCGCGAGTCCTGACCCGACCAGGAGATTTCATGAAACTCGCCCGCGACACCTGGCTGATCTTCCAGCGGCAGCTCCACCTGCTGCTGCGCAACCCCGTGTGGGTCTTCGTCGGCGTCTTCCAGCCGGTGATGTACCTGCTCCTGTTCGCCCCGCTGCTCAAGCCCGCGCTGAACGCGCCCACCCAGGCCGAGGCGTACAAGATCTTCGTGCCGGGCCTGCTGGTCCTGCTGGCCATCTTCGGCGGCCTGTTCCAGGGCTTCGGGTTGATCGCCGAGCTGCGTGCCGGGGTGATCGAGCGCTCCCGGGTCACCCCGGTCAGCCGGCTCGCCCTGCTGCTCGGCCGCTCACTGCGCGACGTGGTGTCGTTGCTGGCCCAGGCGGTCATCATCACCCTGCTGGCGCTGCTGTTCGACCTGCGTGTGTTCATCGGTGACCTGCTGCTGGCGTACCTCATGCTGGCCCTGATCGCGTTGATGACCTCGGCCGTCTCCTACGGCGTCGCGCTGAAGGTCAAGAGCGAGGACGCCCTGGCCCCGCTGATGAACACGGTGGCCCAGCCGGTGCTGCTGCTCTCCGGCATCCTGCTGCCGCTGGCCTTCGCGCCCGGCTGGTTGCAGGGCGTCGCCAAGTGGAACCCGTTCTCCTGGGCAGTCGACGGCACCCGGGCGCTGTTCAACGGCGACATCAGCAACGACCGGGTCTGGCAGGGGCTGACCATCATCACGGTGCTCGCCGCCGCCGGCGTCTACTGGGCGGCCCGCCAGTTCGCCCGCAGCGTCCGCTGAAAGGAAGGACGAGGAGAGTTCACTCTCACCGTGGATGGGGTAGGCGCGGTGCGCTTGTAGCGTGAGGCGCGTGCCCCGCCTCGTCCATGACCGGATCACCTGGCTCGCGTACGCCCAGCTCGGGCTCTGGGGTTTCTTCCTTTACGGCTTCGGCCCGGTGGTGCCGCTGCTCCGCGACGAGCAGGGCACCTCGGCCGCCGTCGCCGGCCTGCACAGCACCGGCCTCGCGGTCGGTGCGCTGGCCGGCGGCGCGCTGTTCGCCCCGGCCGCCCGCCGGTTCGGCCGGAAACCGACGATCTGGCTCGGGCTGGCCGGGGTGGCCGCCGGGGTGGGCGCGTTTTCCCTGCTGCGCCCCCTGCCGGCCACCCTCGCCGTCGTCATCCTGATCTCCACCGCCGGCACGCTGCTGGTCAGCGGCGTGAACGTGGTGCTCACCGCCCGGCACGGGCCGGTCGCTCCGGCCGCACTGGCCGAGGCCAACGCCGCGTGCGCGGGCATGGGGATCCTCGCCCCGCTGGCGATCGGCCTCAGCGTCAACGCCGGGTGGGGCTGGCGACCGGCGATGGCCGTCGTGGTCGCCCTGATCGCGCTGGTCGCCCTCGCCGCGCTGGCCTTTCGGGTACGCGGACCGAAGACCGCCACCGCTGTCGCGGCTCCCCGGGTGACGGTGGTGGTGCCCCGGAGCGGCCGGCGACTGCCCCGGGCGTACTGGATCGCCTGGGTGCTGATGGGAGTCACCGGTTCGATCGAGGTCTGCCTGTCACTGTGGACCGCCGACGTGCTGCGCTCCCACGCCGGGATGGCCCCCGGGGCCGCCTCGGCAGCGGTGGCCGCGATCGTCTGCGGCATGTTCGTCGGCCGGCTCGCCGGAGGACGCGTCGCCCTGCGCTTCCGGCCGGTGCCACTCCTGCTCACCGCCCTGAGCGTGTCGCTGGCCGGGTTCACGGTGTTCTGGGTCGCCACCGCCGGCTGGCTGGCGGTGGCCGGCCTGGTGGTGCTGGGCCTCGGCAACGCGTTGCACTACCCGCTGGCCATTTCCCTCGCGCTGGCCGTCGCCGGTGACGCCGCGGACCAGGCGGCGGGCTGGTCCGCGTACTCGATGGGGGTGGGTTTCGGGATCGCGCCGGTCGCGCTCGGCTGGGTGGCCGACGGCGTCGGCCCGCACCTGGCGTTCCTGCTGCTGCCCGGCTTCATCGCGACGGCCGTGCTGCTCGCGGTGCGACTCGGCCGCGCCCTGCCGGCCCCGGCGCCCGTCGAGCAGCCGGCCACTGCGCCGGTCTGACCGGCCGCCGGTTCAGTGCACGTACGCGAGGGTCAGGCCGTCGGCGATCGGCAGCATCACCGCGTCGACCCGTACGTCGGCCAGCACGTCGTCGTTGAACGCCGCGATGGCCCGGTCGTCGGCGCTTTGCGGCGCGATCACCCGTCCGTGCCGCAGCACGTTGTCGACGGCGATCACCCCGCCCGGCCGCATCCTCGGCACCAGCTCGGCCCAGTACACCGGGTAGCCGGTCTTGTCGGCGTCGATGAAGGCGAAGTCCAGGTACCGCTCGTTCGGCAGCTGCCGCAGCGTGTCACCGGCCGGGCCGATGCGCAGCTCGATCCGGTCGTCCACACCGGCCTCGGCCCGGTCGGTCACCACGAGCGATTCGTCGACCCCGCTGACCAGCACGTCCGGCTCGATGCCGGCGGCCTGTAGGGACTTACGGCGGGCAGGGCTCGCCGAGGCGAGCACAAGGCGAAGCGGCATGGCATCAGGCACGGTGCCGACGTTACCGGTTGCTCCGCCCGCCGCGCCCCACGCTCTGCTCCCCCTACTTCTTGGGCGCGGCGTCTCCTCGGGCGCGTTGTCTCCTCGGGCGCGTTGTCTCCTCGGGTTCTATGCCCGGTGCGCCAACGGGACCGGCCTGCGGCCACAGTCTTCCCGTGAGCGTGATGTCACACAGACATAATTATTTCTCTGTGACATCACGCTGATGAGCACAACACCCACCCGCCGTCGTGTCCGGTCGGCTACGCCTCAGCGAGTGATCCTCGGCGGCGGATCATCGGATCGGCGCCGGTGCCGGACGAACAGCGTCCAGGCACCGCCGGCAGCCAGCAGCACGCCCAGCGTGACCAGACCGCGCACGGTCGCCGCGCCGTCCCCATCATCCAGCGGCCCATCCGCCGCCGTGGTCGGCCCAGCGACTTCCGGCGAGGTCGCCGGCACCGATTCAAAACCCCTCGGCGGTACGTCCGCCGTCAGCGCCGCCACCAGGTCAATGACCCCATAGCCATACTGATCGTCCCGCCCCGGCGGCCCCTTGTCGATCGCGGTCGCGGTCAGCCGATGCGCCACCTCGTCAGCCGGCAGGTACGGATACTTGGCCCGAATCAACGCCGCCGCCCCCGCCACAATCGCCGTAGCCCCAGAGGTGCCAGTGCCCCTTCGATACTTTCCTTTGATGCTAGTGCTATAAATATCGATGGCTGGCGCGACTACATCGACGGCAGGGCTGGCGACAGAGATCGCGGCATGTTGGCCTTTGTTGTCGATGCCACCTACTGCGATTACTGCGTTTGCGGCAGCAGGATACGGAACGCCGGGATCGTCGGCGCGGTTACCTGCTGCTGCGACGACGACCACATTCGCGGAACGCGCGCCATCGAGGGCGCGGGAGAGACGCGCACTGGGGCCGCCGCCAGCGGAAATGCTGACGATGTCGGCGCCAGAGGTAATTGCGTATTCAATGGCGGTGGCCAGGCAGTCGATTTCGCCGTCGCTACTTCCATCGAAGCAGCGAATTGGAATAATCTGGGCTTTGGGGGCGATTCCGAGAGCGCCGGTGCCATTCGCTTGGCCGTGAGCGGCTATAATTCCTGCCATTCCCGTGCCATGGCCGGAGGAGTCCTTGCGGCCATCCTTCGAGTCGATCTCTAGGAGGTCGATTCCAGGGAGAAGATTCCTTTCAAGGTCTGGGTGAGGCTCGACCCCTGTATCCACTACGGCAACCGTAACTCCCTCTCCTTGGCTAATTCGGTGAGCCTCAACCGTCCTCAAGAATGGGAGATGCCATTGATCTCTGCGAACCCGGCTGGCGTCGTCCAATGCTGGCGCCGTTTCTGTCGCAGCCCGTACTGGCGGTAGTGCGCCGAGTAATATCGCGAGTAATGTAAGGCAGGCAGGAGCAAAGGTGGGCGTCACCGGGTGAAACCAATGGCAGGGCCTGGGTCGATTGGCCCTTCCTCATCCGGAGGTAAAACAACCGGGCTCACGCCCTGATCGACTTGCCATGGATGGTCCGGGTCCCACCGCCGCGACTCCTCCTTATCTCGCTCCTGCCGGTTTGTGCGAGTGGAGGCAACACCCGGGCCTGCGGTGCCGGGGATTCCAAGGGTAGGTGAGCCGCCAATTGGCGTATGAAGTCCACCGAATCCTCTTCCCCCGCCTGGCCGAGAACCTGCTCCTCCAGTCGGAGACGTGCCTGCGGCTCCACCGCCGATTACGCCGCCGATTGGGTTGACTCGGCGCGGCTGTGTGCCGCCTACGGCAGACGAACTAAATCCCGAGCCGGGGGGCCCGCCGATTAGACCCCCAGGCGGCATCGCCCTTGGTGAGCCCGGCAGATTGGTGTTCGGGACTGTATTGCCGCCTCTGTTGGCCGATCGGCTCTCCGAGCGGGGTTGCACCGGCCCCGAAAAACCCGGTCGGGTACCCAGGCCCGGTCGCGGGGGTATACCGATGCCAGGTGTTGGAGTTGTCGGTCCAGGTGGCGTGACGCCAGGCGCCGTGGGGGTGGCCGGCGCGGGAGTCAGTTGAGCGCCTGCTCCGCCGAGCACAGGCCCAACAATCGGTGCCGCAGGGCCGAGAACCGGACGTGGTGTGGATGCTGCCCGCTTGCCCTGCTCTGTGCCTGTTGGCGGCAAAGGGAGCGGGATGATGGGTGGAATAATCGGTGCGGCGCCACCTCCATAAGCATCAGGAGGTGCTCCATCTCGGATGTTTGGTCTGGGCGGCGGTGGTTGGCGGAGCATTACTTGGGCTTGCTGGAGTTCGCCGCTTAGGCCGTACATGATGCCGCGCGCTTGGATGTTCAGGCGTTCCAGGTCGGCGTCGGTGACCGGTGGCTGGCTTGTTCGGCTGCCGGCGGCGGCCTTGGGGTCGGCTGCGATCTCGTCCCACGCTCGCTTCTGCTGAAGCTTGCCGGCGTACTCGTCGTAGATTTTCTTGAGTTCGCCGCGGGTGCTGCTGATGGCCTGGGTGGCCGCCGACAGGGCGTTCTGGTTGGCGGCGGCGGCGTCGTGCGTACGCCGTACCTGCTCGATCAGGTCGTCTAGTTCGGCGATGTAGGCGCGGGCGGCGGCGTTGGTCTCGGGCGGCCAGGCCTGGGCCAGGCTCTCGCGGTACGTCCTGAGTCGTCCGAGGTGCTGGTCGGCCAGCTCGCAGACCTTGCGCCAACCGGCGACATGCCGCCAGTGGTTGTCGACCTTGTGGTCCTGGAGGCAGGCCCACATGTCGGCGACGTTCATCAGGTACCAGTCGGTGAGGCCGCCGCTGCGGCCGACGCCTGGATCCCTCACGGCAGCACCACCGGCCCCCGGTTGTCGGGGCCGGAGGGATCGGTGAGCGACGGCGACGGCTCGGGCTGCGCGATCGGCGCGCCGATCCGGCCGAGCGCCTGCTGGACGTCGGTCACCCGGGCCGCGGCGAAGGCGTCGGCGTCGCCGTACCGGTCGGCGACCTCCTTGGCGGCAGCGGCCAGGTGACCGGTGGTGTGGCCGAGGCCCCAGACCGCGTTGGTTGCCGCCTGCTGGGTTTCCCAGTGGGTGCGCATGAACTGCACCAGCTCGATGAACGCGTCCGCCGGGTTGGACACCTGGGTGAGCATGTCGTTGGCGATGTACGACAGGTGCGGTGTGTAGTTGCTCTCCACCTCGGCGCGGAGCTTGTCGGCGAACTCCCGCATCTGGCGGATGTCTGCCTCGACGCTGCCGTCACCACGTAACCAGGATGCTGGTCGATCCTCCTCAGGGATCATCGGCCCCTCCCAACCGTCACGGCCCCGTTCCCCTGAGTGAGGTTAATGGGTAAAAGCCGCCCCTGGCAGCCCCACGCACGGCACCGACACGGTGTCGCGTACCCGATGGTCAGCGGGGCAGGCCGGAGGCGCGCCACGCGCCGGAACCGGGCGCCAGGCCGGCGCCCGCCGGCCGTGCGCTGCGCGCCCACGCCGAGACCGGCGCCGATGCGGACCCGGCCACCGGCCGGGACCGGGAGACGATCGCGCCCACCAACGCGGCCAGTTCCTCGGCGGTCGGCACGCCGCGCACGACCCGGAACAGCGGCTCCTCGACAGACATGTTCCTCAGCGTACGCCGCGCGAGCTTGACCTTCGTCGCACAGTGGCGTGCCGGCGGTGTGACCGTCAGCGCTGCCGGGTACCGTCTCAGCGATGTCAGACGCTGCCCCCCAACTTGTCGCCGACCGGTACCGGCTCATCTCGCCGCTCGGTCAGGGCGGTATGGGTCGGGTATGGAAGGCGCGCGACGAAGTGCTGCACCGCGACGTCGCGATCAAGGAACTGGTGCCGCCGCCGGGTCTGACCAATGACGAGCGCCGCGAGATGCGGGAGCGGTCGCTGCGCGAGGCGCGGGCCATCGCCCGGCTCAACAACATCAACGTCGTACGCATCTTCGACGTGCTCCGCACCGACGGCGACCCGTGGATCGTCATGGAGTACGTGGCGTCCCGGTCGTTGCAGGATGCCATCGCGGAGGACGGTCCGATGTCGCCGGCCCGAGCCGTGGAGGTCGGGCTGGGGGTGCTGAACGCGCTGAGGGCCGCGCACAAGGCCGGCATCATGCACCGCGACGTCAAGCCCGGCAACGTGCTGCTCGGCAACGACGGCCGGGTGGTGCTGACCGACTTCGGCCTGGCGACGATCCCCGGTGACCCGAACGTCACCCGCACCGGAATGGTGCTCGGGTCACCGGCGTACATCGCGCCGGAGCGGGCCCGGGACGGCACCGCCGGGCCGGAAGCCGACCTGTGGTCGTTGGGCGCCACCCTCTACGCCGCGGTGGAGGGAAAGTCGCCGTACGCTCGCCCGTCCGCGATCAGCACCCTGGCCGCGCTCGCCACCGAGCCGGTGCCACCGGCGCGCAACGCCGGACCACTCAAGCAGGTGCTCAACGGGCTGCTCCGCAAGGATCCCCGGGAGCGGGTCACCGCCGAGTCGGCCGAGCGCATGCTGCGTCGGGCCAGTGGCCGGCGGGCTCGGGGCATCTCGCTGCTCGACGGCGTACGTCGGCCGGGGCCGAACGGTCCGCGCGAGCCGCGCCCACCGCTGGTGCCGGGGCCGCGCCCGTCCGGGGAGCGTCCGGCCACGCCGGCCACCCCACCCGCGCCCCGTACGCCGC
>NZ_POTY01000360.1 GCF_003236315.1 Micromonospora craterilacus
CCGCCGGAGCCGGCGGCGGCGGTCACCAGGTCACGCGGGGCGTCGGCCGGGTCGTTGACCTCGTTGGCCGGGGAGGCGCTGGCCGGGAAGGATTCGGCGCTGGCCTCGGCGGCCGGGCCGGCGGTGCCGGTGTGCGGGGCCTGCTGCGGCTTGGGCTTGGCGTCGATGCCGGCCTCGGCGCGCTGCTGGGCGGTGATCGGGGTGGGCGCGCCGGTCAGCGGATCGAAGCCGCCGCGGGTCTTCGGGAAGGCGATCACCTCGCGGATCGAGTCGGCCCCGGAAAGCAGCATGCAGACCCGGTCCCAGCCGAACGCGATGCCGCCGTGCGGGGGCGGGCCGTAGCTGAACGCCTCCAGCAGGAAGCCGAACTTGTCCTGCGCCTCCTCCGGCGTGATGCCGAGCAGCTCGAAGACCCGCTGCTGCACGTCGCGCCGGTGGATACGGATCGAGCCGCCGCCGATCTCGTTGCCGTTGCAGACGATGTCGTACGCGTACGCCAGGGCCCGGTCCGGCGCCTCCTCGAACCGGTCGACCCACTCGGCGTTCGGCGAGGTGAACGGGTGGTGCACCGCCGTCCAGCCACCCTCGTCCGTCTTCTCGAACATCGGCGCGTCGACCACCCAGCAGAACGCCCAGGCACTCTCGTCGACCAGGCCGGACCGCCGGGCGATCTCGATCCGGGCCGCGCCGAGCAGCTCCTGCGCCTCCCGGGTCTCGGCACTGGCAGCGAAGAAGATCGCGTCGCCGGGCTTGGCGCCGACCGCGTCGGCCAGCCCGGCCAGGTGCTCGGCCGACAGGTTCTTCGCCACCGGCCCGCGCGCCTCGCCCGTCTCGGCGTCGAGCACCACGTACGCCAGGCCCTTCGCGCCGCGCGCCTTGGCCCAGTCCTGCCAGCCGTCCAGCTCCTTGCGGGTCTGCGCGGCACCGCCCGGCATGACCACCGCGCCGACGTACCCGCCCGCGTCGATCGCGCCGGCGAAGACCCGGAACTGGGTGCCGCGCAGGTAGTCGGTCAGCTCGGTCAGCTCGACGCCGTAGCGCAGGTCAGGCTTGTCCGACCCGTACCGCGCCATCGCGTCGTGCCAGGTGATCCGCGGGATCGGGCGAGGGATCTCGTACCCGGCCAGGTCGGACCAGAGGGCCGCGACGATCGCCTCGCCGAGGTCGATCACGTCGTCCTCGGTGACGAAGGACATCTCGATGTCGAGCTGGGTGAACTCCGGCTGCCGGTCGGCCCGGAAGTCCTCGTCGCGGTAGCAGCGGGCGATCTGGTAGTACCGCTCCATGCCGCCGACCATCAGCAGCTGCTTGAACAGCTGCGGGGACTGCGGCAGCGCGTACCAGCTGCCGGGCTGCAGGCGCACCGGGACCAGGAAGTCGCGGGCGCCCTCCGGGGTGGACCGGGTCAGCGTCGGGGTCTCGATCTCCAGGAAGTCCCGCTCGTGCAGCACCGTCCGGGCCAGCTGGTTGGCGCGCGAGCGCAGCCGCATGGCCCGGGCCGGGCCGCTGCGGCGCAGGTCGAGGTAGCGGTACTTGAGCCGGATGTCGTCGCCGGCGACCACCTGGTCGTCCACCGGCAGCGGCAGCGGGGCCGCCTCGGAGAGCACCTCCAGCTCGGTCGCGGTCACCTCGACCTCGCCGGTGGGCAGTTCCGGGTTCTCGTTGCCCTCGGGTCGCCGGGTCACCTCGCCGACGACCTTGACGCAGTACTCGTTGCGCAGCGCGTGCGCGTCTTCCTCGCGGAACACCACCTGGACCACGCCGGAGCCGTCCCGCAGGTCGACGAAGATGACCCCGCCGTGGTCGCGCCGGCGGGCCACCCACCCGGCCAGCGTCACCGTGGTGCCGGCGTCCGTCGCGCGCAGGCTGCCGGCGTCATGGGTACGGATCACGACGTGCGTCTCCCTCGTCTGCTCTACGTCTGACTCCCGGCATTCTGTCAGCACGCAGGCGCTCGCGTTCCCCGGGTGTAAGGAAGGGCCCCTTCTTAACGCCTCGTGCATAGCAAGGGCCCCCTGTTAACACCGCCGGGTACGCGGGCGGGCCGCCGGAGGAGGAATCCGGCGGCCCGCTGGCAGAGGAGCAAGGTCGATGGTGCGGGAGAGGGTCAGTAGACGCTGACGCCGTAGGCGCTCAGCACCGGACCGACCGGCTGGAAGTACGTGGTGCCGCCGCTGGTGCAGTTGCCGCTGCCGCCCGAGGTCAGGCCGAGCGCGATGGTGCCGCTGAACAGCGAGCCGCCGCTGTCGCCCGGCTGGGCGCAGACGGTGGTCCGGATCAGGCCGCGGACCTGACCCTCGGCGTAGTTGACCGTGGCGTTGAGCGCGGTCACCGAGCCGCTACGCACGCCGGTGGTGCTGCCGGAGCGCGACACCGACTGGCCGACGTACGCGCTGCCGGACGCGGTGATGTCGCGGTAGGTGCCGTTGTAGAGGTAGACGTTGCCCGGCTGCACGACGCTCTGGTTGCTGTACCGGACGATGCCGTAGTCGTTGCCCGGGAAGCTGCTGCCGGCACGGGTGCCCAGCAGCGCGGTCTGCGCCGAGTTGCTGTACCAGTTCGCGGCGATGTTGGTGCAGTGGCCGGCGGTGATGAAGTAGTAGGTGCTGCCGGACCGCACGTTGAAGCCGAGCGAGCAGCGCCCGCCACCCTGCGCGTAGATGGCCTCGCCGCCCGAGATGCGGGTGCTCAGCACGCCGGCCTCGGCCTCGATGCGTACCGCGCCGTTGGAACGCGCGGCGGCGGCCTTGACCCGCTCCAGCTTCGCGCCGGTCACCGTGCTGTCCACGGAGACGACGACCTGGTTGGTGGCCGCGTCGGTCCACCAGGCGGTGCCGGGGATCGCGGCGGAGCGGTCCAGCTCGGCGGTGGCCCGGTTCAGCTCCGCGGCACCGCGCTTGACCATCTTCGGGGTGGCGCCGGCGGCGGCCACCTGGCGGGCCGCGACGGCGTCGGTCACCGCGACGACCATCTTGCCGGCGGAGTCGGCGTAGGCGCCGGCGGCACGGTCGCCGAGCCGCTCGGCGAGGGCGGCCGCGGCGTCGGGTGAGGCGGACGCGGGTGCCGCCTGGGCAGGCGTGCCGGCCAGCACGCCGGCGACCAGAGTTCCGGCCGCGGCGACGGTGACGACGCGGCGCAGCATTGACCTTGTGGGTCGCATGTAACAGCCTCCCGGATGGGGGTTGGGGGCCCTGTCATGGCGACAAGGCAGGGGGCAACTCGGCCACCTGGGGAAACGGCCAAGCGAGGGAAAGTATTCACATATTTAAGATCGTAAGCAAGGCCACCCTTTGCCCGAATTTCATCTCCCGACGGGCGCAACCTCTCCGCAGCATTGTGGACACAGACGGTCATCTATACGCTCTGGTCACCGCCACAATCCGGCAACCGTGAACCGGAGGCCACCATGACCCTCGTCCGACGCGCGCTGGCCACCCTCGCCGGCGTCACCGCCCTCGTCCTGCTCGCCACCAGCCCGGCCGTGGCCGATCCCGGCCCGCCGCCGACCTCGATGGCGAGTCTCGGTGACTCCATCACCCGCGGCTTCAACGCCTGCGGGTGGTACGTCGACTGCACCAGCCGCTCGTTCAGCACCGGCGACTACTCCACCGTGAACAGCCACTACCTGCGTATCCGCGCGGTCAGCCCAGGCATCAACGGCCGCAACAACAACGCCGCCCGCACCGGAGCGAAGTCCGCCGACCTGTACGGCCAGGCCGGCACCGCGGTCAGCCAGGGGGTCGGCTACGTCACCATCCTGATCGGCGCGAACGACGCCTGCACCAGCTCGGAGTCGACGATGACCTCGGTGGCCGCCTTCCGGGCGAACATCGACTCCGCACTGAGCCGGCTCAAGACCGGCCTGCCGAACGCCCGGGTCTTCGTGATCAGCATCCCGGACGTGCACCGACTCTGGTCGGTCGGCAAGGACAGCAGCAGCGCCCGCAGCGCCTGGTCGCTCTTCGGCATCTGCCAGTCCATCCTGGCCAACCCGACCTCCACCGCCCAGGCGGACGTCGACCGGCGCAACCGCGTCCGGCAGCGGGTGATCGACTTCAACGGCCAACTCGCGGCGGCCTGCACGGCGTACGGGTCGAACTGCAAGTACGACGGCAACGTCGTGTTCGGCTACCCGTTCACCCTCGCCCAGCTCTCCGGCTGGGACTACTTCCACCCCAACGCCACCGGCCAGCAAGTCCTCGCCACCGTCTCCTACCCCGCCGGCTTCGCCTGGTAACCCACCCCTCCCTAGCCGCGATCTTGCACTTTCCGTCGGCCCGAACCGGGACATCAGACCCATAACGGCGACCGAAAGTGCAAGAT
>NZ_POTY01000361.1 GCF_003236315.1 Micromonospora craterilacus
GCTGTTGGACGCGGTGGCGGGGTTCGCGACGGGGCTGCCGGCGGACGCGGTGGTGCTGGGGCACGGCTGGGACGAGTCGACGTGGCCGGTGCCGCAGCCGCCGGGGGCGGCGGAGCTGGGCCGGGCGGCCGGCGGCCGGCGGGTGTACCTGTCGCAGGCGTCGATTCATTCGGCGTTGGTGTCGTCGGCGTTGTTGGCGGCGTGTCCGGAGGCGGTGGCGGCGCCCGGGTACGACGAGTCGGGGTGGCTGCGGCGGGACGCGCACCATGTGGTGCGGGCGGTGGCGCGGGCGTCGGTGACGCGGGCGCAGCGGGTGGCGGCGCAGCGGGTGGCTCTTGAGCATGCGGCGTCGCTGGGGATCGCGGCGGTGCACGAGTGCGGTGGGCCGGAGATCTCCGACGAGGAGGACTTCACCAACCTGTTGTCGATTTCCGGTGCGGGGTTGCCGGAGGTGTACGGGTACTGGGGTGAGCTGGGCGGTGCGGCGCGGGCGCGGGACCTGGGTGCGGTGGGTGCCGGTGGTGACCTGTTCGCCGACGGGGCGTTGGGGTCGCGTACGGCGCATGTGTCGCAGGCGTACGCCGATGGTGCCGGGTGTGGTCACGGTTATCTGAGTGCGGAGCAGGTGCGTGATCATCTGCTGGACTGTGCGGCGCATGGGATGCAGGGCGGGTTCCACGCGATCGGTGACGCGGCGATCTCGACGGTGTTGGCGGGTTTCGCGTCGGCGGCGGAGAAGCTCGGCACGGACCGGGTGCGGGCGGCGCGGCACCGGGTGGAGCATGCGGAGATCATGGATCGGCGGTTGATCGCCGGGTTCGTGGAGTTCGGGGTGGTGGCGTCGATGCAGCCGGCGTTCGACCGGTTGTGGGGTGGCGCGGGCCGGATGTATGAGACGCGGCTGGGGCTGGAGCGGTCGTTGGCGTCGAACCCGATGGGGGCGATGCACGCGGTGGGTGTGACGTTGGCTTTCGGGTCGGATTCGCCGGTGACGCCGCTGGATCCGTGGGGGTCGGTGCGGGCGGCGGTGGCGCATCACAACCCGGTGCAGCGGATGAGTGTGCGGGCCGCGTTCGCGGCGCACACCCGGGGCGGGTGGCGGGCGGTGCACCTGGACAGCGAGGGGGTTCTCGCGTTGGGTGCGCCGGCGACGTTCGCGGTGTGGTCGAGCCCGGCCGGGGTGGACCGGGGTCTGCCGGTGTTGCAGGCCGAGGATCCGGAGGCGCGGGGGCCGGAGGATCCGACGCCGTTGCCGGTGTGCCGGTCGACGGTGCTGCGCGGTGAGGTGATCTACATGGAAGGGTCTTCGTGAGCGAGGGAAGCGGTCGGGCCGGCGGTGCGGGTCCGGCGGTCGGCGGGGTACCGGGAAAGCTGGATCTGGATCCGGCGCTGGTGGCGCGGGCGCGGGAGTTGGCGCGGCGGGCCGGGCGGCCGGTGGTGGAGTTGGCGTGTAGTCACACCACGGTGTCGGTGGAGCGTGCGGTGCTGCGGTTGGCCGGGGTGACCGGTGCCGATCCGGACGGTATTCCGTGGGTGAACCGGCTGGTGGACGCGGTCGTCGCGGACGTGGGGTTGGGGCACGGGGTGGCGGTGCCGGTGTTCGAGGCGCTTGCCCGGGAGCAGCTGACCGATGTGACGTTGCTGGCGCAGAAGGCGGCGGCCGGGTCGGTGCGGTTCGAGCAGCCGACCGGTAAGGCGGCCACGGTGGCGCGGCGGGCCGCCCGTCGGGCGGTGGCGGCCGGGGTCCGGCGGATCGATCGGCGGCGGGTCGAGCGGGACCGTCTCGTCAGGCGGTACGGGGATCCGAAGCAGCGGCCGTGGATCTATCTGATCGTGGCGACCGGGGACATCTACGAGGACATTCCGCAGGCGCAGGCGGCGGCGCGGGCCGGCGCGGACGTGATCGCGGTTATCCGGTCGACGGGGCAGTCGCTGCTGGATTACGTGCCGGAGGGGGCGACCCGGGAGGGGTTCGCCGGCACGTACGCGACGCAGGAGAATTTCCGGCTGATGCGGGCGGCGTTGGATGAGTCGTCGCGGGAGTTGGGCCGGTATGTGCGGCTGACGAATTACGCGTCGGGGTTGTGCATGCCGGAGATGGCCACGCTGGCGGGGCTTGAGCGGCTGGACATGATGCTCAACGACTCGATGTACGGGATTCTGTTCCGTGACATCAACCCGATCCGTACGTTCGTGGATCAGCGGTTTTCCCGGCAGGTGCACGCGCGGGCGGGGATCGTCATCAACACCGGTGAGGACAACTATCTCACCACCGCGGACGCGGTGGACGAGGCGCACACGGTGACGGTGTCGCAGCTGCTGAACGAGTATTTCGCGCACGAGGCGGGGCTGGCTGACTGGCAGTTGGGGCTGGGGCACGCGTTCGAGATCAATCCGGATGTGCCGGAGTCGTTCCGGTTGGAGTTGGCGCACGCGTTGCTGGCCCGGGAGTTGTTCCCGGAGGCGCCGTTGAAGTGGATGCCGCCGACGAAGCACATGACCGGTGACGTGTTCCGGGGCAACCTGTTGGACGGGTTCTTCAACCTGGTGGGCACCATGACCGGGCAGGGGATTCTGCTGGTGGGGATGATGACCGAGGCGGTGGTGACGCCGTGGTTGTCGGATCGGGACATCGCTTTGCAGAACGTCCGGTACGTGTTGGGGGCGGCCGGGGGGTTGCATGAGGACTTCGTGCCGGCGCCCGGGGGGTTCATCCAGCAGCGTGCGCACCGGGTGCTCGGTGAGGCGGTGGAGTTGTTGGAACGGATCGGTGATCAGTCGTTGTTGACCGCGATCGCCGAGGGCACGTTCGGGATCATGAAGCGGCCGGCGGATCGGGGTAAGGGGCTGGACGGGGTGGCGCGGCACGAGAGCGACTACTACAACCCGGCCACGGAGATCCTGGAGAGGCCGTCCGCATGAGCACGAGCAAGATCGTCCGGCCGTACGGGGACACCACCGGTGACGGCATGGTGCAGGTGTCGTTCACGTTGCCGGTGCCGCACGACAAGCGGGCCGAGGGTGCGGCGATCCAGTTGGCGAACCGGATGGGTATCGATCCGGCGTTGCTGGTGCATGCGAAGCAGATGGGTGACGGGTTCACCTTCTTCATGGTGTACGGGCGGGTGAATCATCTGGTGGACCTGTCGGCGGTGCAGGTGGTGGAGCGGGACTTTCCGCTGTTGTCCGCCAAGGAGGTCAACGCGGTGGTGAAGCGGCGGTTGCGCCGCAAGCTGTCGGTGGTGGGTGCGTGCATCGGCACGGACGCGCACACCGTGGGCATCGACGCGATCCTCAACGTCAAGGGCATCGCCGGTGAGAAGGGCCTGGAGTACTACCGGGAGTTGTCGGTGGCGAATCTGGGTGCGCAGGTGAGTGTGCCGGAGTTGGTGGAGGCGGCGCGGGTGGCGCGGGCCGACGCGGTGCTGGTGTCGCAGGTGGTGACGCAGCGCGACGCGCATCTGCACAACACGCGGGAGATGTCGGCGGCGTTCCGGGAGGCGATGCCGGCGGGTCGGCGGCCGCTGCTGATCGTGGGTGGGCCGCGGTTCGACGAGAAGCAGGCCGCCGAGTTGGGGGTGGACCGCATCTTCGGCCGGGGCACCACTCCGGGTGAGGTGGCGTCCTATCTGGTCCACGCGTTGATCACGAACAAGAAGGCGAAGGCATGAGTGACCCACGGTTGGGTTTGACGGTGACGCACCGGCGGTATGTGCCGTACGCGCACGCGCACTACGCGGGGAACCTGGTCGACGGGGCGTACGCGTTGGGTCTGTTCGGGGATGTGGCCACGGAGGTGTGCATCCGTACCGACGGCGACGAGGGGTTGTTCGCGTCCTATTCGGACGTGCAGTTCAGGGCGCCGATGAAGGCCGGTGACGTGCTGGAGGTGGTGGCGACGGTGACCCGGGTGGGTACCCGCAGCCGCACCATCGACTTCGAGGTGCGGGTGGTGTGCCGGGGCCGCCCGGATCGGGGCGAGTCGGCCGCGGAGGTCCTCGATCCGCCGGTGGTGGCGGTGACCGCCACCGGCACGGTGGTCGTTCCCGCGTCGGCGTGAACGTCGCGGTCTGCGCCGACGTCGGCTCGACGTACACGAAGGTCGCGGTGGTCGACCTCGACGGCGGTGGGCTGGTCGCGGCGGCGGCGGCGCCGACCACGGTCGGCACGGATGTGCTGCACGGCCTAGACGCCGCCGTCACGGCCGCGACCGCCCGGCTCGGGGTGCGTGACGTGCCGTGGTACGTGTGTTCGTCGGCCGGTGGTGGGTTGCGGCTGGCGGTGATCGGCTACGAGCCGCTGGTG
>NZ_POTY01000362.1 GCF_003236315.1 Micromonospora craterilacus
CCCGCCTACGGCGTGCACGGGGACCGCCCCACGTACCCCGACCGGCCCACCATCGGCATCGTCTTCTACCGGGCGCACGCGCTAGCCGGGAACACCGGGTTCGTCGACGTGCTCGCCGACGCGGTCGAGGCGGCCGGCGGCAACGCCCTGCCGGTGTTCTGCGGCTCGCTGCGCGGGCTCACCGTGGGTGCCGGGCCGCTCGGCCTGTTCGCCCGGTGCGACGCCCTGGTCGTCACCGTGCTGGCCGCGGGCGGCACGGTCGCCGCCGACGCCTCCGGCGGGGGCGACTCGGACGCCTGGGACGTCGGCGCACTCGCCGCCCTGGACGTGCCGGTGATCCAGGCCCTCTGCCTGACCAGCACCCGCGAGCAGTGGGCCGGCAGCGACGGCGGACTGTCCCCGCTGGACGCCGCGATGCAGGTGGCCATCCCTGAGTTCGACGGCCGGATCGTCGCCGTGCCGTTCTCCTTCAAACGCGTCGACGCCGACGGCCTGTCGGTCTACGCCGCTGACCCGGAACGCGCCGCCCGGGTGGCCGGCATCGCGGTGCGGCACGCGCGGCTACGGCACCTGCCGGCCGCCGACAAGCGGCTGGCGGTGGTGCTCAGCTCCTACCCGACCAAGCACTCCCGGGTCGGCAACGCGGTCGGCCTGGACACCCCCGCCTCGGCGGTACGGCTGCTCGCCGCGCTGGCCGAGGCGGGTTACCGGCTCGGGGACGCCGGACCGCCGGCCGACGGGGACGCGCTGATCCACGCGCTGATCGCCGCCGGTGGGCACGACGTGGAGTGGCTCACCCCGGAACAACTGGCCGCCGCCGAGGCCCGGGTGCCCGGCGACGTCTACCGGCGCTGGTTCGACCGGCTACCGGCGTCGCTGCGGGAGCGGATGCACCGACACTGGGGTCCGCCCCCCGGTGAGCTGTACACCGACGACGGCGACATCGTCCTGGCCGGGCTGCGCTTCGGCAACGTGGTGCTGCTGATCCAGCCGCCGCGCGGCTTCGGCGAGAATCCCGTCGCCATCTACCACGACCCGGACCTGCCGCCCAGCCACCACTACCTGGCCGCGTACCGCTGGCTGGCCGCGTCGCCGGCCGACGGCGGCTTCGGCGCGGACGCCGTGGTGCACCTCGGCAAGCACGGCACCCTGGAATGGTTGCCCGGCAAGGGCCTCGGCCTGGCCGCCGACTGCGCGCCCGACGCCGTCTTCGCCGACCTGCCGCTGGTCTACCCGTTCATCGTCAACGATCCGGGGGAGGGCACCCAGGCCAAGCGCCGTGCGCACGCCGTGGTGGTCGACCACCTGGTGCCGCCGATGGCCCGCGCGGAGACCTACGGCGAACTGGCCAAGCTCGAACAGCTGCTCGACGAGTACGCCACCGTGCAGGCCCTCGACCCGGCCAAGGTGCCGGTGGTGCAGGCGCAGATCTGGGAACTGGTGCGTACCGCCGAGCTGCACCACGACCTGCACCAGGCCGACCGGCCCGCCGCCGAGGACTTCGACGACTTCGTGCTGCACCTCGACGGGTACCTGTGCGAGGTCAAGGACGTGCAGATCCGCGACGGGCTGCACGTGCTGGCCGCCGCCCCCACCGGCGAGGCCCGGGTGAACCTGGTCCTCGCGGTCCTGCGGGCCCCGCAGGTGTGGGGCGGGGTACGCGCGCTGCCCGGGCTGCGCCAGGCGCTCGCCGCTGGGTACGGGCTCGACGAGCAGGAACTGCTGGCCGACCCGGGCGCCCGGATCAGCGTGGCCGAGGCGTTGACCGAGGTCGCCGACGGGCCGGCGGTCACCGCCGCCGACGCCGTCGACCTGATCGAGGGGCTGGCCCGGCGGCTGGTCCTCGGCATGGAAACCCTGGGCTGGCCCGCCGACCGGGCCGACGCGGTGGTCGAGGAGGTCACCGGCCGGTCCATTCCGGACGCCGCGTCGGTGCTCCGGTTCGCGGCCAGCGAACTGGTGCCCCGGCTGGACCGCACCACCGACGAGATCGACCGGGTGCTCGCCGCGCTCGACGGCCGGTTCGTGCCGCCCGGGCCGTCCGGCTCACCCACCCGGGGACTGGTCAACGTCCTGCCCACCGGGCGGAACTTCTACTCCGTCGACCCGAAGGCCATCCCCAGCCGCAACGCCTGGGACGTCGGGCAGGCCCTCGCCGACTCGCTGCTCGCCCGGCACCTCGCCGACACCGGCAGCTACCCCCGGGCGGTCGGGCTCACCGTGTGGGGCACCAGCGCCATGCGTACCCAGGGCGACGACATCGCCGAGGTGCTGGCCCTGATCGGCTGCCGCCCGGTCTGGGACGACCGGTCCCGCCGGGTCACCGGCGTCGAGGTGGTGCCCCTCGCGGAGCTGGGCCGGCCCCGGGTCGACGTCACGGTCCGCATCTCCGGGTTCTTCCGGGACGCCTTCCCGCACGTCGTCGCGCTGCTCGACGACGCGGTACGGCAGGTCGCCGCGCTGGACGAGCCGACCGGGGAGAACTTCGTCCGCGCCCACGTGCACGCCGACCTCGCCGCGCACGGCGACGAACGCCGGGCCACCGCCCGGATCTTCGGCTCCAAACCGGGGGCGTACGGGGCCGGGCTGCTGCCGCTGATCGACGCCCGCACCTGGCGCGACGACGCCGACCTGGCCGAGGTGTACGCCGTCTGGGGCGGCTACGCCTACGGCCGCGACCTGGACGGGCGCCCGGCCCGCGAGGACATGGAACGCTCGTTCGCCCGGATCGCGGTGGCGGTCAAGAACCAGGACACCCGCGAGCACGACATCGTCGACTCCGACGACTACTTCCAGTACCACGGCGGGATGGTGGCGCTGGTCCGTCACCTCACCGGCACCGCGCCCGCCGCCTACCTGGGCGACTCGGCGATGCCGCACGACGTGCGTACCCGCACCCTGGCCGAGGAGACCCGGCGGGTGTTCCGGGCCCGGGTGGTCAACCCGCGCTGGATCGCCGCGATGCGGCGGCACGGCTACAAGGGCGCGTTCGAGCTGGCCGCCACCGTGGACTACCTGTTCGGCTACGACGCCACCGCCGGGGTCGTCGACGACTGGATGTACGAGAACCTGGCCGCCGCGTACGTCTTCGACCCACCGACGCGGGACTTCCTGACCGAGTCGAACCCGTGGGCGTTGCGCGGCATCACCGAGCGGCTGCTGGAGGCCGCCGACCGGGGGATGTGGACCGCACCCGAGCCGGCCACCCTCGACCGGCTCCGCGAGACCTACCTGGCAAGCGAGGGCGATCTGGAGGACCGGCCGTGACCAATTTCCCGTTCTCCGCGGTGCTCGGCATGGACGACCTGCGGCTGGCCCTGCTGCTCAACGCGGTCAACCCGGCCATCGGCGGGGTGCTCGTCCGCGGCGAGAAGGGCACCGCCAAATCCACCGCCGTGCGGGCCCTCGCCGCGCTGCTGCCCCCGGTCGACCGGGTGGCCGGCTGCCGGTTCGGCTGCGACCCGGCCGCCCCCGACCAGACCTGCCCGGACGGGCCGCACCCGGCCACCGCCGGGGTCGAGCGCCGCCCGGCCCGGCTGGTCGAGCTGCCCGTGGGCGCCGCCGAGGACCGGGTGGTCGGCTCGCTCGACCTGGAGCAGGCCCTCGGCGCGGGAGTACGCGCGTACGAGCCCGGCCTGCTCGCCGCCGCGCACCGGGGCCTGCTCTACGTCGACGAGGTCAACCTGCTCCACGACCACCTGGTCGACCTGCTCCTCGACGCCGCCGCGATGGGCCGCTGCCACGTCGAGCGGGAGGGCGTGTCGGTCAGCCACGCCGCCCGTTTCCTGCTGGTCGGCACGATGAACCCGGAGGAGGGGGAGCTGCGCCCGCAGCTGCTCGACCGGTTCGGCCTCACCGTCACCGTCGCCGCCAGCCGGGACCCGGTGGTCCGCGCCGAGGTGGTCCGCCGCCGGCTCGCCGCCGACGCCGACCCGGCCGGCTTCGCCGCCCGCTGGGCCGACCCGGACGCGGCCGTCGCCGACCGGGTGGCCCGCGCCCGCGGACGGCTGGACCGGGTCCGGCTACCCGACTCCGCGCTGCGCCAGATCGCCGAGGTGTGTGCCGCGTTCGACGTGGACGGCATGCGCGCCGACATCGTCGCGGCCCGTACCGCCGTGGCGCACGCCGCCTGGCAGGGCCGCGACCGGGTGGACGCGGAGGACGTCCGGGTGGCGGCCCGGCTGGCCCTGCCGCACCGGCGCCGCCGCGACCCGTTCGACAGTCCCGGGCTGGACGAACAGCGCCTCGACGAGGCGTTGGAC
>NZ_POTY01000363.1 GCF_003236315.1 Micromonospora craterilacus
ACCCCCACCCGCTCCATCCGCATCGGCCCGATCTGGGACCAGGCCCGCACCATCGCCGAGCTACGCGGCACCACCATCACCGCCGTTATCGAGCACGCACTGGAGGACTACGCCATGGGCACCACCGAGATTCCGCCGCTGTCCGACGGCACCCGCGCCGCCGTCGCGAACTTGGTCGACTACACCATCGAGCGCGAGTACGGCAACGACGTCACCGACGAGATCAAGGGAGCAACGATGGTCGCCCTCGCCGGCCTCCACTTCGACCTGCTCGACGCCGGCGCAGCGGACGCAGAGGGCACCCGGGGTCTCGCCGAGACGACGTTGCGGATCCTGCTCCGCACCGGCCTCGCCGCCCGGATCTGCCAGTGCCGACAGCTGCACCCGCACGGCTGCAAGCACGGCGGCGCCGTCGGGTCGCTGTGGTGCGATCGGCACTACGAGGCGGACGTGCCGGCGATCGACGGGGCGCTGCTGTGCGGCACCTGCCACGTCGTCGAGTACGAGGCGCGCGCCTGACCCTGGACGCACGACAGCGCCCCGCCGGCCGGAGCCAGCGGGGCGCTGTCGTCTGTGGGAGGGGGCCGTCGGAATGGTGGGGCTGTCCCCTTGACGGGGACAGCGAGGCGACATAGACTGTCCCTATAGGCGGGACAGTCGAGCAAGGGGAGATCGAGATGGCCACCAGCATCAAGTTCAAGAAGGACGCGGACGGCGAGTGGGGCATCATCGGCCCCGCCGACCAGATCACCGCAGGCGCGACCATCACCGTGACCAAGCGGAACGGCTCCACCTCCACCGTGACCGTCCTGACCGTCGCCGACGAGCCCAACCCCGACGGCACCATCTTCGCGTGGGTCACCTCCACCCGCCCGGCGCCGCGCCCGGTCAACACCTCCGCGCGCCGCGGCTCGACCGCCCGCCGGGGGTCCACCACCTCCCGCCGCCGGGCCTGCATCACCGGCGGGAACTGCTCCAGCCACAGCGGCCGCAGCTGCGGCGGCCACAACTGCGACGCCAACTGAGAGGCCCGATCTGATGCACCACCTGGACGCGGTTGGGATCACCGACATCGCCAAGCGGGCCGGCGTCAAGCCGGACACCGTCAAGAAGTGGATCGCCCGACACCCCGACTTTCCGGCCCCGGCCGGATCGGCCGCCCGCGGACGGCTGTGGGACTGGCCGGAGGTCTACGCCTGGATTCGGGACACCAAGCGGGCCCGATTCGTCCGAGTCGTGGATGTGCAGTCGAGCCCGGACGGCCGCAGGACGAGGGGCGAGGGGACCCTCCGGTACCTGTGCGTCGGGCCGGCCGCCGTGCAGTGCGCGGTCGAGGTGATCCGAGACACCCACCACGCACGCCAGCCGCAAGGCGAGGCGACCTACACTTCTCGACGGGTCACGTTCGACCCGCATCACCAGGCGACTGGACCCAGCTCGTGGCAGGCCACGTGCCACCTGGAGGGGGGCTGGTCGGCGGACGAGCTGCGGCAGATCCGGGACCTGGTCACCGGCCAGAGCTGCACCGCGCCAGCAACTACGCCGAAGGGCTGGCCTACGTGAGCAACGACGCTCCTGAGGTGGTCGAGATCGCCGAGCGGTACCGACCCTCCGATGGGTGAGACGCCGCCCGTCTCCTGGCGCCTGGACGACCTCGCCGCGACCGGCGACCTCGCGAAGGAGCACGGCGTCCACAACTCGACGATCGTCAGCTGGTCCACCCGCTACGCCGACTTCCCGGCACCGCTGCGGATCCTGTCGACCGGACCGGTCTACTCGAAGGAGCAGGTCAAGCGGTGGCACGACGGGCGGACCTGGCTGCCGGGCCGGCCGCGCAAGCCACGGTCGGTCCAGCCGTAGAGACGGCGCTGCGCCCCCACCCGGCCGAGCCAGGTGGGGGCGCAGCGCCGTCGGTGCTACCGGGAAGGCCGTGGCGGGTAGACCACGACCGAGCGGATCTGCTTGTAGCTGCCGTCTGGGTAGTAGTCGGACTCCTGAGTGATCTCTGCCGGGGGAAGACCGTACACCGGCTGACCGGTGGCCACGCCGAACGACAGCAGCAGCCGACCCACCAGCCGGGCCGCCCGGGCCAGGCGGCCGTCGCCGGTGCGTTCCTCGAGCGTCCGCCCGGCGGCGTACACCATGCCGATCACGGCGAGCGCCAGGACCTCGTAGACCACGATCGAGTCGATCACGATGCCCCAGCGGGCGGCCACGTACGCGACGATCGCCGCGGCGAGGTGGCCGAGCGCCAGCGGCCAGTAGGTCCGCACGTAGGCGGCGAGACGATTATTCACAGCGAGCCTCCTCAGCTCAAGGTGGTTAGGATGGCCACGGGATGGGGTTGGCGTCACGCGGCGGTAGCCATGCGCCGTACGGTGCTCCTGGTGGGCGTTCCCTTCGAGGGCAGACCATCGAGCCGCCGGCCGGGCCTCCCCCACCCCATCAACGGCGATCAGCGTGCAGAGCCAGCTGCGCCTTCAGGTCCCCGACTTGCGCGGCCAGCGCCGCGGCCGTCGCCTCGCTCTTGGCCAGCGCGATCCGAAGTGAGTCACGCTCGGCCTGCACCGCGCTCAACTCGGCCGCCTGACGCTGCTCGGTCTGCTCCAGGTGCGCGTACCGCGACTCCAGGTCGACCACGCGCTGACGCAGCCGCTCGGCCTCACCCGATGTCTGGGCGAGGGACTGCTGGGCATCCTCCAACGCCGCCCGTACGCGCTGCAGCTCACCACGAAGGTCGTCGGTCAGCTCTTGGTAGATGTCCTGCCGCAGCTGCTCGGCCTGGGCGCGCTGCTGGTCCGCCGCGGCTTTGTGCTGCTCCGCCTGGGCGGCCGCCAGCTCGGCCTGCGCCGCGCGGAGACGACGGCCGAGCCAGTGCCCGACCGCCGGCCCGACGACCGCGCCGCCGCCGATCGCGCTGCCGGCGCTGATCAGCGCGATCAGGACGGCCGGCTCCATCAGGTGATCGGGTTGCGGTACGCGGCGTCCCAGCCGGCCCGGTCGAGCCGTCCGGTGACCGGCAGTTTCTGGTCGGCCTGCCACGCGCGGATCAGGGCGCGGTACTCGTCGCCGTAGCGGCCGTCCGCACCGTGCTCACGCAGCCAGCGCTTGCCCTTGCCGATGGACCAACCGCGCCGCTGGAGCTGCCGCGTCCACTCCTGCAGCCACTCCCGGTCGGACTTCGTGCCGAAGCGGCGGCCGTGGTGGCCGGAGACACTGCGGTCCGGTCCGGCGGCCGGGCCGAAGTAGTGGTCGCGGGGCAGCGGGAACGCCACCGCCGGCTTCGGCGCCGGCCGGCCCGCCGGCGGCGACGGTGACGGCTTGACCGGCTCGTCGACGGGCATGCCGGTGTGCACCCACCGGTGCAGCCGGTCTCCGGGGCAGGCCGTGGCGGCCAGGTCCCGGTGGCCGTCCCGCTTGAGCCGCCGGCCCGCCTTCCGGTCCGCCTCGTCGCACAGCCAGCGGATCGACCGCATCGCCGCGGTCGTCACGTCCTGGTCGCGGCCGATGAACACGATCCCGATCCCGCCGGTGTTGTGGCCGGCGATGTGGGCGCCGAGCACGGTCCAGCCGCGGCACTCGTAGATCCGGCCGCCGACGTCGACGGCGAAGTTGTAGCCGATGTCGCTCCAGTCCCTGTTGTCCATGTGGAAGTTCTGGATCTGGCGGACGGTCTGCGTCGGCGGGCCTGCCGAGTAGTGCACGTCGACGCGTTCCCGCTTCGACCACGGCACCGAGGTGACGCTGCGCGGCGCCCGCGCGCCCCAGCCGGCACGTCCGATGATGTTCATTGCTGCTCCCATGCAGGATCGGCCGCGCACGCAGCTGCGTGTCGGCGATGGGTGTGCTGGTGCCCCGGCGGCGCGACCGCCTGGCCGGGGTAGCGCCCGGGGTCGTCTGTCGCAGCTGCGACAGACGACCTGCCCCGGGTCAGGCGTAGAGGTGGACCAGGACGATGCCCTGCGCGCCGCCGGCGCCGGCCTGCGCGGCGGTGGACGGGCCGGCGACCGCGCCGGAGGCGCCGCCGCCGTACAGGCCGCCGGCGACCCCGACGTTGTTTCCGGTGACGACGCCGTTGCCTCGGCCGCCGCCGCCCAGCTTCGAGCTGCCGCCTTGCCCTGAAAGGGCTCCGCCGGTGCCGAGGCGGGCGGCCGGTCCGCCGCCCTGGCCCTTGCTGTAGTAGTCGCCGGTCGGCGTGGTCGACGACGCCAGGCCGCCGTTGGCGGCGCCCGGGGTGCCCGCTGCGCCCAGGGC
>NZ_POTY01000364.1 GCF_003236315.1 Micromonospora craterilacus
GGCTGGGGGTGTGGGCGCGGTCGGCGATGCCGGCGAAGAGTTCCTTCAACGCCTCGACCGAGCTGACCCGCGGCCGCCAGCCCAGCTCGTGCTCGGCCCGCTCGCTGGACATCAGCGGCACGTTCAACGCCAGCTCCACCCAGCCGGCGTCGACCGGTTGCAGCCGGGCCCGCCAGGTGAGCGCGGCGGCGGCGCGCAGCAGCGGGGCGGCCACCGGCACCGTCCAGCCGTGGAAGTGCCGGGCCACCAACTCCGGAGTCAGCACCGGGTCCGCGGCAACGTTGAAGGCACCACGCGCGTCACCCAGAATCGCCCGGGCGTACGCGTCGGCCACGTCGTCCGCGTGCACCGCCTGCATCCGCAGCCGACGGTTGGCCGGCACCAGCGGCAGCCGACCGAAACGGAGCAGCCGCACCGGCACCAGCCGCCCGAGAAAATAGCGGGTGATCTCGGTGCCGGCGGCCCGCTGGAAAATCAGCCCTGGGCGCATCCGCACCAGCCGCAGCGCAGGATGGCTCCGCTCGATACCGTCGAGCATCTCCTCCACCGCCGCCTTGTCCCGGCTGTACGACGACTCGGCCACCCCGGTCGCCGGCCACCGCTCGCTGATCGGCAGATCCTTCGGACCGGGCGCGTACGTGCCGACCGACGAGGCGTACACCAGGGCCGGCACCCCGGCGCGCAGCACCGCGTCGACCACCGCCCGGCTGCCGCCCACGTTGGTGCGGCGCATCACGTCCTGGTCGTGGCTGGGCTGGATCTGCCAGGCCAGGTGCACCACCGCGTCGGCCCAGGCAAAAATCTCGGTGAGTTGATCGGCCGCACCGGGCAGCCCGATGTCGCAGGAGCGCCAGCGCACCTCGTCGTACGGCTCACCCGCCCCCAGGACGGGCGGCCGGCGCGCCACCCCGACGACCTGGACCTCACGCTCCCGCCGCAACCGGCGCAGCAGCGCAGTGCCCACGTTGCCGCTCGCCCCCACCACCACGATCCGCATGCCCGGCCCCGTACCCGGTCAGCCGCCGTCCAAGCCCATCGGTTCGGTGCGGCCTATCGGGCCAGCAGGGCACCGATCAGGCAGACAAAGGCGGCGACCGAGCTGATCGTCCGGACCAGGTTCCAGCGCACCCAGGGCGCCTCGAACCGCTGTCGTACCGCCGCCAGGTCGGTGGTCCCGTCAACCGACCCGGCGGCGTCCAACTGGTTATTAAGCGGCACGTTGCACCGCATCGTTACGCCGAACGTGACCAAATGGCCGACCAGCGCCGCGACGAGCCAGACCAACACCGCGCCACCGGCGCGGAAATACCCGGCCACCGCCAGCGCGACCAGCAGCGGCCCGCCGAGGAACATCGACAGGAACCACCCGTTGAGGATCTTCCGGTTGATCGACTGCATGGTGCCGACAAGCGTCCGATCGTCGGTCGCGGCCAGACCCGGCATCACCGAGCAGGCGTACGCGAAGAACAGCCCCGCCACCAGCCCGGTGCTCAACGTGGCCCCGGCCAGGACTGCAATGCGGATCGGCTCCGGCACGCTGGACCTCCCCCTGTCGTACTGCCGACTGAACCGATCCTGCCAGCCCCGGTCGAACCCCTCGACCCCGTACGCTGGCCGGCACACTGTTCCGGAGCCATCGATGCCGGCCCGGAAGCCGCGAGCCCGCTCCCGCGGGTGTCCGGTAACCTGAGCGCGCGGGCCGCTAGCTCAATGGCAGAGCTGTGGACTTTTAATCCATAGGTTCAGGGTTCGAGTCCCTGGCGGCCCACCATGCACCGCCTCTGAGCTGCGGGAACGCCCAGCGAAGATCATCGGGCACAACCAGGGCACAACTCAGCTCCGATCTTGGTCGGTGGGAGCTTCCCGCCGCTGGCTGTCTGCCTTCCGCAGCAGGTCACCGACCAGGCCGCGCGGTCGGTCCTTCTTCGGCAGCCAGTGGACGTAGGTTTCCAACGTGATGCGCAGGTTGGCGTGCCGAAGCGCCTTCTGCACCTCCTGGGGCTCCACGCCGTTGCTCATCAGCGTGGTGGCGAAGAAGTGGCGCAGGGAGTGGAAGGTGCCTTCCTTCGGCCAGCCGGCGGCCTCGCGCCAGTCCGCCCACAGCTCCGACCAGTAGGTGTCGGTCAGCAGCTTCCCCCGCGACGAGGTGAACAGGACCGCCACCGGACGAGTCAGCCGCTCCCCGGTGGTGATGTCGGGTAGCTCGAACTCGACGGAACCGACATCGGCCAGGTGCCCGGCAAGTTCCTCGGCGACCACCGCGTCCAGGTCCACGGTGCCGGTGGAGCCGCTCTTCGGTGTCGAGAGGTAGAAGCCACCGTAGTGCTGCGGCGAGTGCCGCAGTTGCTGGATGACGTGCAGTTCGCCACGGTCGTAGTCCGCGCAGCGGGAACCGGCTTCCAGGCCCAGGACCTCACCAAGGCGAAGCCCTTCCCCGGCTCCCAGCCAGATAGCCGCCCGGAACCGGCGCGGTACCACCTCGGCGAGCTTGAGCACCTGGTCGTTGGTGGGAACCCACTTCGGTGCCCGCGAGAGACCGCGCAGGATCTGCGCGAGCTTCACTCCGTTGCAGGGGTTGTCGGGAATCACCTTGTCGATAACGGCGGCGTTCATGATGGTCTTGAACAGCCCGAAGTACAGGCTCACCGACGATTTCGGCGTGCCGTCATCGAGCAGCCGGCCAAGCCAGGCCAGCACGTCCGTCAGGTTGATCGAGCGGATAGCCTTCTCACCGAACACGGGTAGGAGATGCTTCCGCAGGTTTTGCGGGATGCGGCGTCGCGTTTCCGTGGCCCAGCCCGATTCGCGGGACTCCCTCCACCGCTGCGCGTACTCGGCGAAGGTCAGCTGCGCTTCCTCCCGCTTCACTCGCACCTGTGGTGCCGCACCCGAGCGGCACGCCAAGTCGAAGGCTTCCGCGTCCCGCTTGAGGTCGAACAGCTTTTCGCGGTCGTCGTTGTCGGCGTCGACGTAGCGAACCCGCCACCGCTTTCCCCGGCCGTGCCGCTTGGACGGAAGCGGCTTCTTCGTGGTGGGGTCGCGTTGCTTGAGGAACCACAGGTCATCGATCGGCATGTCAGGCCGCCTGGTCGTCGAGCCACGCCCGGACCTCGGACGGCTTGTACCGCAGGTGCCGGCCGACCTTGAAAGCGCGCGGACCGGTTCGACGGTGCCGCCACTGGTAGAGCGTGCCGACGGGAACACGGAGGAACGCGGCCGTCTCGCTGATCGACCACAGGTCCGGTGGCGAGGCCGGGACGATTTCGGCCACGGGTTCTCCCCTCTGTTGACGATGGTGTGATTGCGGCTCTCGCCGGTCAGTGCCGGCTCGCGCGTGGCTCATGGCTTGGGCCTCCTGGGTCATGCGGCGGGCGTGAGGACGGGTTGGGCGGTGCCGAGTTCGTGGGCGAGTTCTTCGCGGCCGGTGGCGCGTCGCTCTCTGGCCATAGCGGCAGCAGTGGAGGCGAGCAGGGCGTCACCTGAGGTGTGCCAGCCGACGCCGGCGAAGGTGAGGGTGCCGACGATCAGGGGCGTGGTGTCGTCGAGGTGGTCGACGGCGCGGAGTGTGCCGGTGTGGTCGTCGGCCTGGTCGTGGTGCTCGTGTCGTCGGAAGCTCACGCGGGTGTCGCGCAGGAGTTGGAAGGTCACCGAGTAGCGACGGCCTTTGGTGAGGAAGTGGCCGCCGAAGCCGAGCATGTGCGCCCAGCGGCGCAGCCGCGCGTATGGGTTGGTCGTCGCGGGTTTCGTCGGTTCGGTGTCAAGGGCGGCTTGACGTTCGGCGACGCAGACGGGGCAGGCGGCGTAGCGGGTGTGGGTGCCGCAGTCGGGGCATTCCCATCGGTCGACGAAGCCGGGCCGGGGTCGGTGGTCACGAGGTCGCTCGGACAGCGGTATGGGTGTGTGGGTGGGTCGGCCGATGCGCCAGCAGGCGTCGATGAGGCGGGCGGTGTGGTCGCCGTCGGGGTCGGCATAATCCCCGATGCTGTCGGCGGTCAGGCGGGTGGAGGTGTGCCCGGTGGCCTCGGTGCTCTTGGTGGCGTACTTGGCAAGGTAGCCGGCGACCAGGCCGTCAGTGACTTCACCCGTGCCGGTGGTGCTGATGGGTCGGAGGTCGAGGCCCTTGTCCGGATCGCCCCAGGCGATGGGCCAGCCGTCGGCCCGGTCGGGATGCGGCGGGGTGTGGAAGACGATCTGTGCGGCGGCGTGGTGGAGCGCGTCGACGAGGTCGGCGACGCCGAAGC
>NZ_POTY01000365.1 GCF_003236315.1 Micromonospora craterilacus
GACCGCGACCACGTCCCCCGGGCCGACCAGCAGCCGGTCCCCCACCGCCACCCGGTCCACCGGCACCACCTCGACGCCGCCGCCGGCGGTGCGCCGGCGCGCGGTACGCGGCGCCCGGGCGAGCAGCGCCCGCAGGTCGCGGGTCGCCCGGCGCTGCGCGTACGCCTCCAGCGTCCGACCGGTGGCCAGCATCACCGCGATCACCGCGCCGGCCAGGTACTCGCCGACGCCGAGCGCGCCGGCCAACGCCAGCACCGCGATCACGTCCACGCCGAAGCGTCGCCGCCACAGGTCACGCAGCACCGAGACGGCGGCGGGCAGCAGCGCGGTCAACGTGAGCACCGCCCACACCGCGTCGGCCGCACCGGTCCGGCCGGTCAACCGCAGCGCCGCCCCGGCCAGCACCAGCACGGTCAGCCCGGTCAGCGGCGTCCACAGCCACCACCGGGCGCGCCGCTGCGCAGGCTGGCCGGGTTGACCGGGCTGCTGCCGCGCCGGCTGCGCCGGCAGGCACTCGGCCGCACCGTGATCCGGCCCGCCCGCGTCCGACTGCGCCCCCACCTGCGGATCGTCCCAACCATCGGGGTACCGCCGAGGGCGGTCCGGGCAGAATCCGGGCCGAAGTGCCCTTCCGGACAGGACCGGCGGTCCGTGCCTGCGGCCGGCGGATCGCGCAGGATGAACTGGACCCGCCCCACGGCCGTACCGAGGTACGGCACGATAGGGACACACGGAAAGGTCGTGACGATGAGCCACCAGACGCCGGCTACCCACCGCCCGCTGACCACCGCCCTGGCGGAGGCCGCCGCGATGGCCGGTCACGCGCCGTCGGTGCACAACACCCAGCCGTGGCGCTGGCGGGTGCTGCCCGACGCGCTGGAGCTGCGGGTGGCCCGCGACCGTCAGCTGACGGCGACCGACCCGGAGGGTGAGCTGCTCACCCTCAGCTGCGGTGCGGCGCTGCAACACGCCCGGCTGGCGCTGGCCGCCGAGGGCTGGACGGCGACCGTCCACCGGATGCCCGACCCGGCCGATCCCGACCTGCTGGCCCGGCTGACCGACCCGCAGCCCATCGGCGCCGACCCGGACGCGATGCGCATGGTGCAGTGCATGCAGGTGCGGCACACCGACCGGCGGCCGGTCAGCGGCGAGCCGGTCGCCGACGACACGCTAAGCGCCATCGCGTCGGCCGCCGGCCGGGAGGGCGCCCGCCTGGAGATCCTCGACCGCGACCAGGTGCTGCAACTGGCGGCCTCCGCCTCGCACGCCGCCACGGTCGAGGCGGAGGATTCGCAGCTGCGCGAGGAGCTGGACTACTGGACGAGTCGCGCCGGCGGGATGGGGCTGACCCCGGAGGTGCTGCCGGAGCAGCCCCCGCAGACCACCGTGCCGGGCCGGGACTTCGGCCGCCCGGGCACCCTGCCGGTCGGGCCGGGGCACGACCAGGCGGCGTCGTACGGGCTGCTGTACGGCGAGGAAGACGAGCCGGTGAGCTGGCTACGCGCCGGTGAGGCGCTCTCCGCGGCCTGGCTGACCGCCACCCGGCTGGGTGTCTCCGCGGTGCCGCTGAGCGGGGTGGTGGAGGTGCCGGCGACCCGGCAGACCCTGCGTCAGGTGCTGGCCGGGCTCGGCTACCCGTACCTCGTGCTGCGCCTGGGGATCGCGGACCCGGCCCACGCCGGCCCGCCGCACACCCCGCGACTGCCCCGCGAGCAGGTGGTGGACACCTCCGCGGTGGACGGCGGCGCGTGACGGAGGCCGGATAGCATCGCCGGGTGACCGTCGGCGCACCGAACCCCCGGCACGAGCCACCCTCGCTCGGGCTGAGCCCGCTGTCCCGGGTCCACCTGGACGAGCTGCTCCAGGAGATGCTGGACCGGGTCGGCGAGGTGATGACCAGCCGGGAACGGCTGCGCGCCCTGCTCGACGCGGTCGTCGGCATCGGCACCGACCTGGATCTGCGCAGCACCCTGCAACGGATCGTCGAGTCGGCCTGCGAGCTGGCCGGCGCCCGGTACGGCGCGCTCGGCGTGGTCGGCCCGGACCGGACGCTGCACGACTTCATCACCCACGGCATCTCCCCGGAGCTGCACGCGAAGATCGGTGACCTGCCGCACGGCCGGGGCGTGCTCGGCCTGCTCATCGACGACCCGAAACCGCTGCGGATGCCGGACATCACCCAGCACCCGCGGTCCTACGGTTTCCCGGCGCACCACCCGCCGATGCACACCTTCCTCGGGGTGCCGGTACGCATCCGCGACCAGGTCTTCGGCAACCTCTACCTGGCCGAGAAGCAGGGCGGTGCCCAGTTCACCGAGGACGACGAGGAGATCGTCGTGGCGCTCGCGGCGGCGGCCGGCGTGGCGATCGAGAACGCCCGGCTGTACGCGCTGGCCCACCGGCGGGAACGCTGGCTGGCGGCCACCGCGGAGATCACGTCGCTGCTGCTCGGCGAGGTACGCCGCACCGACGCGCTGACGCTGGTGGCCCGCCGCGCCCGGGAGGTCGCCGAGGCCGAGCTGGCCCTGGTGCTGCTCTACGACGACGAGGCCGACCACTTCACCGTGGAGGTCGTCGACGGCGCCGGCGCCCAGGCCCGCGCACTGGTCGGCACGGTGCTGCCGGCCGCCGACACCAGCTTCGCCGGTTCGATCGCCGAGGGCCGGCACGACTCGGTCGACGACCTCGCCCACGCCGCGCCCTGGCCGGCGGTGCTGCACACCGGGCCGGCGGTGATCTCCCCGCTGGCCACCGCCGACACGCTGCACGGCGTCCTGGTCATCGCGTACGGGGTCGAGCACGGCGGCGCCACCGACGACGACGTGGTGCTGCTGGGCAGCTTCGCCGGGCAGGCCGCGCTGGCCATGGAACGCGCCCGTGGCCAGGAGGAACGGGAGCAGCTGGTGGTCCTGGAGGACCGCGAACGGATCGCCCGGGACCTGCACGACGTGGTCATCCAGCGGCTGTTCGCCACCGGCCTGCAGTTGCAGAGCGCGGTCCCGCTGGCCGGCCGCCCCGAGCTGGCCAAGCGGGTCAACGCCGCGGTCGACGACCTGGACGCCACCATCAAGGACATCCGCCGCACCATCTTCGAGCTGCGCAGCCCGGTGAGCGCGGCGCTGCGCACCGAGATCCGCGAGGCGATGGAGGTGGCCGCGGAGTCGCTGGGCTTCCGGCCACGGCTGGAACTGACCGGGCCGATCGACAGCGCCGTCCCGGACCCGGTCCGCCCCGACCTCACCGCCGTGCTCCGCGAGGCGCTGTCCAACGCCGTACGCCACGCCGAGGCGTCGGCGGTGTCGGTGGCGGTACGCGTCGACGCCGCCCGACTCACCCTGGTGGTCACCGACAACGGGGTGGGGTGCGACCCGGCCGCCGCCCGGGGCGGGCTGGTGAACCTGCGCGAGCGCGCCGAGCGCCACGCCGGCACCTTCGAGGTACGCCCGGCCCACCCACACGGCACCGAGCTGCACTGGTCCGTACCGCTACGCGACTGACCGCCCCGGGCCCCGCGCCGCGCGTGCCCACGCTGGTCGACCGGGGGTCAGTGGCCTTTGCCGAGCAGTCGGGTGGCGAGGACGGCGGCCTGGGTACGCCGTTCCAGGCCGAGCTTGGCCAGCACGCTGGAGACGTAGTTCTTGACCGTCTTCTCGGCCAGGAACATCTTGCCGGCGATCTCCCGGTTGGTGAGCCCCTCGGCGACGTACTCCAGGATGCGCCGCTCCTGCTCGGTGAGCGACTGCAGCTCGCGGGGCTGCTCCACGCCGCTGCGGATGCGCTCCAGCACCCGGGTGGTGATCGCCGGGTCGAGCAGCGACTGGCCGGCCGCCACCCGGCGTACCGCGTCGACCAGGTCGGTGCCGCGGATCTGCTTGAGCACGTACCCGGAGGCACCGGCCATGATCGCCGCGAACAGCGCCTCGTCGTCCTCGTACGAGGTGAGAATCAGTCCCTTGATCGAGGAGTCCACCGCCCGGATGTCGCGGCAGACGTCGATGCCGTTGCCGTCGGGCAGCCGGGCGTCGAGGATCGCCACGTCGGGCCGGAGCGCCGGGATCCGGCGGGCCGCCTCCTGGGCCGAGCCGGACTCGCCGACCACCTCGATGTCACCACTGGCGTGCAACAGGTCGGCGAGGCCACGACGGACGACCTCATGGTCGTCGAGCAAGAACACCCGGATCATCCCCCTTTTCTACCTGCTCCCACCCACCCCGCGCACGGGCCAAAGGTCCCAACCC
>NZ_POTY01000366.1 GCF_003236315.1 Micromonospora craterilacus
CCCCCACTGCCACGCCCACCCCGACGGCGACGCCGACCGCGACGCCGGGCAGTTGTGTCGCGAGCTACCGGGTGATCGGCCAGTGGCAGGGTGGGTTCCAGGCGGAGGTGACCGTCCGTAACGCCGGGGCCGCCGCGATCGCCGGCTGGGTCGTCCGACTCGACTTCGCCGACGGTCAGCGGATCACCCAGACATGGAACGCCGAGGTGACCCAGAGCGGGTCGACGGCTACGGCGCGTAACGTGAGCTATAACGGTGCCCTGGCGCCCGGCGCGCAGACGACCTTCGGCTTCCTGGGTACCGCCGGTGCCACCAACACCGCTCCGGCGGTGAGCTGCGTGCGTTCCTGACGGTCCGACCGGGGCCGGGGCCGCGCCGGCCCCGGCTCCGTGCCGCTGGCCGGGTTGGTGGCTCAGGCGGCGGGGATCGCGGCCAGCAGGCGGGCCCGCAGCACGCCGGCCCGTTCGGCGAACTCCCGCTGTGCCTGGACGTATTCGTGCCGGCCGTCGACGGTCTCGACTCGGACGGGCGGATAGCCCAGGTCGGCGAGGTCGTACGGCGAGGCCCGCATGTCCAGCGTGCGGATCTGCCCGGCCAGGGCGAAACAGTCGGCGACGAGCTCCGACGGCACCAGCGGGGAGAGCTTGTACGCCCACTTGTAAAGGTCCATGTTGGCGTGCAGGCAGCCCGGCTGCTCCTGGGCGTGCTGCGTCTCCCGGGTCGGTCGCAGTACGTTGAGCGGCCGGGCCGGCACGGTGAAGAAGCGGTACGCGTCGAAGTGGCTGCACCGTACGCCGCGCTCCTCGACGACCGCGGCGGTGCGCTCCGGGGTCAGCCGCAGCGGCCAGGCGTTGTGCCGGACCTCCTGCTGGGTCTGCCGGTAGACCATCGCCCACTCGTGCATCCCGAAGCAGCCCAGGTGCGCCGGCCGGCCCGCGGTCGCGGCCAGCAGGGTCGTGATCCACCGCACCGAGTCGGCGCGCCGGGCGCGTACCTCGTCGGTGTCCAGGGTGACCCCGGCGGGGAGTGCCTGGTAGTCCGGGCCGAAGTCGGCGGGATCGGCCTCCCGCAGCACCACCCCCGCGCCCGGATGCCACCGCCGCAGCTGGGCCGGCCGGTACGAGTAGTAGGTGAAGAGGAAGTCCTCCACCGGGTGTTTCTCGCCACGGCGGCGGCGGGCCAGGTGCGGGGTGAGCCAGCCGTCCACCCGCTCCTCGTGGGCCCGGCGGCGGGCCCCCCAGGCGGCCGCGTCGAGCACGGCGGGAGCGAGGGCGGCGGTCACGGACCAAGGGTACGACCGCAGCCCGCCCGCCGGTCAGGGCACGTCCACCCGCACCCCGGCGGAGAAGACGCCGCTGCGCAACTCCAGCAGCTGCGGCGCCTCGCGCCCGTTGACGGTGAAGACCAGCGGCAGCACCAGGCGGCTGCCCGCCGCCATCGGCTCGGCGAAGACGTCCCGCCCCTGGTTCGCCCCCCGGGTGGCCAGCTCGTCGGTGGTGACCCAGGTGCCGTTCGCCAGGTACGCCCGTTGCAGCTTGCCGTGCCAACTCTGATGCTCCGGGGTGAGGTTGCGGACCCCGACGGTCGCCTGGCACTGCCGCGCGCCCTGGCCCGGCTCGCAGATCATCCGGTAGACGGTGAACTCGAACGCGTCCTCGCGCAGCGGCACACCGAGCCCACCGGCCACCCCTTTGCCCTTCCAGGCGCCGCTGGTCGGCTGGCTGTCGGTGTCGATCTCGGTGACCCGCCGGGTGGCGGTCCAGGCGGCCGCGCCCACCGTGCCGGCCAGCACCGTCGCGGCCACCGGCACGATCAGCCAGATCGGCGGGGTGCGCCGGCGGGCCGGCGAGCGGGGCGTGGCCGGGCGGGGATAGATCGTGCCCGGCCCGTCCGACGCCAGCGCGGCGGCGACCGGCCGCCGCCGGTGCCGCCGCCAGGCGACGAGCCCGACGACGCCGAGCACCAGCACCGCGATCGCACCGGCCAGCAGCGCGGGTGCCTGACGACGCCACCCCGTCGGCTCCCGGGTCTCCTGCGTCGCGGCCTGCGGGGCCGTCCAGGTGGCGCTCGCGCAGTCGTACGGCTGCCGTCCGTCGCTGGCGAACGCGCACGCCGGCGCGGTCAGTGGCTGCTGTGCCGCGGCGGTGCTGAGCGTGGTGCCCAGCGTGGTGGTGCTGCGCGGCGGCAGCTTGATCCGCCAGGTCACCTCGGTCGCCGTCGAGCCGCCGGGGCGTACCTCCCGGCCGCCGTTGCTGATCGTCGTCGCCGAGACGCCCTGCGGCAGCTCCTGACGCACGGTGGTGTCCACCGGGGCGTTGCCGCCGTTGCGTACCTCGATGCGGTACCCGGGCTGGGCGGTGCTCCCCGCCGCGACCCGCACGCTGACCTGCGGCTTGGCGGCCGGCGAGGCGACCCGCGTCGGAGTGGGCACCGCCGGCGGCGCCGAGGGCATGGTGGGCTCGGGCGACGCCGCTGCCGCGGGCGGCCGGCCGGCCGCCGCGGCGTCCGCGGTGGTGGCCGCCGGCAGCAGCGGCAGGGCGGTGAGGAAACCGACGCAGTGCACGATCGCCGCGAGGGTCCTGTGGTGTCGTGTCGATGCAGGCATACGAACGAACCTCCGCAGCCGACGCTAGGTGCGGGGTCACGTCGTGCGGGTACGAAGCGGCGAATCCGGCCCCACCGGTGATCGTCACAGGTAAGCTGCGGCGCCCGCTCTCCGGGCCGGACTAGATTGGCCTGGTGCGTATCGCTCGTTTCGCTCATGCCAAGGGAATGTCGTTCGGGGTCGTCGAGGGGGAGTCGGAGGCGGGCCCGCAGGGGCTCACCATCGCCGAGATCTCGGGCCACCCGTTCGGCCAGATCACGTTCAGCGGTGTCCGGTGGGCGCTGTCCGACGTCCGGTTGCTCTCGCCGATCCTGCCCAGCAAGGTGGTCTGTGTCGGCCGCAACTACGCCGAACACGCCGCCGAACACGGCAACGAGGTGCCGAAGGAGCCGCTGCTCTTCCTCAAGCCGTCCACCTCCGTCATCGGCCCCCGGGACGCGATCCGGCTCCCGGAGTTCAGCAAGCAGGTCGAGCACGAGGCGGAACTGGCGGTGGTGATCGGTGCGCCGGGTGCCCGCCGGGCGGACCGGGCCGCGGCGGAGCGGGCCATCTTCGGCTACACCTGCGCCAACGACGTCACCGCCCGGGACCTCCAGCGTGCCGACAGCCAGTGGACCCGGGCCAAGGGGTTCGACTCGTTCTGCCCGATCGGGCCGTGGATCACCACCGGCCTCGACGTCACCGACCTGGAGATCCGCTGCGAGGTGGGGCGCGATCCGGAGGAGATGGAGGTCCGTCAGCTGGGCCGGACCCGGGACATGGTCTTCGACGTGCCGGCTCTGGTGTCGTACGTCTCGCATGTGATGACGCTGCTGCCCGGCGACGTGGTGCTGACCGGTACGCCGGCGGGGGTTAGCCCGCTCACGGAGGGGGATACGGTGACCGTTCGGATCGGGGGGATCGGCGAGTTGACCAACCCGGTCGTGTCGGCCACCTGATCCGGTCAGAGTCCCTGTTTCCGCAGCTCAAGGGCGGTTTCCGGAACTCGATTTGGCCCGTCGGTGCCGGGAGGGTAGAGTTTGATCCCGGCGCCGCAAGGGGCCAATGGGGTATGGGGTAATTGGCAGCCCAACTGATTCTGGTTCAGTTAGTCTAGGTTCGAGTCCTGGTACCCCAGCGCAGCCGAGATTCGGAAGAATCGAGGTCGCTGGATTCTGGTGGAGTTCAGCACCGTGCTCCGCAAGGGGCTCGGTCGCGAGGTCTGGTAGAGTTCGGCGGCACCACCGCACGGTGGTGTCGCAATAGGTTCTGGCCCCGTCGTCTAGCGGCCCAGGACGCCGCCCTCTCAAGGCGGTAGCGCCGGTTCGAATCCGGTCGGGGCTACAACTCACATCACGGCTCGTCCCGCTTCGGCGGGCGGGCCGTTTTCGCGTCCCGACCCTCGATTCGCGTCCCGGCGCTGCTCACCGGCGAGGGCGACCCCATGTGCGACGTCCACCGAGGACGCCGTTAGACTACTTCCGCACCGCCCCACCGGGGTGGTGAACCAGAAAGTACCTGGCCCCGTCGTCTAGCGGCCCAGGACGCCGCCCTCTCAAGGCGGTAGCGCCGGTTCGAATCCGGTCGGGGCTACCAACACCAAGGCCCGTCTCGCCTCCGCGAGACGGGCCTTGCGCCTCCCTCACCCACCC
>NZ_POTY01000367.1 GCF_003236315.1 Micromonospora craterilacus
GGGTTAGAGGCCGGAGAGGCGTTGGCCGGCTCTTACCACGGCCATGGCGTGGCGTTCGCCGGGTCGGCGGCCGAGGCGTTCGATCGGGCCGGAGATGCTGATGGCGGCGATGACCCGGCCGGTGCGGTCGCGGATCGGGGCGGAGACGCTGGCCACACCCGCCTCCCGTTCGGCCACGCTCTGGGCCCAGCCTCGGCGGCGTACCTCGGCCAGGGTGCGGCCGGTGAACTTCGAGCGGGGCAGTAGCGGCATCACCGCCTCCGGCGGCTCCCAGGCGAGCAGGATCTGCGCCGCCGAGCCGGCGATCATCGGCAGCACCGAGCCCACCGGGACGGTGTCGCGCAGCCCGCTGGCCCGTTCGGCGGCGGCCACGCAGATCCGTTCGTCCGCCCGGCGCAGGTAGAGCTGGGCGCTCTCACCGGTGGCGTCGCGCAGCGCGGCCAGCAGCGGCTCGGCCGCCGTCAGCAGCACGTCCGGCGCCGCGTTGGCCAGTTCGCCCAGGCGTGGACCGGGACGCCAGCGGCCCTGGGTGTCCCGGACCAGCATCCGGTGGATCTCCAGCGCCTGCGCCAGCCGGTGCGCGGTGGCCCGGGGCAGCTTGGTGCGTTCAACGAGTTCGGCCAGGCTGGCGCCGTCGACACAGGCGGCCAGGATGACCACCGCCTTGTCGAGAACGCCGACACCGCTCATACTGTGTCCCACAAGCCGAAATTTACCTCCCAGAATTTAGGATGTCCAGATGGTGGGAGTCACTCCTGAGCCGAGGACCCTGGCCGAGAAGGTCTGGGACGCGCACGTCGTCCGGTCCGCCGATGGTGAGCCCGATCTGCTCTTCATCGACCTGCACCTGCTGCACGAGGTGACCAGCCCGCAGGCGTTCGACGGGCTGCGGCTCGCCGGCCGCCAGGTGCGCCGTACCGACCTCACGCTCGCGACCGAGGATCACAACACCCCGACCGGGTACGCCGACCCCTCGTTCCAGGCGCGCCGTGGTGACCTGCTCACCATCGCCGACCCCACCTCCCGGACCCAGATCGAGACGCTGCGCCGCAACTGTGCCGAGTTCGGCGTGAAGCTGCACCCACTGGGCGACGAGAACCAGGGGATCGTGCACGTCATCGGCCCGCAGCTCGGCCTCACCCAGCCCGGCATGACCATCGTCTGTGGCGACTCGCACACCGCGACCCACGGTGCGTTCGGGGCTCTGGCGTTCGGCATCGGCACCAGCGAGGTCGAGCACGTGCTGGCCACCCAGACGCTGCCGCAGGCCCGACCGAAGACGATGGCGGTCACCGTGAACGGCCGGCTCGGCCCCGGCGTCACCGCGAAGGACCTGGTGCTCGCCCTGATCGCCAAGGTCGGCACCGGTGGCGGACGCGGGCACATCGTGGAGTACCGCGGTGAGGCGATCCGGGCGCTGTCCATGGAAGGTCGGATGACCATCGCCAACATGTCCATCGAGTGGGGCGCCAAGGCCGGCATGATCGCGCCGGACGAGACCACCTTCGCGTACCTCCAGGGGCGGCCGAACGCGCCGACCGGCGCGGACTGGGACGCGGCGGTCGCCTACTGGCGGACGCTGCCCACCGACGAGGGCGCCACCTTCGACGCCGAGGTGACCCTGGACGCCGCCGAGATCGCGCCGTTCGTCACCTGGGGCACCAACCCCGGGCAGGGCGCGCCGTTGGGCGCCGTGGTGCCGGACCCGGACGACTTCGGCACCGAGCCGGAGCGGGCCGCCGCCCGCCGCGCACTCCAGTACATGGACCTGCGCCCGGGCACGCCGCTGCGCGACCTCGCCGTCGACGTGGTGTTCGTCGGTTCCTGCACCAACGGTCGGCTGGAGGACCTGCGGGCCGCCGCCGACGTGCTGCGTGGCCACCAGGTCGCCGACGGCGTACGCATGCTGGTGGTGCCCGGCTCCGCCGCCGTCCGCGAGGCCGCCGAGGCCGAGGGGCTGGACAAGGTCTTCACCGACGCCGGTGCCGAGTGGCGGTTCGCCGGCTGCTCCATGTGTCTGGGTATGAACCCGGACACGCTCTCCCCGGGGCAGCGCTCCGCCTCGACCTCGAACCGCAACTTCGAGGGCCGTCAGGGCCGGGGTGGGCGTACCCACCTGGTGAGCCCGCCGGTCGCCGCCGCCACCGCCGTGACCGGCCGGCTGGCCGCCCCCGCCGACCTCTAGAAGGGCTGCGACAGATGGACAAGTTCACCGTGCACACCGGCACCGCCGTGCCGCTGCGTCGGTCCGACGTGGACACCGACCAGATCATCCCGGCCGTGTACCTCAAGCGGGTGACCCGAACCGGTTTCGCCGACGGGTTGTTCAGCGCGTGGCGGGAGGACCCGGGATTCGTACTCAACGATCATTCATATTCGGGTGCGTCGATTCTGGTGGCCGGGCCGGAGTTCGGCACCGGGTCGTCCCGGGAGCACGCCGTGTGGGCGTTGCGGGACTTCGGCTTCCGGGTGGTGATCTCGCCCCGCTTCGGTGACATCTTCCGGGGCAACGCGCTCAAGGAAGGTCTGCTTCCGGTCGAGCTGGAATTGAAAGCCGTCGAGCAGATCTGGGGTCTGGTCGAGTCCGACCCGACCACTTCGATCACCGTAGACCTGACCGCCCGGCAGGTTCAGGCCGGCGGCTCCACCTGGTCGTTCCCGCTGGACGACTTCAGCCGCTGGCGGCTGATGGAGGGCTTGGACGACATTGGACTCACCCTCCGGCACGAGTCGCAGATCGGCACCTTCGAGGCCACCCGGCCACCCTTCCTGCCCCGGGTCGCGTAGCCGTTCGCCTCGGTCCGCAGCCGATTTCGCCCCCACCGGTGCCACCGGTGGGGGCGAATCCGTTACGACACAAGGGCTTTTTTCCACCGAATGTTTGTGTCCCGGCAGCACAGGGCATACCGTGCGCGCAGAATGGCTCGCGTCGAGTCAGTTGCACAATCAGGAGGAAGTCGTGAACAAGGCCGAGCTCATTGAGGCGCTCGCCGTTCGCCTGGGGGACCGGAAGACGGCGACGGCCGCGCTCGACGCCGTCCTCGCTGAGGTCCAGGCGGCGGTTACCAAGGGCGAGAAGGTGGCGATCACCGGTTTCGGAGCGTTCGAGAAGCGCGTACGGGGCGCCCGAACAGCCCGCAACCCGCGTACGGGTGAGGCGGTGAAGGTCAAGAAGACATCGGTTCCGACCTTCCGCCCGGGTGCCGGGTTCAAGGAGATGGTGGCCAGCGGCAAGGTGCCGAAGGCCACGGCGGCGGCGAAGAAGATCGCCGCGGCCGCCGCCAAGACCACCGGTGCGAAGGCGACCGGTGCGAAGGCGGCCGGTGCCAAGGCGACCACCGCGAAGAAGACCACCGCGACGAAGACCGCGGCGGCGACGAAGACCGCGGCGGCCAAGAAGACCACCGCGACGAAGACTGCGGCGGCCAAGAAGACCACCGCGGCCAAGGCGACCAAGACCACCGCGGCCAAGAAGACCACCGCGACCAAGAAGACCGCCCCGGCGAAGAAGACCGCCGCGGCGACCAAGGCCACCGCGGCCAAGAAGACCGCGACGGCGAAGAAGGCCCCGGCGAAGAAGGCGCCGGCCAGGAAGGCGGCAACCCGGCGCTGAGCCGGCCGTACGTCGAAGGCGCCCGCCATTGCGGCGGGCGCCTTTGCCGTGTTCTGCGTACCCCCGGTCTGTGGCAAGGGAAGCGGATCGTTGACCGGGATGGCGCCCGGCACCCAGAATCGCCGCACCACCCCTCGGCGAAAGAGGTACCGTGCTGCGCCACCGCCACCTCAATACCGCCACCCTGGCCCTGGGCGTCGTCGTTCTGGTGGACGTCCTCCGAGTCTTCCTGCCGTCGGTCATCACCATCTTCGGGCAGGCCGCGTCGACACCGGCCGAGTTGCTCGGGGCGTTCGCGCTCGGCTGGTTCGTGCTCGCGCTCGCCGCACCGGCGCTCATCGGGCGGCTAGGCGCGCGTTCTGTCGGCCTCGCGGCGGCGGTGGTGCTGGGCGCCGCCCGGCTCGCCCTCACCGCCGGGCCCGGCGGCCGGACGCAGCTTTGGCTGGCCACCGCCGGCCTGCTGGCCGGTCTGGTGTGGCTGGCCGCCACCGCGGCCCGGGTCGCGCGCCCGGTGCCCGGGCTGACGCTCGGGCTGACCGCCGGCGCGCTCGGCCACGCCCTGTTCGGCACGCACGACCTGGTCTGGTGGGGGCGGTGG
>NZ_POTY01000368.1 GCF_003236315.1 Micromonospora craterilacus
GGCGTGAGCTGGCGTCGGGGGCTCGGCAAGAGTGGGGACGGGAGCTGCCCGGAGATGACGCGGACGAGCTGACCTGGCTGCTGTTCCACCAGGAGGACGTGCTCAGCCTCGATCAGGCTCGCCGACATCTGTCGCCGAAGGCGATCCGGCACCGAGTCGGGTCTGGCCGGTGGCGGCAGGTGCACCGTGCCGTGTACATCACCCACAACGGGCCGGTCACTCCGGCGCAACTGCCGTGGATCGCCGTCCTCGCCGCCGGCCCGACCGCGGTACTCGGTGGGCTGAGCGCCGCCCGGGCTTGGGGCCTGCGCCGGTATGACGACGGGCTCGCGCACGTGCTCCTACCGGCCCGCCACCAGACGCGGTCGATGCCGCCCCGCATCCGGGTGCACCGCACCACCATCCTGACCGACGAGGATGTCCTCGCGGTAGGACAACCGCGCCGCACAATGCCGGCGCGGTCGCTGGTGGACGCGGCGCAGTGGGCACCTAACGACGACGAGGCCCGGGCGATCATCGCGGCCGGTTTCCAGCAGCGCCTCGTCGGTGGCGACCACGTGCAGCGCGTACTCGACCGGCTCCCACGGGCGCGGCGCCGCAGCCTGATCGGGCAGACCGCGGCCGATGCGGCAGGTGGCGCACACTCCCTTTCGGAGCTGGATTTCCTCGGGCTGGTCCGGAGCGCCGGGCTACCCGAGCCGACCCGGCAGGCGGTCCGCCGGGACGCCGCTGGTCGGCGCCGCTACCTGGACGCCTGGTTCGAGGAATGGCGGGTGCACGTGGAGATCGACGGTGGCCAACACCTCGACCGCGCCACCGCCTGGGTGGACATGCGCCGCCAGAACGACCTGTGGCAGAACGGGGACCGGGTGCTGCGCTTCCCCGCCTGGGCCATCCGCCACGACCCCACCGCGGTGATCACTCAACTCCGCACCGCACTACTGGCGGCGGGTTGGCGCCCCTGACGCCGAGATCTTGGTACGAGAGCGCCCTCCGAGGGGCGGTTTCGTACCAAGATTCGGAGCGTCAGTCGGTGGTACGCGCGGTGGTGGTCTTCTTGGTGGGGGTGGACTTGGCCGCGGCGGTCTTCTTTGCGGCGGTGGCCTTGGTCGCGGTGGCCTTCTTGGCGGTGGCCTTGGTCGCGGTGGCCTTCTTGGCGGTGGCCTTTTTGGCGGGGGCCTTCTTGGCTGCGGCCTTCTTCGGCGCCGGGCCCTTCGCCCGCTTCTCGGCGAGCATCTCGGCCGCTTCCTCCAGGCTCAGCGCCTCGGGCGTCTGACCCCGCCGCAGGGAGGCGTTGGTCTCCCCGTCGGTGACGTACGGGCCGAACCGGCCGTCCTTGATGACCAGCGGCTTCTCCGTCAGCGGGTCGACACCCATCTCGCGCAGCGGCGGGGCGGCGGCCCGGCGCTGTCGGGCCTTCGGGGCGGCCAGCAGCGCCAGCGCCTCGTCCAGCGTGACGGTGAACATCTTGTCTTCCGAGTCCAGCGAGCGGAACTCCTCACCACGCTTGACGTACGGGCCGTAGCGGCCGTTGTTGGCGAACACCTCGGCGCCGTCCGGGCCCACGCCGACCAGGCGGGGCAGGCTGAGCAGCTTGAGGGCCTCGTCGAAGGTGAGCGAATCCGGGGACTGCGAGCGGAGCAGCGACGACTTGCGCTCGCCACTGGCCACGTACGGGCCGAACCGGCCGGACTTGAGCACGATCGGCTCGCCGGTCGCCGGGTCGTCACCGAGCTTGCGCTCGCCACCGCCGCCGAGGAACAGCTCGTGCACCTTCTCCGGGGTCAGCTCGTCCGGCGCCAGGCCCTCGGGGATCGGCGCCCGGTCGCCCGGGGTCGCGCCCTCCTCGCCCTCCGCCGCAGGTGCCTGCTCCTCGCCCGGCACCCGGCGCTGCAGGTACGGCCCGTACCGGCCGACCCGCACCACCACCTCACGCCCCTCGTCGTCGGTGAACAGCGGGATCGAGTTGACGCTGCGCGCGTCGATCTCGCTGAGGTTCTCGGTGACCAGCTTCTTCAGGCCGCCGGAGCGGGCGATGTCCTGGTCGCCGGCACCGTTGGTGGTGCCGAAGTAGAACGCGGTGAGGAAGTCGACCGCCGCATGGTCGCCGCCGGCGATCTCGTCCAGCTCGTTCTCCATGCTGGCCGTGAAGTCGTAGTCGATCAGGCGCGGGTAGTGCCGCTCCATCAGCCCGATCACCGCGAACGCCAGGAAGGACGGGATCATCGCCTGGCCGCGCTTCACGACGTACCCGCGGTCCTGGATGGTCTGCATGATCGACGCGTACGTGGACGGCCGGCCGATGCCCAGCTCTTCCAGGGCCTTGACCAACGACGCCTCGGTGTAGCGGGCCGGCGGCTGGGTGTGGTGGCCCTGCGCGGCCAGCTCCTCGGCGGTCAGCGGCTGGTCCTTGACCAGGTTGGGCAGCCGGCGCTCGGCGTCCTCCGCCTCGGCGTTCTCGTCGTCGCTGGACTCGACGTACGCGCGCAGGAAGCCCGGGTCGGTGATGGTCTTGCCGGTGGCGCCGAAGTCGGCCTCCTCGCCGCCGGCGGTGGTCGCCCGGATGCGCACCGAGACGCTGGAGCCGACCGCGTCGGTCATCTGCGAGGCGATGGTGCGCCGCCAGATCAGCTCGTAGAGCTTGAACTCCTCGGCCGACAGTTCCTTGGCCACCTCGCCCGGGGTGCGGAAGTTGTCCCCCGCCGGCCGGATCGCCTCGTGCGCCTCCTGCGCGTTCTTCACCTTGCCGGTGTAGCGGCGCGGCTCCGGCGGCACACAGCGCTCGCCGTACAGCTCGACGATCTGCCGGCGAGCCGCCGCGATGGCGGTGTCCGACAGGTTCACCGAGTCGGTACGCATATAGGTGATGTAGCCGTTCTCGTACAGCCGCTGCGCGGTGCGCATCGTCTGCTGCGACGAGAGCCGCAGCTTGCGGGCCGCCTCCTGCTGGAGCGTGGAGGTGATGAACGGCGCGTACGGGCGGCGGCGGTAGGGCTTCTCCTCGACCCGGGTGACGGCGAACGGCCGCCCCTCCAGCCGGGCGGCGAGCCCGCGGGCCCCGCCCTCGTCGAGGTGCACCACCCCGGCACCGGGCTTGACCCGGCCCGTGGTCGGTTCGAAATCCTTGCCGGTGGCGATCCGGTCGCCGTTCAGCGCGACCAGGGTGGCGTTGAAGTTGCGCGGCCCCTCGCCGGCGTTCGTCACCGCCAGGGTGGCCAGGATGTCCCAGTACTCGGCGGTGCGGAACGCCATCCGCTGCCGCTCCCGCTCGACCACGATCCGGGTCGCCACGGACTGCACCCGGCCCGCCGAGAGCCTCGGCATGACCTTCTTCCACAGCACCGGGGAGACCTCGTAGCCGTACAGCCGGTCGAGGATGCGCCGGGCCTCCTGGGCGTCGACCAGGTCGCGGTCGATCTCCCGCGGGTTGGCCACCGCCGCCTGGATCGCCGGCTTGGTGATCTCGTGGAAGACCATCCGCCGGACCGGCACCTTCGGCTTGAGCGTCTCCACCAGGTGCCAGGCGATCGCCTCGCCCTCGCGGTCCTCGTCCGTGGCCAGGAAGATCTCGTCGACCTCCTTGGCCAGCTTGGTCAGCTTGCTGATCTGCTGCTTGCGGTCGGCGGAGACGACGTAGAGGGCATGGAAGCCGTTGTCGACGTCGACCCCGAGCCGGGCCCACGGCTCGCCCTTGTACCGGGCCGGGACGTCGGCGGCGTTACGCGGCAGGTCGCGGACATGCCCGAAGCTGGCCTCCACGACGTACCCCGGGCCGAGGTAGCCCGAGATCGTCTTGGCCTTCGCCGGGGACTCGACGATGACCAGACGGGTGGTTCCAGCTTTGCTCGGCACGTCTGTTTCGACCTCTTTCCTGCTCATGGCCGCGCCTGCGCCCGGTTCGGGGCGCACTCGACCCACCGATACCCAGCGGTCCGGATGTCCAACGTAACGCGCCGTCCGTGTTTCGGGTTTCGCGGGCGGCAATCCGCCCCGGACGATCGGTGGTCGCGCCGGACGGCGTCACCGTACACCCAGGGTAGGGCGTGGAGCGTGCCACTGTGACCACGGCAGCCCCTCGGTGGAGGTAGAACCCGGCCGATTCTCCCTGTGTTCCCGGACACCCGGCTGTCCCCGATCAGACACCTGGCGCGGCCCCCGCCCGGTCAGGGGCGGGTGGGCCAGGTGG
>NZ_POTY01000369.1 GCF_003236315.1 Micromonospora craterilacus
GTACCGGCCGGGGCGGCCGACGGGGTGCCCGAACCCGGCGTGGCCGCCGGGCCGGCCGGCGGCGGCACCGGCTGGCCGCGCAGCACCAGCAGGCAGGACCGCAGGCCACGGACCTGCATGTCCCAGCTGCCGGTCGGGGTGTGTACGAACGCCTCGGCGGCGGCGAGCAGCCGGCCGAAGTCCCCCTCGAACCAGGCCCGCATCGCCTCGCCGGAGTAGCTGGTGGTCAGCGTCTGCCCGCTCGCGGTGCGGGCCGGGGCCGCCGAGAGCAGCGCGTCGGAGCGCAACCAGTCGCCCTCCTCACGCACCGCGTAGGCGAGGTTCTGGGTGGCCCGGGGCAGCGCGAGCAGCTGCCCGGCCCGGCTGAACTCGACGATGGCGTACAGCTCGTCCAGGCCGGACCGGTCGCCCGCCTGGTAGCGGGCGGTGGCCGCGGTGATCCGGGCGTTGGTGCGGGTCTCGGTCAGCCCGAGCCGCTCGCCGATCTCCGCCGCCGTGTCGGCCGCCTCCACCGCCGGATCCCGCTCGTAGTTGAGCATGTGCAGCCGGCCCAGCTCGGCGAAGGCGTCCGCCTTCTGGGCGCTGTCCGGCAGCGGCTCGAACAGCCGCACCGCCCGGTCCAGGCAGGCCAGCGCGGCCTTCCGGTCGGCCCGCAGCCAGGCGGTCTGACCGAGCAGCGTCCAGGCGCGTGCCGCGCAGGCCTCGTCGCCGTACGCCAGCAGCCGGTCGGCCAGCGCCTGCACCTGTTCCGGCCCACCGCCGGAGAGGAACGCGTTGCCGTCCCGGTAGAACGAGATCTCCGTGCTGATCAGTTCCAGTTGCAGCCGACCCACCGGGTCGGAGTCGTCGGCCAGCCCGAGTGCCCGGCCGGCGTGACTGGCGGCGGCGTCCAGCCCGTGCAGCGCGTACGCCCGACGGGCCGCCCGGTGCAACGCGGCCCGCGCCGGCCCGGCGTAGCGGCGGGTCTCCATGCCCAGCGAGCGGGCGATCTCGTGGGCCGCCCACCGGTGGTGGGCCAGCACCTCGGCCAGGTCGGTGTCCCGGCTCTGCGACAGCGTGTCCAACCAGTCGGCCGTCCGGTCGTGCCGGGCCACCCGCTCGGTACGCGGCAGCCGCTGGTAGCACACGTCGCGCACCAGCACGTGCCGGAAGCGGTACTCCGGCTGACCGGCCATCGTGGAGGCGGCCTGCTCGTGGACGAAGTCCCGCTGCTCCAGCCGGCGCAGCGCGCGCTCGACCGACTCGACCGACTGCCCGACGGCGGCGGCCACCGCCCCGGGCCAGAACTGCACCCCGACCACCGCCGCGGCCAGCAGCACCGCCCGGTCCTTCGCATCGAGCAGGTCGACCCGGTTGGCGATGACCGCGTGCACGCTCTCCGGCATGGGCAGGTCCAGCTGCTTGTCCAGCGACCAGCCCCGCCCGGACTGCCGCAACGCACCCTGCTCGATCAGCATCCGGACGTACTCGTGGGCGTAGAGCGGGTTGCCGCCGGCCACCTCGATCAGCGGGCTCAACAGGTCGGCGGAGAACGCGGCCTGGCCGAACATGTGCGCGTACAACGCGGCGATGCCGGTGTCCCGCAACGGCGGCAGAGTGATCGTCACCGAGCCGGTGATGGTTCCCGCCCAGCTCGGATCCCGGTCGACCAGCTCGGGGCGGGCGGTGCAGAGCAGCAGCAGCGGTACGTCCCGGGCCGCCGCGCCGAGCAGCTCCACGAAGCGCAGCATCGCGTCGTCGGCCCAGTGCAGATCCTCGAAGACCAGCACGGTGGGGCGGCGGGCCGCCAGCGCCAACAGGAAGCGTCGCCACGCCGACTCCGCCTCCTCGGCCGGCAACGGGGTGCCGGGCAGGCCGACCAGCGGACGCAGTGCGTCGGCGACCCGGCCGCGCTCGCCGGGGCCGACCAGCTCGCCGACGGCGGCGGTGAGCCGCTGCGCGGCGCTGGTGGCCGGGTCGGTGTCGAGGATGCCCGCCTCGGCCTTGACGATGTCGGCCAGCGCGGCGAACGTGACGTTCTCGCCGAACGGCGGGCACCGCCCGGTACGCCAGGTCAACGGCTCGTCCACCAGCCGGCCGGTGTGCTTGTGCAGCTCGCGGACGAGTCGGCTCTTGCCGATGCCGGCCCGGCCGAAGACGGTGACCACCTGCGGCCGGCGGTCGCGCAGGCTGCGGTGCAGCGCGTTGACCAGCATGCCGAGCTCGTGCTCGCGGTCGATCAGCGGGGTGGTGTCCGGCTCCCGGTCGGTGGGTTGCTGGCGGACCGCGGCCAGGGCCAGCCACACCTCGGTCGGCGCGGACCGGCCGCGCAGGGTGACCGGGGGCTGCTCGTCGTAGCGGATGGCGTCCCGGGTCAGCGCGTGCGTGGTGCCGTCGACCAGCACCCCACCGGGCGGCGCCACGGACTGCAACCGGGAGGCCGTGTTGACCACGTCGCCGGCGACGATCGCCTGCCCGCCGTCGCGGGCGGCGGCCACGTCGACCAGCGCCTCGCCGGTCGCCACCCCGACCCGGAAGCGCAGCCCGTCGGTGCCGGTGGGGGTGAACCGGGTCAGCACCCGTTGCAGCTCCAGCCCGGCCCGCACGCAGCGCAGCGCGTCGGTCTCGGTGGCCACCGGCGCGCCGAACAGCGCCATCACCGCGTCGCCGATGTACTTCTCCACCACCCCGCCGTACTGGCCGACCACCCGCCGGGCAGCCGAGAAGAAGCCGGTCTGCATGCCGCGGACCAGCTCCGGGTCGGCCCGCTCGACGTACGGGGTGAAGTCGATCAGGTCGACGAAGAGCACGCTGACCCGGCGGCGGTCCTCCTGCGGGATGACCGCCGGGCGGTCGGTGCCGGCCCGGGGCGCGCCGCACGAGGTGCAGAAGGCCACGTCCGGGGCGAGCGGGCGCAGGCAGTGTGGACAGACGGCACCGAGCTCCGCGCCACAGCCACCGCAGAAACGGTCGCCGTCGGCGGCGGTGCGTCCACAGCGGTCACACTGCGCGGCGATGACACCCTCCACTGGCGGGCCCCCGTCGCCCGGGGGCGCAGAGTCGAGTATTCCTGCCCGGCGCATTGTCGGGTACCGGGCTGTTGGCTTGCGGACACTGCACCGGGCAGCTCAACGGGTTCCGAACGGCTAGATTCAGTCAGCCGATCGTCAAACTCGCTGATCAGGGGGACAGCTCCATGGTGTACGTCATGCTGCGAAGCGAATGGACCGACAGTAACGGGGTCACCCACTCCGCCGGGGACTCGGTGGACGTCGACGCCGCCACGCTTGCCCAGCTCCAGGCGCAGGGCATCGTCGGTGAGCTGCCGGGCAAGGGCAAGGACGGCACGGACTGGGCCGGGCCGGGTGGCACGGACTGGGCCGGGCCGGGCAGCACCAAGCCCTGACCGGGCGTACGCGGGCGGGCCGGGGACGTCGTCCCCGGCCCGCCCGGTCGTTCGGCGACTGACTTTCAGCGTTCGTTCATGCCCGCGCGGCGCCGCAGCGCCGGGACGTCGGTGACCACGATCCGTCGACCCTCGGTGCGCAGCCAGCCCCGGTTGGCGAACGACCCGATCGCCTGGTTGACGCTCTGCCGGGAACCGCCGGCCATCTCGGCGAGCTGACTCTGGTTCAGCTCGATGGTGATCATCGGAGCCTGGCTCTCGCCGGCGAGCCGGACCAGCGTCTTGGCGACCCGGCCGGGCAGGTCGAGGAAGACGTGGTCGGCGTTCTGCTCGGTCAGCCGGCGGATGAGCGCGCCGAGGGAGCGCATCACCGCGTCGAGGATGCGCGGGTTCGAGTGGACCAGCTCCATGAAAGCGCCCCGGGACAGCGCGAGGGCGGTGCAGTCCTCGATCGCCTCGGCGGAGGCGGAGCGGGTGGAAGCGTCCAGCAGGGAGACCTCGCCGAGCACATCGGGCGGTCGGATCACCGACAGCACCGCTCGCTCGCCGGTCGGCGCGGTGCGGAACACGGCCACCGCACCCCGGCGCAGCACGATGAGCGACTCGCCCGGGTCGTTCTCCACGAACAGCAGCTGGCCCTTGCGGTACGTCCGGGGCACCGCTGCGGCGATCACCCGCTGGCGGACCTCGGGCTCCAGCCCGGCGAACATCTCGACACCCGTGAGCGCGTCGCCCGGCTCCGGCAGGCGCATTTCCATGGCCCCACCCCTCCCCGGTCAAGGAC
>NZ_POTY01000036.1 GCF_003236315.1 Micromonospora craterilacus
CTCTTCGCCCACTGGGCATGGACACCGCGCTTCTGGTGATCAGGATGACAAGAGCCGTGTAACGGGAGACTGTTACGCACGGTTCTGTGGGAGCCCGGGGGTGAAATCCCCCCGGGCGACCCGACTTGGGCGCCGAACGGCCTGACGCGGGCCTGGCCGAGGTTGCCTCCGCTGCCGGTGTGTCGCCACGTCACGTACGGCGTCTCATTGCCACCGAGCCCGACTCACATGATCAAGTCACGAAGTACGGCTGCCCTAGTAGGCGCATGCCTCGACCGCCGTTCTGCGCCGGAGCCGAAACGTGGCAGGCCAGGTGCAGGCAACCGTCCATCGGACTGTTGCACTTGGACATTTGCAGGCGAAGATGCGCATTCAGTCGGAGCGGGGTAGCGGCCACCACTTCCATCTGACAACATCGCCCGCAACCCAGTGATCTGGTTCGATGAGGGAGGGCAAATTGACCCTGTCGTCCGCTGTTCGCACGGTTGATAGATCCTTATTGAGGGTCGAGGTCGACGGGCCGACGAGGGCCTTGTTCGAGACGCCGTGGACCGCGCATATCCGATACTCGCCCAAGTACGGCCGTTCGAGCTCGACCAAGGAGATGTGGGCGCTCGAACTCGCGTCCCTGAACTCGCTCAATGCTGGCGTGGAGTCGGTCGGCGGCCGCGAGCGCGAGCGCTTCACCATCGCGGCGGGCGAGCTCGTGATCTTCGACTGCACCGAACCGTCGGACGCCCGTTGGGCGGCACTGCTGGGGCCGTGGCACTTCGCGCACGCGCTCTTCTATGAGCCGCAGTGGCGGACGTCGGACATCGTCGAGACGTTCAGCAGGCTGCAGTGGACTGACACGCCGGAGGGCATGACGGCGCAGCCGGGCAAGGCTCATGCCCTCGAGCGCTCGGTCTACCTCAACGAGGTCCCCGGCGTGGGGACACTGTTCGTTGAGAGCAAGAAGGTCGCGAGCCGACAGGTGCCGCAGTGGAAGGGTTACAGCGCCGAGGCGGGGGAGATCTGGCGGCTCGCCAAGCCTCCGACCGGTGAACTGGAGCCACTGCTCTACGTCACGGAGAGCGCGGTGGCGACGCTGTCACCGTGGAGCCGGACGACCTCAGCGCAGTCCCTCGACACCGCCTTCGACTTCCTGAAATCGATCAAGCGCATCGACTGGGCGGCATGATCGGATGGACCCGGTAGTCGGAATCATCATCCTTCTCACCGTGTTCGTCCTGCTGCTGTTCGCGGCCGGGGCGGGGCTCTACCGCCGGGTGCGCGAGCTCGAACTGGCCGTCTATCAGGGTATTGGGCAAAATCTGGTCGGAACGAATACTGCGAATGCGCTGCAACCGCTGGCGACCAAGGGCAAGACGACGGTGATTGTGAAGGTGAACCGTCGTTGCCCGGTTTGCGACGATCTTCTCGGCGGCGTCGCGCGTATAGCCCCTGGGCTTGGAAACAGCATCCAGCTGACCGTGCTCTCGGATGACCCTCAATTCGGCAAGCCGCTGCCCGAGAACGTGCGCGTTGTCAAGGACGCCGACGCCTGGCGGGCCCTGACCGTGCCGTACGTGCCCGCGGTAGTCGTCGTCAGCGCGGATGGCGTGGTGCTTCACACCGAGCCGGGTGGCTCCGTCGAATCGTTCGAGGCCACCGTGGAACGCGCCGCAACCATCGGAAAGGAGACCGTACGATGACAGACGTCAGCCGGAGCCGGGTGATGGAACTGGTACCCAGCGCCGTCGAAGCTCCCGCTTCGTTCGAGCCGACGAGGATGATAGACAAGCGGTCGGAGATGAGCCGGCGACGGCTGCTCGGCATCGTTTCCGGTGCCGCAGTCGCATCCGGTCTCGGCGTCCTCGACCTCTTCCCGTGGTCGCGGCCGAAGGGCGCGTTCGCGGCCGCCTACACGGAGCACGGCGACTGCCGCGGTTACTACCACTCGAGTACGATCTGCTATCCGTCGACCGCCCTTTACAGCGGCAACTGCTCGGGGTCGTGGCACCGCAACGACGGATCCTCCGGAACCTGCTACAACTTCCGGTACACGCACGACCCGTCCAGCTGTGACGGTCACAACGCCTGGCGCTGGACATCCGGCACCAAACGGAAATGCTCCGACGGCTATTACGAGTACGCCGACTGCGGCGGTGGCCGGGTGTCGCGGTTCTCCATTTGCCGTACGGCCATTTGATCCGACGCATCGATGGAGAAAACCAGCTCCCGATTCGGGGCCCTGGTGCCAGGTTTGGCGGTTCTGGGCGTCTTCGAGACCGCCAGCCTGGCGCTGTCCGCCAAAGGCTATGACGTCGCCGGCTTCACGTGGCTGGTCGCCGCATTAGTGGCCGCCTTCTCGCTGTCCGGATCCGTTTGAAGCCTGAACAGCGCCTGGGCGCTGTCCTCGTCGGTCCGGCGAGGGAGAGACGGATTCGGATTTGTCCTGGGTCTTTTCCTGGGCGGCATCGCCACCGCCCTTGCCCTGGTGGTCGTGGGGTCGGTGCTGCGCGCGCCGATACCCGAGGCCGGACGGCAGTACGCGGTACTGACCGTGGCGGCCGTGCTGATCGTTCGCGAGTTCGGCGTGTTCAAGTTCCCGATCCCGCAGAACGCCCGGCTGGTGCCGCAGTTCGTCACCCGCATCCCGTTCTGGGGCGCGGTGCAGTTCGGTGCGGAGATGGGCACCGGGATGCGGACGTACTCGCCAACGGGGTTGCCGCACATCGTCGTCGCCGCCATCGTGCTTTGGGCGTCGTGGGGTGAGGCGATCGCAGCGGGCACGGGATTCGCGCTCGGACGCGCGCTGATGCTGCTGATCTTCCTCGCGGCTCGGAACAAGGAGGGTGCCGACGCGGCGTTTGAGAAGGGGATGCCACGGCTGCGGCCCGTCTTCGCGACGCTGCTGGCACCCCTGATCGTGATGCTGGTGCTGCTGTGGTAGACGACGCGGCCGGGTGGGTGCGGTACGGCCTCGCCATCACTCTGCTGGTGGCCGCGGGTGCGAAGGCGAAGGATCTCGGGCCGTTCATCGGCAGCCTGCGCACCTACGGCGTGGGCGGACGGGCGGCCACGGTGGCCGCCTCCATGATCATCGTCGTGGAGGTGGCTGCCTCGGCCGTGTCCTTCGGGGCGACGAGCGACGTGGTTGCCGGAATTGCCTGCGCCGTGCTGGGGCTGCTCTTCACCGCGGCGCAGACCTACCTGCTGGCCACCGGTCGGCGCGTGTCCTGCCTCTGCTTCGGTGCGCAGTCCGCCGACCACGTATCGGGGCACACCTGGGCACGGGCAGTCGCCGTGCTGCTGGGTGGTTTGTTCGTCGCCTTCGCCGGCTCACCGGCGAGGGCTACGGATGCGCTCACCGTCGCCGGTGGCGTCCTGCTTTTCGGAGCGGTGGCCATCGCCGACCGGAGCCTGCGTACCCGCAGGCATCAGCTGGTGTGACGCATGAGGATGGCCGGCCCCGCGCGGAGTCGGCCATCCTCATGCGCGGACGATGCTCATCGCGACCTGCTTGAGCGTCTCGACCAGCACCCGGCCATCGCCCATGACGGAGATGACGACTCCGTCGTCGGTCGTGATGACGACGTCGTGGGTGGTGGTCTCGGTCCCCGAGTGGGCCACCAGCTCGGCCCCTCCGACCGGCACGTCGAACGTCTCGAGCGGAGTCCGGCCGGCCGTGCGCGAACCGGCGAGCCATTCGGTGATCAGCTGCGGGCCAGCCGTCGGTGTGGTCAGCTTCGGCCTGAGCACGGTGAGCCACATCGCGGAGCCGCCGTTGGCTCGCTCGTACCGCCGGGTGGTCACGCTGGCGGTCGGATCGCCGGGACCGGGTGCCGTGGCGTCGTCGCGGAGGCGGTTCTCGGCGACGGCAAAGGTGGCGACACTGTCTCGCGGGTCGGCTCGCAAACCCTCCGGCAGGAAACCGATCCGAAAGCCGTCGAGAGGGAGGCCAGCCACGCTGTCCGAGGTGGATGCCGACGCGGCGGGCGGCAGTGTTACGGACGGGCCTGGCCCGGTCACCAGGTTGACGGCCAAGACGATGGCGCCGACGGCGGCGAAGACCCCGGTGGTCAGGGCGGCCGCTCGTGCCGCCCGGCGGCGGCGGACCCCGCGCCGCACCCGGGAGACGAGATCCTCGGTCAGCGGAAGGTCGAAGTCGGCGTCGGCCAGCGCGGCCAACTCATCCGGGCGGTTCTCGGACACGGGATTCACCTCTCTGGGGCCAGACGAGCGCGCAGCGTCGAGAGGCCACGCGACATTTGGGAGCGGACGGTCGCCTCGGTGCAGCCGAGCAGCTGGCCGATCTGGTGGTCGGGCAGGTCGGCGAGGTAGCGCATCGCGATCGCGGCGCGCTGCTTGGGCGGCAGGGACCCAAGGATCTGCCGGATCACCGCGGCGGAATCGACGGCCGCGAGTCCGGGGTCCTCCCTCGCGTTCTCGGGCACCCGTTCGACGGGTATGGCCTTCCGGCGCCGGCGTTCGTTCAGGAAGACGTTGACCATGGTGCGTTGGGCGTACCCGACGGGGTTGCCGTCATTGCGGAGCCGCGACCAGGCCAGGCCCACCCGGATGAGCGTTTCCTGAGTGAGGTCCTCCGCCGCCGCCCGATCGAGCGTCAAGACGTGCGCGAAGCGCAGAAGCCCGGCGCCGGACTCCCGGAGGAACGACTCGAACCCCGAGCCGCGGGACGGAAACCCTGGAACGTTCACAACCTGATTACACGGCAGGGGACCAATTGTGTTGCATTCGCTCCCGAATGCGTGACGCGGCTGGCGCTGGGGGAGCGAATCGGCGAGGTCGGCGCCCCGGGCTGAGCGAGCCCGCCCACGACCCAGGTGCCTTACCGCGGTTGACAGCCCTTGTCGGCTTCAGTTGTGCCCGGCTTGTGCCCGATGAGGCCGCGCAGCACCGTCCGGCGATTGGACCCGGTCGGGGATGAGGACTGCGGGGACATGGCTCCTCCTTCAGGGGCCGCTGACAGCTTTCGCCGTCGGGCATGTCGCTACGCGAGGCTAGAGGAAGATCCGCTCCGGTGGGTGGCCAGTTCGGCGAGCATGCCGTCGCAGCTGCGTACCACGACCTGCGCGCCGCGCCGCTGGGCCAGCCGGAGCGCGGGGTCCTCGGCGCGCTCCTGCCACCGCCACCGCGCGTCGGCGGCGGCCTCCCACAGCCAGGGGGCCGTCGCGTCGGGCGCGACGCCGAGCCGGGCCGCCAGCACGTCGCCGTCCCCGCCGACCAGTCGCCGGGCCTCCTCCGCCGACTCGGCCTCGAAGCCGAGCCGGCCGTCGCGCAGCGCCGCCAGCAGGCGGGACTCCTGGAACTCGTGCGCGCCGGCGAGGATCTGCTCCAGGGTGCCGAGTAGTTCGGCGGTGCCGGGGCCCGGTTCGGCGCGCAGCAGCGTCTCCACCGCGGCCAGCGCCGAGCGGGCCTTGAGCACCTCCCGCCGGTCGACGAACAGGCGGTTGATCGATTCGCGTAGCTCGCCGAGCCCGCTGCGGCGGACCAGTTCGGTGGAGAGGGCCGCGCGGCTGTCGCAGCCGGTGCGGACCAGGGTGGTCGCCAGGCGTACCCCGACCAGGCCGAGCCGGTCCAGCAGTGCGCTGCGGGTCGCCGCGTCCAGCGGGACGGGCGGCTGGCCCCGGCCGAACCGCTCGGCGGAGAGCAGGTACGGCTCCAGCTCGGCGCGCGGCACCTGGGCCAGCGCGGCCAGCGCCGCGAAATCCGACTCCCCGAGCACCCGCCCGGCCAGGCCGAGCAGGCCGCTGCACGGGGCGACGGTGGCACACAGCGCGTCCACGTGCGGCTCCCGGAGGGCCCGCCGGGCGAGCTGGCGGGCGCCGAGCAGCGCGTCGACCCGCCCGCCCCCAGTTTCGTCCACTCTGGACAGCACCAGGATCGCGTGCACCGGCGCGGCCTGCCCGACGCTGCTCTCCCGGGCCGACTCCAGCCCGCGCAGGTCGCCGCCGTGGGTGTCCCTGGTCAGGTAGAGCATCGCGTCGGTCTCCCGCAGCACCCGCTCCAGCACCGGATCCCGGCCGTGCTCGTCGACGCCGAGCGCCGGGGTGTCGACCAGGGTCACCTGGCGCAGCGAGCGGGTCGGCCAGCGCACCACGATGTCGCGCAGCTCGCCGGCCCGCCAACCGGCGAGGTCGACGTGCATGCCGGTGCCCGACCGCAACACGGTCAACCGCTGCGGCGGATGGCTGGTCGAGTACGCGACGGCGTCCGGCTGCGGGCCGTCCTCGTACCAGGTGAAGGCGCTCCCGTCGACCGGTGCCACCTCCTCGCCCATCAGCGCGTTGAGCAGGGTGGACTTGCCGCTGCGCCAGCCGCCGACGACCGCCACCCGCAGCGGCTCGTCCAGCCGGGTCAGCTGGTGTCGCAACCGGTCGGTGGCCCGGGGATCGTCCCGGTAGACGTGCAGCGCCCGCTCCAGCAGGTCACGGACCGCCGCGTCCAGCCGCCACCCGCCGCTCATGCCCGGGGCGCCAGCGGTGCGGGGCGGGCGGCGGCGGCCACCTGCTGCGCCTGCTCGTAGAGGGCGGCCAGCCGGGTCATCCGCTGCCGGATCTCCCGGTGCCGCCGCTCGCGCGCCACCGCGTCGGTGTCGGCGGCCTGCTTGGCGTTGCGCAGCGACTCGACGATGCCCGCCTGCAACTCCTCGGTCAGCGCGCTGAAGTGGTCACGCAGCATCCGCTGTGCCTGGCGGGCCGCGTCCCGGCTGTCCTTGTTCACCCGCACGAAGAAGTCGTCGACGTGCCGCTGGACCGCCATCTTCACCGTGGCCTGGCGGCGGCGCAGCAGCTGTTTGCCCTCGTCGTGGATGCTCTTGCCGCCGAACAGCGCCCCGGCGCCGATCGAGATCGGATTGATCATCGGCATCCCGGCCAGGGTCAGGGCCAAGCCGAACATCAGCAGCCCGCCGTACGAGCCCTTCATGCCCGTGATCACCTTCTGGCTCACGGTGAACCGGTCGACGCTCGGGCGCTCGATCTCCGGCAACGGCTCCCCGGTCTCGGTCGGCACCACCAGCGGCCAGGGCGGCAACGACCCGTGCCCGTAGCGGGTGAACGAATCCGCGACCCGCCGGGCGACCCAGTCGCAGCGCTCGACGAGCCACCGCCGGTTCGCCTCCGCCGCCTCGACCAGGCTGCGCTCCAGCCACTCCTGCACGGTGTCCCAGGCGACCAGCGGGTCGGCGGTCTCGAACGCCTCGTCGATCATCCGCAGGATGTGCCGGGTCCGGTCCCGCAGGTCGTGCTCGACGTCGGAGAGCAGGTCGGCCATCTCGTCGGCCAGCGTGTTCTGCCACCGGATGGAGCAGCGACGCAGCTCGTCGGCCTCCCGCTGGGCGGCGTGCAGCCGCGTCATCGGGCCGGACTCCTCGGCGGAGCGCTGGCTCTCCAGTTCCGCGCGCAGCGGCGCGGCGAGCTGCTCCACCACGGTACGCGCGGTCAGCACCACCGCCGCCCGGGCCAGCACGTCCGGCTTGCCGGTCAGATCCCGCCGCAGGCGGGCGATCAGCGGCGGAAAGCCGGACTCGGCGTTGAGGGCGTGGTCGTCGGTGGCGGCGGCGCGCAGGCGCAGCGCCGCCGACACGGGGATCAGCGACGCCGGCACGCCGGCATCGGCCAGGTGCCGCCGGTTGCGGTCGGCCACCGTACGCCAGTCCGGTACCAGGTCCGTCTTGGTCTGCACCACCACCACGTTGGCATGCGACCGGGTGAGGTGCAGCAACAGGTTGAGCTCGGCGACCGAGAGGTCCCGGGTGGAGTCGGAGACCAGCAGGACGGTGTCCGCGCGGGTGAGCGCGGCGACCGGGGTGGTGGCGCCGGTCGCCGCCAACTCGCCGCTGCCGGGCATGTCGACCAGCACCACGCCCGCGCCGAGCAGCGCCCGGGGCAGACCGATCTCGACGTACGCGGGGCCGGCACCGGGACGGCGACCGGCGGTGCCGGCCACCCCCGCCGCGATCTGCTCGGTCGGCACCGTGGTGCGTTCCAGCGCCCCCGCGACGGCCACCGCTCCCGGCGTCGGCGGCGGCGTCTGCACCACGGTCGCCGTGGCCACCTCCGCGTGCCGCAGCACGGTCGGCAGGACGGTGGTACGCCCGTCGCCGACCGGGCAGACCGGGGCGTTGACGATCGCGTTGACCAGTTGACTCTTGCCCTGGTTGGGCTCGCCGACGACCAGCACGGTCAACGCCGGATCGAGCAGATGGGCCCGCTTGAGCCGGACCGCCTGGAGCAGGTCGCCGCGCCCGTGTTCCTGACACGTACGAGCGATGTCGTCGAGCGCGTCCAGCCAGATCCCCGCTATCACCGCACCAAGTGTGCTGATATCAGCGGAATTAGCAAGAGCTGATTGTCGAGGGTGCCGGGCGCGCCCGCGCCCGGCACCCACACATGGCTGGTGGAGCAGGTCGGTCAGAGCAGACCGTCGGTGAGGCCGAGCAGGCCACCGGTCGAGGTGGACGCCTCGCCGTGGACGTTGGCGTCACTGTGCGTCGAGCTGCTGGTCCCGCCGGTGACCGAGCCGGTCACGCCGCCGGTCACGCCGCCCGTCACGCCGCCGGTCACGCCGGAGAGCAGGCCGTCCACCTGGCCGGTCACCCCGCCGACCGTGGACGGTACGTCGACCGGGGGCACCACGCCGGCGACCCCTTCGTGCAGGCCCAGCCCGCCCAGGGTCTCGTTGACGCCGAGCGAGCCGACCAGGTCACCGACCTGGCTGGTGGTGCCGGGCACCAGGCCCGCCGTGGTGTCGAGCAGCCCGTTACCGGTGGTGTCCACGACGGACAACGGGTCGCCGATCGTGCCGGTGACATCACCGACCACCGGGCCGGTGGTGCTGTCGACCACACTGGTCACGTCGGCGTCCAGGGTGTTCGTCACGTCGTGCACCCCGGTCAGGTCCGCGCCGACCCCATAGGGCGACACCCCCAGGCCGATGCCGGGCAGCAGGTGCGCCCCGGCGGAGACCGTCGCCGGGTCGACGGCGATCGCGCCGAGCACCCCCGCGTTGACGTCCACGCCGCTGTACGAGCTGCTGACCGTGATCTGCTGCGCCACGCTCTGCAGCTGGCCGATCACGTCGGTGGTGTCGCCCACCAGCGGATCCGCGCCGAGCTGGCCGGTCAGCGGGGCCACCGGCGCGAGCCCGTGCACCGGGGCGTAGTCGACCACCAGCGGCACCACGTCCTGCACGTCGGCGGCGGTGATGTCGCCGAGCCCCGCGGCCCGCAGCGCGCCCTCCGGGTCGAGGTCGAAGGCCGACCGCGCGTCGGCGTCGGTGAGCAGGTTGAGCACGAAGTCGTGCAGGGTCTGGTCCATGTTCGTAGGTCTCTCCTCGGACGAAGCGTGAGCGAGCCGGTGATCGCAAACGACGCTACGGTCGGTGAGCGACACCGGTCATCGGGGACGATCCCGCAACCCGACCCGCCCGGTTAGGGGTGTTTACCCTCTCGTACGTTAGGGGGACTGGGGGACAGGCGCCGGCCGAAGTTGGGGCTCCTGATGTCGGAGCGATCTCTGGTACGAACGTAGGAGCCCGCGGGGTACCCCGGGGGCGGTCGCCGGTGCGGCCGAGCCGGTCAAGGAAGAAAGCAGATGCCGTACGTCCTGGGGATGCACATCGGTAACACCAGCACCGTTGCCGCGGTCGCCCGCCGGCAGGACGGCAGCTGGGGTCGACCCGAACCCGTCGCGCTGCGACCCGGACCGGCGCCGCTGTCGTCGACGCTGCTGCGGTCCTCCGACGGGACGTTCACTCTCGGTGATGTCGGTGACGCGAACCGTACCGCTCGCGGAATTCTCGGTCGGGTCGGTGACGACGTGCCCCTGCTGCTGGGCGGCGACCGGTATGCACCACAGACCCTGATCGCGTTGCTCGCCGCCCACGTGGTCGAGTCGGTCCGCGAGTTGGAGGGCGCGGCGGCCGAGGCGATCGTGCTCAGCCACCCCGCCGGGTGGGGGCGGCACCGGCGCGACCTGTTGCAGCACGCCCTGTGGGAACGCGGCCTGGGCGAGGTGGCCCTGCTGCCCCGCACGGTCACCGTGGCCGAGAACCACGCGGCCCGCGGCTTCCCGGGCGGCCTGGCCGCCGTCTACGCCCTCGGCGGTGACACCTTCGAGGCCGCGCTGGTCCGGCGCAACTCCCGTGGCCGGTACGAGACCGTCGGCGTCCCCCAGGGGCTCAGCTGCCTCGGCGGCACCGCCTTCGACGAGGCGCTGGCCGGGCACGTACGCACCGTGCTCGCCCGGGAGCTCGCCGCCGCCGGCCCGGGGGCGGAGGCAACCCTGCGCGGGCTGCCCGCCGAGTGCGCACGGGCCAAACGGGACCTGACCGTCGGCGCGCAGACCGACGTGCAGCTGGTCCTGCCGACCGGCCCCGTGCGGGTACCGGTCAGCAGGTTGCAGTTCGAGGAGCTGATCCGCCCCGCCGTACGGGCCACTGTGGAGCTGCTGCTGCGGGCCGTGCAGGCCGCCGGGCTGACCCCGGCGCGGCTCGACGGGGTGCTGCTCACCGGGGGCTCCAGCCGGATCCCGCTGGTCGCCGAGCTGCTCGCCGCCGCCGGGCTGCCGGTCGAGACGGCACCCGACCCGCAGGCGACCGCCGCCACCGGCGCGGCCGTCGCCGCCGCCCAGATCCGGACGCCCGCGCCACCGCCGGCCGGTCCACCCGCGCCGGCCGCCGGCATCGCCCGTACCGCCGGCGGGATGACCGGCCGCCCGGCCGACGACCAGCCGCCGGGCGACGAACCGCCACCCCGTCCACCGATCCAATTCACCCCGCTGGACCTGCCGAAACCGCCTCGCCGGTCGCTGGTGCGCAGCCGGGGGCGCGAAGGATGACCTCCATGATCATGAGCGGCGTGGCGGAATGCCCGCTGGTGCTCGACGCCGAACCGCGTGCCCTGCTCGACGCGGTCGCGGCGGACCCGACGGGCCCGCTCGCGCTCGGCCTGACCGGTCCCGGCGGCCACGGCCGCACCGCGTACCTGCACGAACTGGCCGGCGTCTACACCCGCGCCGGTGTCACCGTGCAGACCGACGTCCCGGAGCGGGACGTCGACCTCGACCCCGACGCGGTGCTGCTGGTCGACGACGCGCACCTGCTCGACGACGCCCGGCTGCGGACACTGCACGGGCTGGTGGCCGGCCGCCGGCACCGGCTCGCCGTCAGCTACCGGCCGTGGCCCCGGACGGAGGCGCTGGTCGAGCTGACCGACGCACTGCGCCGCGACGGGCGGCTGATCCTGCTCACCCCGTTCGCCCGTGCCCGTACCGCCGCCTACCTCGCCGCCGTTCCCCGGCTCGGCCGGCACCCGGACGTGGTCGACTTCGTGCACACCCAGACCGGCGGCCTGCCCCGGCACGTCGAATGGCTGGTCGGCGCGCTGCGCGAGCACGACCCCACCGCCGGCCTGCCGACGGAACCGCCCCGCCAGGTCGTCCTTCAGTTCGGCCCCGACCTGGAGCACCTCGCCCCCGAGCTGCGGCGGCTGCTGATCGCCCTGGCCGCCGGCGTGCCGCTGCCGGTCGACGTGCTGGCCGCCCTGCTCGACCGCGCGCCGGCCGACGTCGACGAACTGGTCACCGAGATCCGGGCGACCGGGCTGGTCGGCGCGGACGGCCGGCTCACCCCGCTCGTGCGCCGGGCGGTGACCGCGTTGAGCCCGGCCGCCGACCGCACCGAGGTCTGGCGTCGGCTCACCGAGCTCCAGGCGACCCGGGGCGCGCCGGTGCTTCCCCTGGTCCGGTCGCTGCTCGCCGCCGGGGTGGCCGGGGAGTGCCCGGCCGCCACCCTGGAAGCGGCGGCGGAGGAGGCCCTCGCCACCGAACCGGCGCTCGCGGCGCAGCTGTTCGCCACGGCCACCACCGCCGGTCGGCCCGCCGGCGGCCGGCATGCGTGGGCGGCGGCCCTCGCCGGCGACCTCGACCTCGCGCTGCGGCTCTCCGACCGCCTGCTCACCACGGCCCCGCCGGCCGAGCGGGCCGAGGCCGCCCTGGTCGCCGCGACGGCCCTGGCCCACCGGGGGCAGACCGACCGGAGCGTGGAGCTGTACCGGTGGTCCGGCGGCGCCCCCGCCGACGCCTTCGCCGCCGTGGGCGCGCTCGCCACCGCCCGCCCGGTTGCCCGGCCCGACCCGGGCCGCGCCGACCGCGACGACCCACCCACCCTGCACGCCAGCGCCGCCCGGCTGATGGCCGACGGGGTACGCGAAAGCGTCCACGGGCCGCCGGCCGCCGCCCTGTCCACCCTCGTGCAGGCCGCCGCGCTGCTGGAACCCGACGGCCGGGCGGTGCTGCTGCCGGACAGCCCGGCCGCCCTGGCGGCGCTGACCGCGGTGCACTGCGGCGAGCTGGACATCGCCGAAGGGGTCCTCGACCGGGCCCTGTCCAGCGGGACCGGCGGCCCGCTGCTGGCCCCCCGGCACCGGCTGCTGCGGGCCTGGATCCTGATGGTCCGGGGCCGCACCACGGACGCGGCCGAGCAGCTCGCCGAGGTGACCGGCGGCCGACCGCTGGAATCCCGGGACCTGCTCTTCGCCGCCGGGCTGACCCTGGGCATCGCCCGACGCGCCAGCGACCTCGGCGCGCTGCAACGCGGCTGGGTACCCGCGCTGGAGGCGGTGGTCCGCCACCCGGTCGACCTGTTCACCCTCCTCCCGCTCGGCGAACTGGCCATCGCCGGCGCCCGGCTGGGTGACCTGGGCCGGCTACAGCCGTACCTGCGGGCCGCCCGCCAGCTCCTCGACCGGCTCGACGACCCGCCACTGTGGCGTACCCCGCTGCACTGGAGCGGGCTGCACGCGGCCATCCTCACCGAGGACCCGGCCGCCGCCGACCACCACGTCGCCGCCCTGGTCGGCGCCGCCGGACACAGCCGGTACGCCGCCGTGGTGGCCGCCGCCGCCGAGTGCTGGGTGGAGGTGCTGCGCGGCACCGTCGACCCGGTCCGCGTCGAGGCCGCCGCACGCGGCCTGCACGACACCGGCTTGTGCTGGGACGGTGCCCGGCTGGCCGGGCAGGCCGCCATCCGCACCTCGGACCGGCGGGCGATGACCACGCTGCTGGACTGCGCGCGGACGCTCCAGGGCGGTTCCGCGACCGGGGACGGCAAGCCGGCGGCCGGCACCACCGCCCAACGGCTCAGCGACCGGGAGCGCGAAGTGGCCGAACTGGTGGTGGCCGGCCTGACCTACCGGGAGATCGGCGACCGGTTGTTCATCTCGGCCAAGACCGTGGAGCACCACGTGGCGCGAATGCGCGCCCGGCTCAACTGCGCCAACCGCCCCGACCTGCTGGCCCTGCTGCGCACCATCCTCGCCGACCGGTCGAGCAGCACGACCGGACAGCCCTGGCCACAACGGACCGCGCCGTGAGCGCGACCCACCGCCGTCACCGGTACCGCCGTAACGAAAGGACGACCCTATGAGCCCTGCCGTGGTCACCACCGAAAGCCTCAGCCGTGCCCTCGACGACATCGTCGACCGGGTACCGGGAGCCCAGTTCGCGGCGGTGCTCTCGCCGGACGGGATCCTGCTGGGCTCCTCCCGGGGCATCGAGAACGAGCTCGCCGAACAGCTGTCCAGCATGGTCTGCGGACTTCAGGCGCTCGGTCTGGCCGCCGCCCGGGTGTGCGGCGACGGCGAGCTGCACCAGGTTGTCGTGCAGATGTCCCGGGCGTTCCTGTTCCACGCCACCACCGGCAACGGGGCGATCCTCACCGTCGGGATCGACGGTGACGCCGAGGTCGGCGACATGGCGTACGAAGTGGCGCTGTTCGCCGGGCAGGCGGGCCACCACCTGCCGGTGTACCTGGAACCGGTGGCGAGCGGCGCGCATCGGTGAGGCCGACCGCGGCGGCGTGACCGGTCAGCGGTTGCGCTGCCCGTCGTACGGCGGGGCCGGGTCGGCCACCTGCCACAGCTCCGCCGGCAGGTGCGCGATGACGTCGTCGTACTCGCCGGCGGCCACCGTCTCGCGGAGGGTGTCGAAGACCGCGCGGATGCCGGCCTGGGCCAGCTCCGGGTCGACGTCCGCCCGGCCACCGACCCGCTGCACGAACACGTCGAGCCCGAACCGCTCGGCGTCCTCGTGGGGGGCGAAGGCGTACGCCCGTAGCCCCTCGGGCAGTTGACCGGCGAGGTCCCGCGCCTCGCCCCCGTCGATCCGCTCGGCCAGGGTGGTCAGCGTGGCCCGCGCGATCGCGGCCGCCTGCTCGGCTGACGCCCCTGTGCGGTTTGCCACAGAGTCGATGAACTGGTTGTCGTCCACCTCGCCAACCCCCTTCTCGCCACGGATTCCGCGTCTACCCGGAAACCGGCGCATCAAACGGTGGTACAAAGCGCACGTCTTGTGCCCGGAGGCGGGAAACGGATACCGTCGCGCCGTCGCGGTAACGGGAAGCCGGTGTGAGACCGGCGCGGCCCTCGCCACTGTGACCGGGGAGCACGCTCCGACTTGCATGCCACTGGGCCCAACCGGGCCTGGGAAGGCCGGAGTACGCGACGATCCGGGAGCCAGGAGACCGACCCCGACGTGTGATCTCGTCCACGAGGTGTTGGAAGGGGAGGTCGACTCATGCATATCGCTGAGGGCTACCTACCACCGGTGCAGGCCGCGGCATGGTTCGCGGTCTCGACACCGTTCGTCATCCACGGCACCCGCAACCTGGTCCACCAGGTACGCGGAAACCCCGACGCGAAGCTGCTGCTCGGCGCGTCCGGGGCGTTCACCTTCGTCCTGTCGGCACTGAAGATCCCATCGGTGACCGGCTCCTGTTCCCACCCCACCGGCGTCGGTCTGGGGGCGATCCTGTTCCGGGCACCGGTGATGAGCGTGCTCGGCACGATCGTGCTGCTATTCCAGGCGTTGCTGCTGGCCCACGGCGGGCTCAGCACCCTCGGCGCGAACGTCTTCTCGATGGCGATCGTCGGCCCCTGGGTGGCGTACGGCGTCTTCGTGCTGGTTCGCCGGCTCGGCGGCGGCCTCGGGGTGTCGGTGTTCTGCGCCGCCGCCCTGGCCGACCTGGCCACCTACTGCGTGACCAGCGCGCAGCTCGCGCTGGCCTTCCCCGACCCGGACTCCGGGTTCGTCGGGGCGCTGGCCAAGTTCGGCTCCATCTTCGCGCTCACCCAGATCCCGCTGGCGATCAGCGAGGGGCTGCTCACCGTCCTGGTGGTCCGGCTGCTGACCCGGGTGAGCCCGCAGGAGCTACGCCGGCTCGGGCTGCTGCGTCGTCCGGCCACAACCGGGGGAGTGGCGGCATGAAGTCCTTCGGCCGGATCAACCTGTTGCTGCTGCTCGCCGTGGTGGCGCTGGCCGTGGCGCCGCTGGCGTTGGGGCTGGGCAGCGGCGAAGAACCGTTCACCGGTGCCGACGCCCTCGCCGAAGAGGCCATCGTCGCCGACCACCCCGACTACGAGCCGTGGTTCTCCTCGATCTACGAGCCACCGTCCGGCGAGATCGAGTCGGCGCTGTTCGCCCTCCAGGCCGCCCTCGGCGCCGGCTTCCTCGGCTACTACTTCGGGGTCGCCCGGACCCGGCAGCGGCTGCGCGACGAGCGGACCGCCACCGGGGACACGGCCGCCGACTAGTGCTCGCGTTGGACGCGGCGGCGTACGCCAGCCCCTGGCGGCGCCGCCACCCGGCGGAGAAGGCCCTGCTCGCCCTGGGCCTGCTGGGCTGCGCGCTGCTCCTGCCACCCTGGCCGGGAGCGGCACTGGTCGGCGTGACCGCGGCGGTGGCGCTGCTCGGGCCGGCGGCGCTGCCGCCCCGGCTGCTGGCCCGGGCGGCCCGCACCCCGCTGCTGTTCATCCTCACCGGGTCGGTGCCGATGCTGGTCGCGGTCTCCGGCCCGACCAGCGTCCGGTGGGCGCCGGACGGCGTCGCCACGGCCGGAGCCACCGCCGGCCGGGCCGCCGCCGCGCTGCTCTGCCTGCTGCTGTTCGCCGCCACCACGCCCCTGGCCGACGTGCTGCCCCGGCTGCACCGCATCGGCGTGCCCACCGCCGTCACCGAGGTCGCCGCGTTGATCTACCGGATGCTGTTCCTGCTGCTGGACAGCGTGCACGCGGTGCGGCAGGCGCAGGCGGCCCGGCTCGGCTACCGCACCTGGGCCAGCACCTACCGGTCCCTGGCCGGGCAGGCCGGCGCGGTGTTCCTCCGGGCCTTCTCGCTGGCCCGCCGGCTGGAGGAGGGGCTGGCCCTGCGCGGCTACACCGGCTCACTCGCGGTACGCACCGAGGTCCGGCGGCCGTCGGCGGCGTTCCTCGCCACCACCGTGCTGCTGCTGGCCGCCCTGGTGCTGGCCACCCGGATGCTGGTGGTGACAGGGTGAGCACACCGCTGCTGGAGCTGCGCGCGGTCGGCTTCGGCTACGAGCCGAACCGGCCCGTCCTCACCGGGGTGGACCTCGTGGTGCCGGCCGGCCGACGGATGGCCGTGCTGGGACCCAACGGCGGCGGCAAGACCACCCTGTTCCGGCTGATGGTCGGCGCGCTGGCCACCGAGAGCGGCACGGTGCTGGTCGGCGGGGTGCCGCTGTGCCGGAACCGGGCCGGCCTGCTCGCCGTACGCCAGCAGGTCCAACTCGTCCTCCAGGACCCCGACGACCAGCTGTTCGCGGCAACCGTCTTCCAGGACGTCTCCTTCGGACCGGTCAACCTCGGCCTCGACGACGACCAGGTACGCCACCGCTGCGCCGAGGCCCTCGCCGCGCTGGAGATCAGCGACCTCGCCGACCGGCCCACCCACCTGCTGTCGTATGGGCAACGCAAGCGGGTGGCCATCGCCGGCGCGGTGGCGCTGCGCCCACGGGTGCTGATCCTCGACGAGCCGACGGCCGGGCTCGACCCGTCCGGGGTGGAGGCGCTGCTGCGTACCCTCGATGCCCTGCACCGGGGCGGCACCACGCTGCTGCTGGCCACGCACGACGTCGACCTGGCCTACCGCTGGGCCGACGAACGCGTGCTGGTGGCGCGCGGGCACGTCCGGCAGGGGGTGACCGGCGCCGAACTGGCCGGCGGCGAACTGCTCACCGGGGCCCGGCTGACGCCCGCCTGGGCGCCGGTGGTGCACCGGCTGCTGGACCGTACCCCCGGTCTGGCCGGCGCCCGGCCACGCACCCCGACCGAACTCGCCCACCTGCTGGACCCAGGTCCCGCTGGGCGTGCGGGCGGCCGCTCCGGCGAATGACGGCCGCACCCATGTGTCGCCCGGAAGCGTGATGTCACACAGACATGAATATGTCGGTGTGACATCACGCTGCGGTGGCTATCGGAGCTCGCAATTGCCCATCGCATCGCGCTCCCACTCGCTTCCTGCGAAGTCGACCGGTCGGCTGACCTCTCTGACGTGCTTGTCGTCGGTCTGCACCGATATTCGTATCGGCAACGGCTCCGGCTGGAATGCGATCGAGCACTCGAATCGCAGCTCGACCACGAGCTGAGCGGTGCCGCCAGGGGGCAGCAGACGGGGCTGTCCAATGCTGTGCATCACGACGCCCGGCCGCTCTCCTTGCACCCCACGAACCGTGATCGACACGGGGCCGGCGTTGACCAACATCAACTTCCCGGACACGCCGACCGATTCAGACGAGACGGTCGAGCCGTAGTTGCCCACAACAGGTAAGGCCACGAGTGCGACCACACCGGCCCGCTCCCGCCGATCACGCGAGTCTCGCAGCGCGCTGACACCAGTGCCGCCCAGCAGAACGCCGACCACCAGCGCCGCGACGAGCCGCAACGCCATCTTCCGTCTGGCCATGAGGCGGTCGGGAGTGGCGGTGACCGCCTCCGCCGGCTGGTGATTCTGCTCGTCCAGGTCGATCACTGCATGCTCCGCGACATGCGCGTCAGCCTAAGGGTCCCCGCACCCGGGGCAGTGCCCGGCCGGTCCCGCGCTGCTGGGTGCCGGTGAAAGCTTCCGGAAGGACCTTGACGCATTCGAGGCGATCATTACGATCTGCGCAATGCGACGGAATCGCCGGGAGCACGCGTGACCACCCCCGACCCGACCGATGTCCACCCCGCCTGGCTGCCGCCCGCCGCGTACCGCGCGGTCGGCTCCCGGCACACCCTCGTCCACGGCGACGGCCCGCTCGTCGACACGGTGTTCGCCGAGGTCCAGCGGGCCTGCGCCGAGCACGGCGGCACGGTCCGCCGGACCGGCGACGGCCCACCCGTACAGCTCGTGCTCGCCCTGACCGCGCACCGATCGGCGGCCCGGCCCGACGCGACCCCGACCGCCACCCAGTCCGGCCGGACCCCGAACGCCGCCCGGCCCGGTTCGCCCGAGACCGCCGTGCGGCCGGGCTGGACCGAAGCCGTCGACCCGGGGCCGCTCGGGGTCAACGTCGACGCGGCTCGGGCCGACCTCGCCGCGGCCGGGGGCGGGCCGCTCGGCCCGGAAGGTTTCGCCGTGGTCCGCCCCGGCGAGGTCACCGTGGTGCTGGCCGACGACCAGGCCGGGCTCCTCTACGGACTGTTCCAGGTGGTCCGCCTCGGCGAGGCGGCGTACGGGCCGCCACATCCGGCGCGGGTGCACCGGCCGGCGATGCGCCGGCGGATGCTCGACCACTGGGACAACGTCGACGTGCACCCGGTGATGGGGCAGGTCGAGCGCGGCTACGCCGGCGGGTCGATCTTCTGGCGGGCCGGTCACCCCCGGCGCGACCGGGACCGGGTCCGGGCGTACGGGCGGCTGCTGGCCGCCTGCGGTGTCAACGCGGTGTCGGTGAACAACGTCAACGTGCACGCCACCGAGGCGCGTCTGCTGACCGACCGGCTCGACGAGGTCGCCGAGATCGCCGACCTGCTGCGGCCGTACGGCATCCGGGTGCACCTGTCGGTCACCTTCGCCGCGCCCGTCGTCCTCGGCGGCCTGCCCACCGCCGACCCGCTCGACGAGGCGGTGCGGGAATGGTGGGCCGAGACCACCCAGCGGGTGTACGCCCACATCCCCGACTTCGGCGGGTATGTGGTGAAGGCCGACTCGGAGGGGCAGCCCGGCCCGTTCAGCTACGGCCGTGACCACGCCGACGGGGCGAACCTGCTGGCCGGGCCGCTGGAACCGTACGGCGGCGTGGTGCACTGGCGGGCCTTCGTCTACGACCACCGGCAGGACTGGCGGGACCGCTCGACGGACCGCGCCCGCGCCGCCCACGACCATTTCGCCCCGCTCGACGGTCGGTTCCGGGACAACGTCATCGTGCAGGTCAAGCACGGCCCGATGGACTTCCAGACCCGGGAGCCGGTCTCGCCGGTGATCGCGGCCATGCCCGGCACCCGGCTGGCGGTGGAGTTCCAGGTGACCCAGGAGTACACCGGCCAGCAGCAGCACGTCTGCTACCTGGCGCCCTGGTGGAGCGAGCTGCTGCGGTTCGCCCCCTGGGGCGACGGCGAGCGGACCGTCGCCGACGTGGCCGCCGACGGGGGTGGCCTGGTCGCGGTGTCCAACGTGGGCGACGATCCGTTCTGGACCGGGCATCCGCTGGCCCAGGCCAACCTGTACGCCTTCGGCCGGCTCGCCTGGGACCCGAAGCTGCGCCCCGAGGCGGTGCTGGACGAGTGGCTCGACCTGACCTTCGCCCCGGCGACGTCGGCCGACCCCGCCCTGCTGCGGCGGACGCTGCACCAGATCATGGACGACTCGTGGCGCAGCTACGAGCGGTACACCGCCCCGCTGGGCGTGGGCTTCATGGTCCGCCCCGGGCACCACTACGGCCCGGACGTCGACGGGTACGAGTACACCCCGTGGGGCACCTACCACTTCGCCGACCGCGACGGCGTGGGCGTGGACCGTACCCGCGCCACCGGCACCGGCTTCACCGGCCAGTACCCGCCGCCGTGGTCGCAGACGTACGAGTCGCTCGCCGCCTGCCCCGACGAGCTGCTGCTCTTCTTCCACCACGTGCCCTACGACCACGTCCTGCACAGCGGCAGCACGGTCGTCCAGCACATCTACGACACCCACTTCGACGGGGTGGCCGAGGTCGAGGCGACGTGCCGGCGGTGGGAGTGGCTCGCCGGGCTGGTCGACCCGACCGTGCACGCCCGGGTCACCGAGCGCCTGGCCGAGCAGTTGCGCTGCGCTCAGGAGTGGCGGGACCAGGTCAACGCCTACTTCCACCGCAAGTCCGGCGTCCCCGACGCCCACGGCCGCCCGCTGCACTGAGTCACGCCGAGTCGGCCAGCCGTCCCGGGGCGCAGCGCCACTATCCGTGCGAGCCGGTACTTCCCATGCCAAAATCCGGCAATGACTATTCGCCGTGCGGTGCCCGATATCACCACCGCCGACCCGGTCGTGAGCAGCGGCTTTTACCAGCTTCTGGGCTTCCGCGAGGAGATGAACCTGGGCTGGGTGGTCAACCTGGTCTCACCGTCCAACCCCACCGCCCAGGTCATCCTCATCACCAAGGATGCCGCGGCCTCCGAAAATCCGGACCTCAGCGTGGAGGTCGATGACGTCGACGCCGCCTACGAGGCGGTACGCGCGACGGGCGCAGAGATCGTGCACCCGATTACCGACGAGCAGTGGGGCGTCCGGCGCTTCTTCGTCCGCGACCCGGACGGCAAGGTGGTCAACGTCGTCGGCCACCGCTGACGGCGGGTTGCCGTCCGTGGGCTCTAGGGACCGGCGATCGGACGAGGTCGGCGTTGCGATACCGTCAAGGTGCCCACACCGGCGTCGACCAGTCCGCGTCCGCCGGCTGGCGATGGTCCGCAGGGTGCCCTCACGAATCCAGGGAGATACCGATGGCGGAGCCTGAGCCCGTTCAAGACGCCCACGCCGAGGACGCCGACACGCCAACCACGGGCGAGACCGAGACCGAGACCGACGAGCCGGCCGTTTACGCAAATCGGGCTGCCCGACGCGCGAAGGGGAAGGTCGCCTCGTCTCAACCGTATGGAAAGGGTCAGCACCTCGGCGGTCGGGGCTCGGTCCAGAGCCCGCGTCGGTGGGGTAACCGCCGAAGCGGCTGATCCGTTGGCGGAGCCTTCGGCGGCACACGGCTCCCGTGCCCTTTCAACGCTCTCTTGAGCGCCACGACCTGATCCCCGCGGTCGCCCGTCGTGACGTGACACCCATGAACCAAAGCCGGAAAGGCCATCACGATGAGCAAGGCCGTCGATTACGACGCACCGCGTCGACCCGTCGTCGAGGTTGAAGACGACAGCCTGGAGGAACTCAAGACGCGCGGAGCGGCGTCGCAGTCAGCGAGAGTTGACCTCGACGAGGCCGAGGCTGCCGAGAACTTCGAGTTGCCCGGCGCGGATCTGTCCGGCGAGGAACTGACCGTGGCGGTCGTACCGATGCAGCCGGACGAGTTCCGATGCGCGCTCTGCTTCTTGGTGCATCACCGCAATCAGCTCGCCGTGGTGCCCGACGGCCGGGAGGTCTGCCGGGAGTGCTCCTGACATCCCACGGTCAGGGCACCATTTGCCGCCATTCCGGACGACGACTACCCAGCCATGCGTCGGCGAGGATCTCCGCAGAGGCCCGACTCGGACAGGGGTACAGCTTCGACCGGCCTGCGGTGCCGCCGGTTTGCGCCTCTACTTCCCATTGCTGGCCGTCGGTGCGGATGTAGACGTCGCGACGCCCTCGCGGACTCCGGTCCCCGTTCCACCAGTGACGTTCGATTCTCACCTGCTGACCGTATAGCATCGCGAGATAGCGCCGCCCGCGGCAAGGCATGCCCGCTGCGGCGGCTCACCGGCCGGCAAGGTGTGGCCGGGCTTCCCGCCAGATACTCGACGGTTCGCACCGTTCGGCCGTCCACGTGGTCGATGTCAGGCGGCCACGTCGGCGGTACCGCTTCATTATCGCCAGGTGGGCCGGCCATGCCACGAACTGCTGTAGGGCATTCCGGTCCCGCCAGACCGATACCGAACCGCAATGGTGGGTCAGGGAGTTGGGTGGAGCTACTCCTCGCGGACCACGCGGACCCCGTGGCCGTCGAGCCGCAGTGGCTCGCCGGGCTCGACCCGGGCACCGGTGAGCAGGTCGACGCCGCCGACGGTGGCGGTCACCTGCACCGGCTCGGCGTCGTGGTTGAGCAGGAACCGTAGCCGCGTCCCGTCACCGGTGACCCGCACGGTGGTCTCCAGGCCCGGCAGGTCCGGGTACGGTCCGGTCAGGCCGTGGTGGTCGAGCACCTGCCGCACCACCCAGGACACGCCGGGCTGGTCCAGCGCCGTGCCGACGTACCAGCCGTGGCCGGCGCCGTACGCGTGGCGGGTGACCGCCGGGGTGCCCGCGTAGAAGTCGGCCTGGTAGCTGCCCACCACCTCGGCACCCTCGGCGATGACCAGCTCGAACACCAGCCGTGCGGCGACCTCGACCCGGTCGGCGCCTTCGCCCAGGCAGACCGGGTTGACCACGTCCGCCTCGCGGGCGTCCCACTCGTCGACCCGGACACCCAGCAGCGGCCCCAGCGGGCCGGGCACGTCCATCAGGAACGCGTTGCCGTCCACGTCCACCCGCCCGGACAGGAACGTGGTCAGCACCGACCCGCCCCGCTCGGCCACCCCGGCCAACCGCTCGGCCAGGTCGCCCTTGACCATGTGCAGCGCCGGAGCGACCACCACCTGGTAGCCGGAGAGGTCCGCGTCGACCGCGACCACGTCGACGTCCACCCCGGCCTCCCACAGCGCGCGGTAGTAGGCCAGCAGCACCTGCTGGTAGCGGACCAGCCGGGACGGGCCGTCGGATATCTCCAGCGCCCACCAGCTGTCCCAGTCGAAGAGCAACGCCACCCGGGCCGGGGTCCGTGCGCCCAGCGTCGCGCCGCCGAGCCGGCCCAGTTCCGCCCCGAGTTCGGCGACCTCCCGGAACACCCGGGTGTCGGCGCGGCCGGCGTGGCCGATGACCGCCCCGTGGTACTTCTCGCACGCCCCGCGTGACGCCCGCAGCTGGAAGAACAGCACCGCGTCCGCGCCGTGTGCGACCGCCTGCCAGCTCCACAGCCGCATCACCCTGGGCCGTTTGAGCTGGTTGACGTCCCGGCAGGCCGTCATGCTCGGCGTCTGCTCCATCAACCAGAACGGCTGCCCGCCCTTAAGGCCCCGCATCAGGTCGTGGCTCAGCGCCGCCCAGTGTGGCGAGCTGTCGTCGGGCGGGTAGTTGTCCCACGAGACGAAGTCCAGCTGCTCCGCCCAGCGGTGGTAGTCGATCGGCCGGTACATGCCCATGAAGTTGGTGGTCACCGGCAGCTCGCTGGACTCGCGGATCGCCGCCTTCTCGTCGCGGAAGTTGGCCAGCATCGCCTCCGACATGAACCGCCGGTAGTCCAGGGTGATGCCCTGGAAGGCGGTGTGGTCCGGCCCCCGCCAGTGCTCGGTCAGCGCCGACGGCGGCTCGATCTCGTCCCAGTCGGTGAAGGTGTGCGACCAGAACGTGGTGTACCAGGCCGTGTTCAGCGCCGCCAGGGTGCGGTAGCGCTCGCGCAGCCAGTCCCGGAAGCCCGCCGCGCACAGCTCGCAGTAGCAGGCACCGCCGTACTCGTTGCCGACGTGCCAGGCCACCACCGACCGCTTGTCGGCGTAGCGGCCGGCCACCCGGCGCGCCAACTCGGCTGACAGCCGGCGGAACACCGGGGAACTGGGGCAGGAGTTGTGCCGCTGCCCGAACCGGTGCCGACGCCCCTCGAAGTCGACCCGGGTCACCTCCGGGTGGGCGCGGGCCAACCACGCCGGGTGGGCTCCCGTGCCGGTCGCCAGGCAGATCATGCGACCCTGCGCGGTGGCCCGCTCGACGATGCGATCCAGCAGGGCGAAGTCGTACACCTCCGGGGCCGGCTGGGTCAGCGCCCAGTCGAACACGCCGAGGGTGACGGTGTCGATGCCGGCCAGGTCGAACAGCCGGTAGTCGTCGCCCCACACCGGCTCGGGCCACTGCTCCGGGTTGTAGTCGCCGCCGAACGGCACCTTCGGCGTGACCGGCAGACTCACCTCACGAACTCCTTCCGGATGGTGGCGATCATCGGTTCACCGCCGCGGACCAGGGCCAGGGCCAGCACCGAGCCCAGTGCGGCGAGCGCCGCCTCCGAGGCGACCAGGGTGAGCATCGTCGCCGCGACCAGCAGCAACGCGGTGCCGACCGGCACCAACGGGGTACGCAGCACGAAGTACCCGGCCAGCCGAATCACGTCGGGCAGCCGGAACGTGAACAGCGAGGTGATCACCAGCGCGTTGACCCCGACCACGGCCACCCCCGCGCCGACCAGCACCAACGGCACCGCCCACCAGGCCGGGACCCCGGCGGCCGGCAGGTTGACCAGGTTCACCGCGATGACGGTCAGCCACAGCAGCGTCGGCACCCAGACCAGCAGCGAGCCGGCCAGGTTGGCCCGGTAGCCGCGCCAGAACAGCCGCCACGGGTGCAGGTCGGTCAGGTCGAGGCGCTGGCGGTGCAGCGCGTACACCGCGGCGGACAGCGCCGGGCCGAGCGGCACCGCGCAGACGGCGACCAGCGGCAGGTTGCTCACGTGGCGCTCCAACGCGAACAGCGCGGCCAGGCCGGGCGCCGCGCAGAGCAACAGCAGCAACTCGACCACCAGCAGGGTGTAGACCAGCGCGGCCCCCCGCGACAGCGGCCCCTCGCCGAACTCACGCCGAACCGCGGTGCTCACGACGGCTCCCGGCCGAACAGGCGGCGCTCGTCCCACCATGGTGGTGTCTCGTCGGTCACCGGGGTGACCTCGGCCAGGGTCACCTCGTGCCGGGTCAGGTGCAGGTCCAGCTCGACGCGGCCGGCCACCACCGGCAGCGACGCGTGCCGCCGGGCCGGCTCGGCGGCCGTCCGCAGCAGGTCGAGCTGGTACGCGGTCGGCGAGGCCGGGCGGCCCAGCTCGCACCACGCCCGCCAGGCGTTGCCCGCCTCCTCGCTGACCGAGGAGCGCAGCAGGAAGGCGGTACGGGCCGGGGCCACCGGCAGCGACAGGCGCACGGTGTGCCCGTCGACCGGGTCGCGGCCGGTGACGTCGACCGGCGCCCAGGCCAGCACGGTGACCCGGCCGGAGTCGTCGCGGGTGACCAGGTGGTCCGCGCCCCGGGCGAGCACCTGGTCGCCGAGCCGGCTCATGAACGCGTACAGGTGGTAGGTGGGTTTCTTGATCTGGCGGTGGGTGAGCAGGCCGAACCCGCCGTGGAACAGCGTGGTCGGCACCCCCTGCTCCTCGAACATGTCGCTGAACGTCCAGTACGCGAAGGAGTCGACCAGGTCGCCGCCGCCGGCCAGCACCGGGGCGAGGTAGGCGGCGTGGAACGCGGTGTCGTGGATCGGGTTGTCCGGCCGGTAGGAGGAGTTGAACTCGGTGACGTGCACGGGCAGCTCGGCGAGCGGGGTGCCGGCGAGCTGTTGGCGCGGGCTGGCGAACTGTTCCAGCAGCCGGGCCGCCGGGGCCAGGGTCTGGTGTACGCCGAACGGCACGTGCTGGGCCGGCCCGGAGGTGTACGCGTGCCGGCTGACGAAGTCGACCGGCACCGACCGGTCGGTGACGAACTCGGCGAACCGGGGCAGCCAGTCGTCGCCGGCACCGGGGGAGAGCGCCGGGCCGCCCACCTGGAGTTCGGCGTCCACCTCCTTGACCGCGTGCGCGGTCACCTCGTACAGCCGGTGGTAGGCGCCGGCGTCGGCGTCCTGCCAGAAGTCGGTGAGGTCGGGTTCGTTCCACACCTCGATGGGCCAGCCGCGCACCTCGGCCAGCCCGTACCGGTCGACGAGGTGACCGACCGTGGCCCGGACCAGGTCGGCCCACTCGGTGTGCGAGCGGGGCGGGGTGACGTTGCCGCGCCACCAGAACACCGTCTGGTCGCCACTGGCCAGGTCGGCGGGCATGAATCCCAGCTCCAGGAACGGCCGGATGCCCAGTTCGAGGTACGCGTCGACGACCTGGTCGAGGTACGTGAAGGCGTGCCGGACGTGGCGCTCGCCCCGGTAGTCGTACGGGCGGTGCACGCCGACGCCGTCGCTGAACAGCCCGTGCCCACGGATATGCCGGAAGCCGATCTCGCGTTGGATCAGCGCGAGAGAGTCCTGGTAGTCGCGCCGCAGCGCCAGCTCGAACCGGCCGGTGCCGACGGCGAACCGCCACGCGTCGGACAGTCGGCCGCAGGGGTGCTCCGCAACGGTGATGCGCATCGTCGTCCTCGTGCTCGGTGCCTGCGGGGAGCCAGCCGGTCCGGTCGCACCGACACGACCGGACCGGCCAGGTGCTAGCCGTTCGCCTGCTGGTAGCGGTCGTACGCCTTGGTGACCGTCTCCATGTAGGCGTCCATGTTCTTGCTCTTCAGCTCCGCCAGGTAGGCGTCCCACTGGGCGAAGTCACGCTGCCCGAGGATGAACTGGAGGGTGGCCTGATAGACGTGGTCGCGCAGCGGGGTCTCCCAGAGCGACACCTGCTCCCGCTCCTCGTCGCGCAGCGGATACGGCGGCGGCGGCAACTTCGGGGTCCGGGCGTTCATCACCTGCTGGAACTCCTGCTCCTCCGGGGAGAAGAACGCCTGCACCAGTTCCGGGGTGCCGCCGTAGGCGAACACCCCGTTGTAGAAGCCGAAGTCCTTCTGCAGGTGCTTCGGGGCATCGGGGTTCAGGCCGATGACGTTGACGTCCGGCGCGAGGGTGTGCTTGCCGGCGGCGTCCTTGGTGAAGGTGGTGCCTTCCACGCCCCACTTGGCGAACTCCTGGCCCGCGTCGGAATACCACAGCCAGTCGACGAACTGCATCATCGCCACGAAGTTCTTGCTGTCCCGGGCCTTCGAGGAGATCATCATGCCGTTCTCCAGGCGGCTGGCTGGGTTGATCTCACCAGCCGGCCCGACCGGCAGCGGGATCTTCGCGATCTTGGCGTTGGCGTTCCTCGCCAGGTCCGGCCGGTAGTCGTTGACCACGGCCTGGGCGTTGGCGCTGATCACGAAGGACTTGCCGTTGGCGAGCTTCTGTCGGGCGACGTCGTCGGTCTGGGTGAAGCTCTCCGGGTCGAGCAGCTTCTCGGCGACCAGCTTGTTGAGGTACTGCAACATCTGCTTGTACTTCTCGGTGGCGCCGGTGTACTCGAACTTCTTCGCCTCGGGGTCCCAGCTGACGTGCTGGAAGTTCCAGCCCGCGCCCTCCAGCCCGTACGACACGGCCAGCAGGTTGAGCAGGTTGCCGGCCGGGTTGGGCTGGCTCCACCGGTCCGAGAACGGGTAGACGTCCGGATACTTCGCCTTCATCGCCTTGAGCACGGTGTAGAGGTCGTCCCAGGTCTTCGGGACCTCCAGGTTCAGCTCCTGCATGATGTCGGTGCGGACGGCCAGCGAGTAGTCGTGCCAGGGCTTCTCGTGCAGACCGGGCAGCAGATAGAACTTGCCGTCCTCCTGCCGGAGCGTGTCGATCTCAGGCTTCAGGTTCCACTTCTCGATCTTGTCCTTGAGGTTCGGCATCAGGTCGAGGTAGTCGCTGACCGGCAGGATCGCCCCGGAAGAGACGAACGTGTTCACGTCCGGCGGGTACGTCTTCGGGATGAGCAACGGCGCGTCACCGGCGCCGATGAGCAGGCTGCGCTTCTGGTTGTAGTCGCTCAGCGGCACGGCGACCGGGTCGAGCGTGACGTTGGTCCGCGAGGTCAGCTCCGACCAGAACAGCCAGTCGTTCTTCAGCGGGTAGTTCGGGTGGTTGTTGTAGAGGACGGAGAAGGACAGCGGCTCGGTGGCCTTGAACTGCGTACCGGCGGCGTACTCGGCCATCGCGCCGACCCGGTTCTCCGACAGGTCCTGGGCGTCGGACGGGTCGTCACTACAGGCGGCGATGCTGGTGGCCGCGAGCAGAGCGGCGGCGGCTGTGGCAACGCGGCGCCACGGTCTGCGGGACATGGCGGGTCCTCTCGGTTCGGTGGTGGGGGTGGGTGGACACGCTGGCTATCCCTTGACCGCGCCGAGCATGATGCCGCGGACGAAGTACCGCTGGACGAAGGGATAGACCAGGAGGATGGGCAGGGTGGTGAGCACGATGGTCACGGCCTTGAGGGTCGCCTCGGCCTGGACCTCGTTGGCCTCGGCGATCGCGCCGACGTTCTCCGCGCCGGTGGCCCCCGCGATCAGGTTGCGCAGGTAGACGGTCACCGGCCAGAGCTCCTGCCGGTCCATGTAGAGGAACGCGGCGAACCACGAGTTCCAGAAGGCCACCGCGTAGAACAACACCATCGTGGCGACGATGGCCTTCGACAGCGGCAGCACGATCCGCAGCAGGATGCCGTACGTGTTCAGCCCGTCGACGGCGGCGGCCTCCTCCAACTCGACCGGCAGGCTCTCGAAGAACGCCTTCATCACCAGCAGGTTGAACACGTTGATCGCGTTGGGCAGCGCGATGGCCCAGACGCTGTTCTTCAGGCCCAGGCTGGTGACCAGCACGTAGTTGGGGATCAGCCCGCCGGAGAAGAACATGGTGAACACCGCGATGCCGACCAGCGCGCTGCGACCCTTGAGGTGCTTCTTGGACAGCACGTACGCGTAGCAGGTGGTCATCACGATCGAGATGACCGTGGCGGCGACGGTGTAGACCACGGTGTTGCGGTAGTTCGTCCAGAACATCGAGTCGGACATCACCAGCCGATAGGTGTCCAGGTTGAACCCGCGCGGGACGAGGTTCACCTGGCCGGCGATGATGTACGCCTCCTCGCTCATCGAGCGGGCCACGATGTTGACGAACGGGTAGAGCGTCACCAGCACGACGAGGGTCAGGACGATCGCGTTGACCACCTGGAACACCCGGTAGCCCCGGGTCTGCCGGATGCCCCGCCGCCGGCGCGGCCTGGTCTCGGTGGCGCGCTCGGCGGTGTCGACGGTCACCACAGGCTCGTCCCCACCGTGCGACGGGCGATCAGGTTCGCCGACATGACGAGGATCAGCCCGATCACCGCCTCGAAGAGCCCGATCGCGGCGGCGTAGCTGAAGTTGCTGGACGCGAAGCCCATCCGGAACAGGTACGTGGAGATCACGTCGGCGGTCGGATACGTCAGCGGGTTGTAGAGCAGCAGGATCTTCTCGAACCCGACCGCCATGAAAGCGCCGATGTTGAGGATCAGTAGCGTCACCATGGTCGGCCGGATGCCGGGCAGGGTGACGTGCCAGGTCTGCCGCCACCGGTTGGCGCCGTCGATCCGGGCCGCCTCGTACAGGTCGTCGTCGATGGTGGTGAGCGCGGCGAGGTAGAGGATGGTGCCCCAGCCGACGGTCTGCCAGACCTCCGACGAGACGTAGATGGCCCGGAACCACTCGGGCCGTTGCAGGAACGGCACCGCCTCGCCGCCGGCCGCCCGCACTAGCTGGTTGATCGACCCGTCCATGGACAGCAGCTGCATGACCATGGCTGCCACGATCACGATGGACAGGAAGTGCGGCAGGTAGGACACCGACTGCACGAACCGCTTGAGCTTGCGGGCGCGTACCTCGTTGAGCAGCAGCGCGAGCACGATCGGCAGCGGAAAGCAGAACAGCAGGGTCAGCGCGCCCAGCACCAGCGTGTTGGTGAAGACGTTCCAGAAGGTGGGGTCGCTGAGGAACATCTTCACGTACCGCAGACCCACCCAGTACTCGCCGAAGATGCTGCCGCCGGGCTGGAACCGGCGGAAGGCGATCACGTTGCCGAGCATCGGCAGGTACCGGAAGACCAGGAAGAACAGCAGCGGCAGGATGGCCAGCGAGTACAGCTGCCAGTCCCGGCGCAGCGCCCGGCGCCAGGTCCGGCGCGCGGCGCGCGGAACCGGTGGGCGGGAAGCCGGCGGGCCGGGTGCCGGCGCCGGCGAGGTGACCGTGGTCGGCGTGCTCATCGCCGGCCCCGCGGCGCCGGTACGGCGGCGCGCTCGACGCGTACCCGGGAGACCAACTGCCGCTGGTGGCCGACCTCGCGTTCGTCGCCGACCAGCCGCAGCGGCAGGCTCGCCACGATGTCGCCGCTGGACCGGCCGAGACGCAGCTGCACGTCACCGGGTTCGACCACCCGCCGGCCGTGCACCCCGGTGAACGAGGTGACGTCGGCGGGGACGACGAAGGTGACCCGGGCCGCCGTGCCCGGCTCCACCGGCACCCGCGCGTATCCGACCAGGCGGACCACCGGTCGGGTGGTCTGCGCCACCGGGTCGTGCAGGTAGAGCTGGACCACCTCGGTGCCGGCCCGCGACCCGGTGTTGCGGATCGTGACGCCGACCGTCGCCTCGCCGTCGACCGCCCAGCTCACCGGCTCGCCGGTGGTGCTGGTGGCACCGTTGGCACTGGCCGGCTCAGCCGTGGGGTCGGCCGGCCCGGCGGTCGGGCTGGTGCCCACCGTGGCGTCGCTCCACTCGAAGGTGGTGTAGCTGAGCCCGTGGCCGAACGGGAACGCGGGCGTCGGGTCCACCGACGACACCTGGGTGCGGCGGCCCAGGGCGGGGGAGAGGTAGGTGCCCGGCTGGCCGCCGGTGTGCCGGGGCACGCTGACCGGCAGCCGCCCGGACGGGTCGACCTCGCCGGTGAGCACCTCGGCCAGCGCCTGGCCGCCGAGCTGGCCGGGGAAGAACGCCTGCACGATCGCACCGGCGCCGTCCACCGCCGCGCCGAGCGCGTACGGCCGGCCGGAGAGCACCACCAGCACCACCGGTGTTCCGGTGGCCAGCACCGCGCGTACCAGTTCGGCCTGCACCCCGGGCAGCTGGAGGTCGATCGCGTCGCAGCCCTCGCCGGAGGTGCCCCGACCGAACAGGCCGGCCCGGTCGCCCACGGCGAGCACGCACACGTCGGCGTCGGTGGCCGCCGCCACCGCCGCGGCGATGCCGGCGGTGTCGTCCCCGGTGATGGTGGTGCCCGGCACGTGGGTGAGCTGCGGATGCCGCCGTTGCAGTGCCTCGCGCAGCGACGGTATCTCCACCCCGATCCCGTGCTCGGGGTACTGCGGGCCCACGTGCAGCGGGAAGGAGTAGCAGCCGAGCATGGCCATCGGGTCGTCCGCGACCGGGCCGACCAGCGCGACCTGCTGGTCGGCGGCGAGCGGCAGCAGTCCGTCGTCGTTGCGCAGCAGGACGACGGACTGGCGGGCCAGCCGCAGGGCGACCGCCCGGTCGGCGTCGTCGTCCAGGCGCAGCCCGTCGACGTCGGCAGGCAGCGCCCGCCACCCGTCGTCGAGCAACCCCAGCTCGATCTTCTGGATCAGCACTCGGCGCAGCGCGCGGTCGAGCAGGACCTCGTCGACCTCGCCGGCGCGCACCGCCGCCACCAGCGGTGCGCCGAAGGTGTCCACGGTGGGCAGTTCCACGTCGATGCCGGCGCGCAGGGCGAGCCGGGCGGCCCCGCCGGCGTCCGCGGCGACACCGTGCAGGGTCTGCAGGAACCGGACGGCGAAGTAGTCGGCGACCAGCGTCCCGGTGAACTCCCACTGGTCCCGCAGCACCCGGGTCAGCAGCTCCTCGTCGGCGGCCACCGGCACGCCGTCGATCTCCGCGTAGGAGTGCATGATCGACCGGGCGCCGCCCAGCCGCAGGGCCATCTCGAACGGCGGCAGGATCACGTCGGCCAGTTCCCGGCGGCCCATCGGCACCGGGGCGAGGTTCCGTCCGCCCCGGGAGGCGGAGTAGCCGGCGAAGTGCTTCAGCGTCGCCACCACGCCGGCCCGTTCCAGCCCGCGCACGTACGCCGCACCGACCGTGCCGACCAGGTACGGGTCCTCGCCGATCGTCTCCTCGGTTCGCCCCCAGCGGTAGTCGCGGGTCACGTCCAGCACCGGGGCAAGGCCCTGGTGGACCCCGGCGGCCCGCATTGACCGGCCGATCCGCCCGGCCATCTCCTCGACCAGGTCGGGATCGAAGGCCGCACCCCAGCTCAACGGGGCCGGATAGACGGTGGCGCGCCAGGCGGCGAGGCCGGTCAGGCACTCCTCGTGGACCTGGGCCGGGATGCCGAACCGGCTGGCCGCCACGATCTGTGCCTGGGAGGCGGCCAGCGACCGGGCGCCGAGGACCGGGTCGACCGGTGCGGTGCCGAACGGCCGGGTCAGCTGCCCGAGGCCGTGCCGGATCGCGTCCGGCCAGGGCGGGGTGTGCTCGACCATGTCGGTCTGGTGGGGCGCGACGCCCTCACCGGAGGCGTCGGCGCCGACCCAGAGACCGACCAGCTGGGCGGCCTTCTCCTCCAGCGACATCAGCGGGATGAGCGCGTCGGCCCGTTCGTCGGGCCGCAGCCCCGGGTCACGCCACCGATCGGCGTCCGGTGACGCCGGTCGATCGTCGACGGGCAGCTGACTTGTCATGCGAACCCCTCTGGCCGCGCCCGGGAGGTCGTCCCGGCCGGCCACGCCCACCGCCGTGGCGCACGGCGATTCTCGAAAATTTCGATAACCAGCTCGGCATCTGTGTCGGGAATTTATGGGCGTCGAAGAGACGTGTCAAGGGTTCGGGGACATGCTGTTCACGCTGCACCTGCTGCGCAGGCAAGCGATTGCCTGATGCTCGGCGCCAGTCCCACCACCATCGACTTCCGTCATCGCCTACCCGCCGACGCCGTGCTACAGTTCTCCGAAATTTTCGGGAGCGTTGCAGAGGATCGGATGACTGACGACCGATCGCCGACCGGGCTCGGCTCCACGACGATCGCGACCATCGCGCAGGAGGTCGGCGTGTCGTCGGCGACCGTCTCCAAGGTCCTCAACGGGCGGTCGGACGTCGCGGCCGGGACCAGGGCGCGGGTCGAGGCCAGCCTGGAGCGACACCGCTACCGTCGCCGCGCCCGGCGGACCACCGGCGAGGGCCAGATCGACCTGGTGTTCCACGAGTTCGGCTCCGACTGGGCGTTGGAGATCATCCGTGGGGTCGAGGCGGTCACCTCCGCCACCCAGCTGAACGTGGTGCTGTCGCAACTGGGTGGCGCGCACCGGCCGCCGCAGTCGTGGGTGGACGCACTGATCGCCCGGCGCCCGCTCGGCGTACTGCTGGTCATGTGCAACCTGACCGACCAGCAACGGCAGCAGTTGCAGCGCCAGGCGATCCCGGTCGTGGTGGTCGACACCGACAGCGCCAGCTCGGCCTCGGTGCCCACCGTCGGCTCGAACAACTGGAACGGCGGCCTGCTCGCCACCCGCCACCTGCTGGAGCTCGGGCACCGCCGGGTCGCGATCATCTCCGGTCCGCCGGACGTGCTCTGCGCCCGGGCCCGCACCGCCGGCTTCCGCTGCGCCCACGAGGAACTCGGCGTACCGGTCGACCCCGCCCTGGTCCGCGCCGGGAACTTCCACCTCGACGCCGGCTACACCCACGGCATCGAGCTGCTGAGCCGGCCGGACCGGCCGACCGCGATCTTCGCCGGCTCGGACCTGCAGGCGATGGGGGTCCTGCGGGCGGCCCGGCAGCTCGGTCTGGACGTGCCCGGCGACCTGTCCGTGGTCGGCTACGACAACCTCCCGGTCGCCGCCTGGATCGGCCCGGCACTGACCACGGTCAACCAGCCGCTGCGCGACATGGCCGGCACGGCGACCCGGATGCTGCTCGACCTCGCCCGCGGGGTCGCCCTGCCGCCGAGCCGGATCGACCTGGTCGCCGAGCTGGTGGTACGCGAGAGCACCGCACCGCCGCCACCGACCTGACCGCTCACCTGCGAGGATCCATGCCCCTGTTCGACCTGCCCCTCGACCAGCTGCGGCAGTACGCTCCCGCCGTGCCGGAGCCCGCCGACTTCGACGCGTTCTGGCGGGCCACCCTGCGGGAGGCGGCGGCGCGGCCGGTGCTGGTCGACGTCCGTCCCGAGCCGACCGACCTGCGCCTGGTCGACAGCTGGGACGTCACCTTCGCCGGGTTCGCCGGTGACCCGGTCCGGGCCTGGTACACCCGGCCGTCCGGAGTGGACGAGCCGCTGCCGGTGGTGGTGGAGTACGTCGGCTACGGGCGCGGCCGGGGCCTGCCGCACGAACGCCTGACCTGGCCGGTGGCCGGCTACGCGCACCTGCTGATGGACGCCCGGGGGCAGTCCGGCCAGTACGGCGTGGGCGACACGGCCGACCCGCACGGCGCCGCGCCGGGTGGGCCGTGGCCGGTGACCCGGGGCATCCTGGCGCCGGAGGGCTACTACTACCGGCGGCTCATCACCGACGCGGTGCGCGCGGTCCAGGCGGCCCGGGCCCTGCCCGGAGTCGACCCGCAGCGGGTGGTGGCCGCCGGCAACAGTCAGGGCGGTGGGTTGGCCCTCGCGGTCGCCGGGCTGGTGCCCGATCTCGCCGCGCTGATGAGCACCGCGCCGTTCCTCTGCCACGTCCAGCGGGCCATCGAGATCACCGACGCCGCACCGTACGGCGAGATCGTCAACTACCTCGCCGTCAACCGGGACGCGGAATCCGCGGTGCGGCGCACGCTCTCCTACGTGGACGGCGTCTGCTTCGCCCGTCGGGCCTGCGCGCCGGCCCACTTCGCGGTCGGGCTGCGCGACACCGTGTGCCCGCCGAGCACCGGGTTCGCCGCGTACAACCAGTACGGTGCGGCCAACGGCAGCGCGGAGCCGGTCGCCCGGACCATGCACGTGTACCCGTTCAACGGCCACGAACACGGCGACGCCACCCACGTACGGCGCCAGCTGCGCTGGCTCGCCGGCGTGCTCGCCGAGCCCGCCCCGGCGGTCCCGCTGGCCGACGGCGCGGCGCTGGTCGGCTGATCGATTGCCGGTCGGCGCTGCCGAAACTTTCGGAGCCGGCGTCCTGGCCAGCGCGACCGTCCTGCCGTGGGGCGGGCCGGCTCCGGAGGGGAAGTGCGGTCCACAAAAGACGCCCGGAGTGCGTTGAGCTTTCGGACGTGTTTCGATACTGTTTTCGATAGAACAGCCTCGAACTACTCATGATGGCCGGCTGAGTGCACCGGCCGGCGCGGCTCCCGGGCGACCGCGTCGGCGACGGGGAGGGCCATCGTGCTGGGCAGTGGTCGGGGCCGGCTTCCCATCAGCACGGCTTCGTCGAAAGGCTCATGCCATGAACAACGCCTTCGCCCGCGCCAGCGGGCGCCCGGCGACCCGACTGCGACCGCGTACCGCGCTGGTCTCGGCCGCGGTCGGTCTCGCCGTCGTCGCCACCAGCGTGGTGGTGGCCTCCAGCGCCAGCGCGGCGACCACCCTGGGTGCGTCCGCGGCCGAGAAGGGTCGGTACTTCGGCGCCGCGGTGGCGGCGTACAAGCTCTCCGATTCGACCTACGTCGGCATCCTCAACCGCGAATTCAACTCGGTCACCCCCGAGAACGAAATGAAGATCGACGCGACCGAGCCGCAGCAGGGGCAGTTCAGCTTCGCCAACGCGGACCGGATCGTCAACCACGCCCGGGCCAACGGCATGCAGGTGCGCGGCCACACCCTGGCCTGGCACTCCCAGCAGCCCGGCTGGATGCAGAACATGTCCGGCACCGCGCTGCGTAACGCGATGCTCAACCACGTCACGCAGGTGGCCACCTACTACCGCGGCAAGATCCACTCCTGGGACGTGGTGAACGAGGCGTTCGCCGACGGCGGCAGCGGTGCCCGGCGCGACTCGAACCTGCAGCGCACCGGCAACGACTGGATCGAGGCGGCGTTCCGCGCCGCGCGGGCCGCCGACCCGGGCGCCAAGCTCTGCTACAACGACTACAACACCGACGACTGGAGCCACGCCAAGACGCAGGCCGTCTACAACCTGGTCCGCGACTTCAAGAGCCGGGGCGTGCCGATCGACTGCGTCGGCCTCCAGTCGCACTTCAACCCCAACTCGCCGTACCCCAGCAACTACCGCACCACGCTGTCCAGCTTCGCCGCCCTCGGGGTGGACGTGCAGATCACCGAGCTGGACATCGAGGGCTCCGGCAGCACGCAGGCCGAGACGTACCGCCGGGTGGTCACCGACTGCCTCGCCGTCGCCCGCTGCACCGGCATCACCGTGTGGGGCATCCGCGACAGCGACTCGTGGCGCTCCGGCGGCACCCCGCTGCTCTTCGACAACAACGGCAACAAGAAGGCCGCGTACAACGCGACCCTCGAGGCGCTGAACGCGGGTGGCAGCACGCCGCCGCCCACCACTACGCCGCCGCCGACCACCCCGCCGCCCACCACGCC